>DASRGL010000346.1:0-5445 GCA_035651115.1 Chthonomonadaceae bacterium
GCCATCTCCGGCGTCGCGCCTTTCTGCGGCCCGTAGATGGCCGCCGCGCCCTCCGGCCCGCAGAGCGGGTTGTCCACATCACACGCGACAATGACCTTCGTCTCCGCAGGCAGCCGGAAAGCACGCAGGTCCATGCGCGCCAACTGCCGCAGCGCCGCGCCGCCTGGCGGCAGTTCGTTCCCCTGCGCGTCGAGCAGGCGCGCGCCCAGCGCCTGCGCCATGCCCGCGCCGCCGTCGTTGGTCGCGCTGCCCCCGATGCCGACGATCAGCGTGCGGCATCCCGCCTCCAGCGCGGCCCGCATCAGTTCGCCCGTGCCGTAGGTGGTGGCGTGCAGGGGATCGTACTCTTCCGGGCTGAGCAGGCGCAGCCCGGACGCCTGCGCCATCTCGATGACGGCCGTCTCCCGCTGCGCGCCGCCCAGCCGTCCCCAGGCCGCCTCGACCGGCCTGCCGAGCGGCCCGCGCACGGTCGCCCGGTGGATCTCGCCGCCCGTCGCCTCCACCAGCGTCTCCAGCGTGCCGTCGCCGCCATCGGCCAGTGGCAGGCAGAGCGCCTCGAACGAGGCCGTCGGCTCCTGCACGCGCGCCAGACCCTCGGCGATGGCGCGCGCCGCCAGTGCCGCCGTCAGGCTGCCTTTGAAGGCGTTCGGGCAGACCAGCACGCGATAGCGGAAGGGCGTGACAGACTCGACATCAGTACGGGGAGACGTGGCGGACATCGGCTTTCTCCATTCGGTTCGACCTGCCTTCTGCCACAAGACGCGCGATATGTGATACAGCGGCGGCAGGTGCAGCATACTAAAATTAGGTGAAAATACGCGCTAAAATGAGCAAAAATACGGGAAACGTCTAGAAGTGGAGCAGGTCGGGTCGAATTCCGCACCCATGTTCAAAAACTTGACAGAATCTTCAGAAAACCCGTACAATTACCGTGAAGAAAGGAAGGAACAGACAAATAGCTGGCGAATAGTACCCTAACTATCTTCCTATACTGTCGCAGAGAAGACGCCAACATCATGAACGTCAAAAATCCCGACCGCCTGTCCAAAGCAGACCGCTTGAACTACATCGTCAACCGAATGCGAGCGGATCAGGACATCACTCCTCCCGCTCTAGCGGAGGAACTGCACGTCTCCGAACGCACCATCTATCGCGACCTGCGCACCCTCGAGAAAAAGCAGTCGTTCAAAAAGCGGTACAGTCGGCGGGAGGGCCGTTATGTGTTCGAGAATGAACTGACGCTGCCCCCGTTGTCCCTGACTCCCTCGGAGGCGCTGGCTCTCTATACTGCCGCCTCCAATCCTGCGCTCGCCAGCGACAACTTCTTTTCCACCGATCTACGCTCCGGGCTGGCGAAGATAACCGCCTCGCTGGCCCCGGAAGCCGCCAAAGAGGTCGGCGCGCTGGAGAATCGTGTGGCCGTCGGGCCGCTGACGCTGACCACCGAGAACATCCAGCGGCCCAACATGGAACGCATCAAGCGGGCCATGCGCTCCAATCGCAAGCTGCGCATTCGCTACTGGTCGGCCAGTAGCGACAGCGAGCGCACGCTGGTCGTCTCCCCCTACGATCTGCGGTTCATGCGCCGCAACTGGTATCTGCTCGCCAACTCGGAGGAGCATGGGGGCGTGCGCACCTTCAAGCTCAGCCGTATCCGCGCCGTCGAGATCCTGCCCGACCGCTTCCGCTATCCGCGCCACTTCTCAGCGGATGAGTACTTCTCCCGCGCCTGGGAGATGTTCGGCGGCACGGACGAGGAGATCACCATCCGCGTCCGCTTTGCGCCCCAGGTGGCCGCGCTCGTGGTGGACAGCCGGGGACGCCAGTTCGCCGCCATGGAGACGGAGCCGGACGGCTCGCTGGTCTGCACGGCCGTCGTCAACAGCGTCAAAGAGATCTCCTGGTGGATTCTCTCCTACGGCAGCGCGGCGGAAGTCCTCAGCCCGCCGGAGTTGCGCGCCGCCTTCGCGCAAACCGCCCGCGAGATGGCCGCCCTCTACGCCAACCCCTAGCCTCCCCCGCAACGCAGCCCGCTCTCCCATGCCGGAGAAAGGGAGCGCCTCCTCAATAAATCCCCTGAAACTTGCCGGAGTGTTCTGCCGATAATCAGACCAGGCAAACCGACGAAAGGCACACCCTATGTCTGTTCCCGGCTCTCTTACCCCTTCAGCCCCTCGGAGTAGCGTCGCTTATTCCCTCCCCTCTAACGCCCAACGCCCAGCGCCTGACGCTTCCCCCCTCTGCACCCTGGCAAACCCAAGTTCCGAGGAAGAGGCTGCCTGGCGGTCACTGGCCGTCGAGGTCTACACCGGGCAGCCTGATGCCGATCCGGCAGCCTATCGCCGTATCTACGAGAGCGGCCAGCTACCGCGCAAAAAGGTGTGGGAGACGACTCAGGTAGCCTATGGGCTGCGCGCCCTCGGCTTTTTAGAAGGCGATTCCGTCGGGCTGGGCGTGGGCTGCGGCGTCGAACCACTCCTCTACTTCCTGGCCTGCCATACCGCCCGCCTCTACGCGACCGACCTCTACGGCTTCGGCTGGGTGACGGCCCCGCTGGAGATGCTGCACGACCCGGCGCGCTACGCGCCCTACGACTATCCTCGCGACCGCCTGACCGTGCTGCAGATGAACGGCCTGGGGCTGGTCATGCCGGACGCCAGCGTGGATTTCGTCTACTCCATCTCGACCATAGAGCATTTCGGCGGGCCGCGCTACGCGCTGGCGCACGCGCGCGAAGCCGCGCGCATCCTGAAGCCCGGCGGCGTGCTGGCGTTCTCGACGGAGTATGTGCTGCAAGAGGGCGCGCAGGGACTTTCTCCCAACGCCAGAGACTTCTTCAACCGCACGATGCTGGACTGGCTGATCCTCAACAGCGGCCTGGAGCGCATCGGCCCGCTCGACCTGACGCCCGCGCCCGAACTGCTGGACGATCCCGGAGTCATCCTGCTGCCGGAATGGACGCTGGCGCAGGCGCATTTCGACCGCCTCAGCGTCCGCCTGGACGATACCCTGTTCACGGATGTTGTCCTGTTCCTGCGCAAGCCCGTATAGGCCAGGTACTGAAAGTACCCGTCTGGGTGGCGCTGCGCGCCGAGCGTCCTCGCGGACGCACACTGCTTTGTCCGTCCGAAGGACGGTTGGCCGAAGGCCCTCCAGACGGGTACTTTCAGTACCCGGCCAGATCGTCCGCATAACCGTACTGGCGCGTGTGGGCCTCTTCCAGATAGGCGGCCAGGAGCGCGATGGCCGCCTCGATATCCTCGACGTGCGCCATCTCGTTGACCGTATGGACATAGCGCGTAGGAACGGAGAGCGTGAAACTCGGCACGCCGCCGCGACTGCGCTGAATGCCGCCCGCATCCGTGCCGCCGCGCGGCAGTATCTCCAACTGATACTTGATCCCCTTTTTCTCGGCCACATCCCGGAAATGCCGCACCAGCTTCGGATGGCAGAGCAGGGAGGAGTCGGAGATTTTGATGGCCGCGCCGTTGCCGAGGCGCGTCACCTGCTCATGGTCCGAGGGGCCGGGAAAGTCGTTGGCGAGCGTGACATCGAGGGCGATGCCGATGTCCGGCTGGAGCGTATAGGCTGCCGTCTGCGCGCCGCGCAGCCCCACCTCCTCCTGCGTCGTCGCGACGGCCAGCAGATTGGCCCTGACGGGCGTGGACTGAATCCGGCGCAGCGCCTCGATCATCACGAAGACGCTCAGGCGGTTGTCCAGGCTTTTGCTGATGACCGTGTCGCCCACGCGCTCGGTCGTCCGATCCATCGTCACCATGTCGCCCGGCTCGACCAGCGCCTTCACCTTCTCGCCCGGCAGTCCCAGGTCTACATAGAACTCCTCGATCTTCGGCGGCTTGTTGGCCTCTTCGGGCGTCAGCAGGTGGATCGGCTTGGCGGCGGGCATCAGGGTTCCGCGCAGCGACTGCCCGGCGAAGCCATGCACCATCACGCGCTGCGCCACCATCACCCGCGCATCCCACCCGCCGACCGGCTGCAAGCGGATAAAGCCCCGGTCGTCTATGTGCTTGACCAGGAAGCCGATCTCGTCCAGATGCGCGGCGATCATCACGCGCGGGCCGTCCAACGCCCCTTTCTTGAACCCGATGAGGTTGCCCATCACGTCGGCTTCGAGGGTATCGGTCAGCGGCTTCAGTTCTTCGATGACGACCTTGCGCAGCCGCTCTTCCCGGCTGCTGATGCCCGGCGTCTCGCAGAGGCGTTTCAGTAGGTCGAAATTCAGTTCACTCACCGTGCGCTCCTTAAGGCTCCCCTCTCCTTGTTCCTGGGAGAGGGGAGCCGATTTATCCTGGATATGCGCGACTCAGGGAGCGGAATCCTGCCGACGGTGGTAGAGCAGGAAGTCCGGCCCGCGCCCCGGCACATGAAACTCGCGGATATAGTCGTACTGCGCTGCCAGCAGGGCGCTATCATGCAGGGTGATCGCCCTGACCTCGCTCGGACGCAGGCAGAGCCACTCCGGGCGGAAGCGGCGCACCATATCGGCGAGGAAATCGGGCTGGCGATAGGAGACGAAGACCTCCGGCGAGACGAGGCCGATCATGTCGAGGATGGGCCGCTGCGAGTAGTACCCGACATAGCCGATGGGTTCGAGCAGGATGCGCTCCTTTGGGCGGGCGTGGGCGCACAGCCAGAGGCCCATCGGCACGCGCAGCGTGTCCTCCTGCCACTGCGCCCGCGCGATGTCGGCGCGGACCGAACGCAGATGCGCCAATCCCAACAGCCCGAACGCCAGCAGCGCCATCGGCCAGGCACGCCGCAGAGCCGCAGATGCCGGCAGCCGCCTGCCGATCAGCCGCACGATTCCATCGCCGCCGAGCGCCGCGATGCCCAGGAACAGAGGCCAGGGCGGAAGGAAGTACCAGGGAAACGCCGGGACGCGCGAGGCCAGCATCGTGCCGTAGTAGATCAGCAGCCAGAGGAGGGGGAGACCTAATGACCTAACCCCCCGTCCCCCTTCCCTGCCCGCTCGTTCCTCGCTAGGGAAGGGGGTGACCCAATCTTGTACGTTCTCTTGGAGTCTATCCTTCCCCTCAAGTGGGTTTTTAAGACCTGGTTCAACGGAAGAGGCTCCCGACACCCCCTTCCCTGCGAAGCGCATTAGGGAAGGGGGCCGGGGGGTTAGGTCTGCCAGAATCCGGGCCGCGCCTACCATGAAAAGCAGCGTCACAGCGCGCTGGAACCAGCCCGACGTGAACTGCGTCGCGAAGGCGTCCAGGATCAGCGCGCGGGAGGTTGTCATGCCGTGCGAATAGACGTAGATCTTGGCGATGAATGAGGTGGGAATCGGGGAGCCGAAGTAGGCGAAGGCGAAGCCCAGCCAGGGCAGCGCGACCAGCAGCAACAGACCCACGCCGCGCCAGGGGATTCGCCGCACCTGCCAGGCCAGTCCCGCCGCCAGCAGCAGGAACAGCAGCAGGCCGT
>DASRGL010000347.1:0-7071 GCA_035651115.1 Chthonomonadaceae bacterium
GCAGGTCGGTCAGAGCGGGCGCGGGCGGCTCCAGCGTGATGCCCAGCATCTCCAGAAACTTGATATAGTTCTTCTCCGGCACCTGGTTCATCCGGTAGAGCGCCATCTCGGTCATCCAGGCGAACAGTTCGATCAGCGTAACGCCGGGATCGGAGACGTTGTGATCCGTCCACTCCGGGCAGCGCCGACCGATCTGGCGCTTGACCTCGTCTACGATCTCCTGAAAGGTGCGGTCATCGAGATTGGGCGAAGGCAGCGACATGATAGAACCTCTCACTCTTCTCCGGGAATGACATAGAACGGAAAGACCAGGTTGCGCTCGGAATTGGTCGCCAGGATGCGATACTCGATCTGGATCAGCAGCCGCGACTCATGTTTGGTATCGGGAACGGCCTGGACTGCCAGGACTTCGATGCGCGGCTCCCAGCGGGCCAGCGCCTCCTGCACATAGCGCCGCGCCAGCCCGGCGGTTCCGGCGTCCAACGGCAGAAACTGCAATCGGAACAGTTCGGAGCCGAACTCCGGACGCATGACGCGCTCGCCGCAATGGGTCAGCAGGATGATGCGGATGGCCTCCTCGACATCCGCCTCCTGCTGCACCAGTTCGATCTGCCCGCGCGCATCGAGGCGGGGCGGGAACTTCCATCCTGCGCCCAGAAAGTCTCGGGTCGGGTCTGGCATAGCGTTTTGCTCCTAAGTTCCGAAGAGGCCGTCTGCCACATTACCGGGCATTGAAATACCCGTCTGGAAGGCGCTACGCGCCAACCGTCCTGCGGACGAAAAGACAGAGTTTAACCGCCGATCAGCACGGTCGGCAAGCCGATGGCGATGCTGTTGACGGAGGTGGCCTCCTGAATGACATCTCCCATGCGGCAGGCGGGCAGGCCGTTGATCAGCACGGTCTGGCTGCCCGTGATCACCACGCCGGGGCCATCGGGAACGACAAGTTTGACGACCGGGCAGGCATGAATGTCCGCGCCGGAGCCGGTCATCATCGCGCCGATCTTGGCGACCGCGTTGGCGGCGGTGTTCGTCAGATTGGCCTGCGCGGCGGGAGCGCCGGGCGTGCCTGCCGCGGCTGTCGCTGCGGCGGAGGCTTTGGCAATATCCTCCGCCGCCTGCGCGACGGCGGCGGCCAGCGCCGCGATCGCCGCCGCCGACATGCCGCGCCAGGCCGGGAGACCGCCGATCAGTACGTTGGCGCTGCCGGGGCCGGGAGCCAGCGGGCTGCCGTGCGCCGTCATGTCGCTGACCCGCGCTGCCGGTTGTCCCATCGCTGCCGCCTCCTCTCAGTTGATCTTGACCATCGAACCCTGAAGATTCATCATGGCCGGGGTGTTCACGTCCACGCCGCCCATTCCGGTCAGCGTGATCTTGCCCTTCGCGTTCACGCTGAAATCGCCCAGGCACTCCACCTTGACCGAGTTGTCGCCGCTCTTGATGGTGACCTTGTTGGTTCCGGTCTTATCCACCACCTGTATCTGGTCGTTCTTGTCGTCCAGCACGACCGTATGCCCGGCGCTGGTGGTGATGCGGATCTCGCCCTTGCCGTCGGTGTCGTCCAGCAGCAGGGTATGCCCGATGCGCGTCTTCAGGGTGCGCCGGTTGACCTTACCCCCGGAAACGGCTTTATCGTTGCCCTCGACCGGCTTATCCTTCCCGTTCCAGAGCGCGCCGATGATATAGGGGCGGCGCACGTCGCCATGCTCGAAGACGACCAGCACCTCATCGTCCACTTCGGGCAGGCAGTAGAAGCCGCGCCCCGGCCCCGCCATCGGCGAGACGATCCGCGCCCAGTGGCTCGTGTGATCCTCCGTCAGCCAGGGATATTTGACCTTGACCCGGCCCAGGTTCTGCGGGTCGCGATTGTCGGTGACGACCGCGACGACCACATTGCCGCCCTGCGGCGCGCGATTGCCGCCGCCCGCACCGCCGCCCAGCGAGGAGAGCAGAGGCGATGCCTTCTTCCCGCTGATGGCGAACTGCGTCGCATAGCCCTCGGAAGGGGTATAAGTGTGCGTGGAGGACGTCACCATATACTTGCCTTTGAAGCGGTCGCCGATATTGTCTATCTGCACCATCATACCCGGCTTCATGCCCGGCTGCCCGTAGCACAGCCCGTCCGCCTCCAGAAAACCGCCGCCGATGCTGTCGCAGATGGAGCGGGCCAGGTCATCGGCCTCCGCCTGCGTGTGAATCGGGCGGTCGGTAATGACCATGCGCGCCGCGCCGAAGGCGCGATTGGCGACCTGGCTGCCGTTGGCGCTCTGGTTGGTCTGCGGGATGCCGGCCGGCACCCGGCACTGCCCGACGATCGCCTGTTTCTGGTGAGGGTCCCAACCGCGCACGATGACCTCGTCCACCTGTCCTGCCGAAGCGGTGCGCGGGCGGAACGAGCGCAGGTTCTTGCCCCAGTCCAGCGAGATCACGTCTTTCGACTCATCGGTGACCTTTTTGAAGTAGAGGTCTTTCTCACCCTGCACGTAGAGCCGGAAGCTGTTGCGCTCGGCGCACTCGTTGAGAAACTCCCAGTTGGTCTGGTTGTTTTGCAGGATCCACTCATGCACCTGCGTGGTGCTGTCGGCGTGGACGGTGTAGCCTGCCTCCTGCCCGACTTTGCGCACGATGTCCGCGTCGGTCATCTGTACGAAGGTACGGCTGTGGCGTCCCCGGTGCAGGCGATGCGAGCGGTCATAGCAGCGCAGGGTCAGCGTGGGAACTCCATGCCCGGCCAGGTCCATGTCCAGCGCCGTGATCTCGCCGTCGAATATCTCGGTCAACTGCGGCGTCGTCTCGCCTCCGGCCCGCACCTGCACGCGAGTCCCCTCGCGAAGCTGGGGGGAGTCGAGCCATCGGAACCCGGCGTCGTGCAGGCGAATGGTGCAGACGTCCGGCAGGTGCAGGCTGTTTTCAACCGTGCAGTCCAGCAGGTCGTGCATCAACTCTTCCTGGGCCTGCCGCCCATCCAGCAGCAGGTTGAAATGGGAAAGGTGGGAACGCTCCGCCTCCTCAGCGGCGCGCGCGCCTCCCGGATTGTTGCCTCGCATCGCGTGTCACCTCTTGCTTCGTCGCCTTACGAAACCCCTCGCTTCCACGCTGCGGGAGAGGGGGAGAAGCCCTCACCCCCCCGCCCCCCTCTCCCACGCTGCGGGAGAGGGGAGAGTTCAGGAATCAAGCGCGGCTCAGTAAGCGCTCTTCAGGAGAGCGGCGGAACGGCGAGTATCTCGCCCGGTCGCAGATCGAGCGGGTCATCAAGATGATTATAATCGGCCAGAACGCGCCAGTAGTTGGGATCGCCATACTCCTCGTAGGCGATAAGCGCCAGGGTGTCGCGGGGTTTCAGCACGCGGCATCGGCGGCCCGGCTCCGCATAGGAGGTCGGATTGGTCTTCTTCTGCTGGGCCTGGTCTTCGACCTCCTGGAACTTCACCTCGGCGGTGGCGCGGACAGGCGTGCCGTCCTCCCGGAAGAGCGTGTATTTCACCGTCAGGCTGAGCATAGCCGCCTTGAACGTCCAGTGCTGTCCCCAGGTCAGGTGACAGAAGGGCGGGCGGGCGCGCTTGGTCTTGGTATGCTTCTTCGTCTCGTCAATCATGGTCAGTTCCCAGAGCTGATCCACATATTTGCGGACATCCGCGCCGGGCTGTTCCAGCACGTCGAAGAAGAGGGTCATGCTCAAAGTTCTGGCCCCTCCGCCCGTAAAGTCCACCTGCGGCACGTTCTTCCCGACGTTGTCTTTGGTCTTCCAGTTGTTGGTTTTGGCAATGGAGTACTCGGTCGGATTGAAGAGGCAGGTCAGCTTCTTATCCGGCTTCTCGGAGTTTTGAATGATGAGTTGTTCCAGTCCCATAGTCTCGCTTCCTCATGCAGGGCCATTCCAGAATGTTTTCTGCGGCGCGGCCCACTCTTGTTCAGCCGCCGCGCCGCTCCGCTTCCACCGCCAGGCGGCGCTTCAGGAGGTACCAGACCTCATTGGCGAGCAGATGAATCTCGTTGGCGGCAGCGGCGGGATCGGCAGCGCCGGAATCCTGTTCCTGGTTCGCGGCAGCCTGGGTTCCGGCGGCAGGCGGAGCGTCCGGGCTGGAACCTGTCGCCGACCGCTGAATCCATGGGCCGTTGCCCTCCCCGCCGCGCGCGCCGCCTCCGACTGCCGGATAGAGCCGTTCCGGGGCGCGCTCCGCCATCGGATGCGATTCCCGCAGAGGCAAAGCGGGCCGCAGATCGGGTTCGGCGGGCAGCCGGACGGCGACGGGCAGCGGGCGCTGCTGCCGGTACTGTTCTGCTCTCTCCAGGGCATTCTGTACGACAGGCGTCTCTCGTTTTGACGGCATAAGGCGATCCAGTAGGCGCGTTCCGTCTGGCAAGAGCGAGGCCCTCGGCGCGCGGCTTCGTGTCTCCCCCACAGGCTCTATCGAGGCCGCAGGCGTGGCCTGCTGCGCCTCCAAAACGTCTGAGAACTCCTCTTTACGCCCGGAACGCTCGCGCCGCCGCTCCGTCCGGCGAGAACCACTGGCCGTTCGGCCTACGGACAGAGGCGCTGTCAGCAGGCTCCTCATGGGCAGGCCATCTCCGGCCTGCCCGTCTACCGGGGCGATCCGGGCTGCGTCCTTTTCCGCGAGGCTTCCTTCCTCCCCCGCTGCGCTCCGATCTCGCCTCAGGCTCGGTCCAGTCAGCGTTCTCAGGAGCCTGGTCACACCGAGACTGTCGGAAGGGAGCCGCAGCGCCGGAAGCCTTTCCATAGGGCCTGGACGCGACACCGCCAGAGGACGAAAGAGGGATACAGCCGTCGCTGTTGTCCTGTCGGCAGGCGATGGCCCTCCCTCGGCCTCAAGCGCCGTAACGTTTCCTGTCGCCAGCGCGCGATAGAGGAAATCGCCAGGCAGAGCGGCAAGGGGCATGGCAGCGCGCGGTTCCGTTCCTGCAAAATGGTCGGCGCTCCCCGATGGCCCCGAAATGTTCGGCGGCGAAGGCAGGCCCAGTGCGTCTCGTCGGGTAGCCCCCCACCCTGGCCCTCCCCCCTGGAACAGGGGGAGGGAACCGCCCCCTCCCTGGCCCTCCCCTTCGTAGGGGGAGGGAGCAGGCACAGCCCCCAGAGAGGGCGCAGCCAGCAGCGCCCCTGCCTCTCCCCCTCCTTGCGAAGGAGGGGGCAGGGGAGAGGCTCTATGCGCAGGAACGGCAGGCGGCGCGGCCTGCCAGACCGGATTCGTCATCGGCATCCGCGCCGGGGCCGCCAGAGGCAGAGCGGAACGCGAGGGACGCGCCTGCTGCCGCCAGAGAACCGTCGTAGAGGCCATCGGGTCAGGCCGCCGGGACTGCATGATCTCGGTTCCAGGCGCAGAGTTCATCGGGATCGTCTCTCGAAAGACCGGGCGCAGGCCAGCCGAGAGAACTTCCGGCGCGGCCTGTTCGGGAGCGGACGGCGCAGCGCCCAGCCAGGAAGCCAGCGGGACAGGAGGCCGCGACAGGGGCAGATCCTGCGCGATTCGCTCTCCCTCGGTCACGCTTCCGGTGACCAGCGGCGTGAGCGTGATCGCGGGCGCGAGCCAGTCTCCGCGTGCAGTCTGAGCGGTCAGCAGGGGCGACTCATTGCCCCGGTCGGCGGCGCGCGAAGGCGTTTCTGGCGCGTCGCTCCACTCCTCCGTCATAGGCTGGCGTCCCGGTGAGGAGAGCGCAGGCTGCGTCGCCGGAAGGGCCGTCCGCAAGGCGTCGGTCTCCGTCCGATGGGGACGCTCCGGGCCGCGAGGCAGGCTCCAGCGCCGGGAGGGTCGCGCGGACGGCGCTTTCTCTGTCACGCGCGAGACGGCAGACACCGGCGCGAAGGTATGGCGCAGGCGCAGCTGCCCGGCCAGGCGAGCCGTCGTCCGTCCGAGACTCCTCTGCCATCCGCCCACGAACGGAGACCGACTGACCGGCGCGGCCTGATGACGGCGCACAGCGGCCTGGAACCGGAGCGTCCGGTAATAGGAGCGCGGCGGCTTCAGATCGGCAGGGCGCGAATCGGTTTTACGGGAAGAGGCGTCTGGCATGGATACGCTCCGCATCAGCGCGAGGTGGGCAGCAGCCCTTCGTGCGCGATCTCGACCGACTCGACGGCGACAGCGCCATGATCCGTCTTGAGATCGGGGCCGTTCCATTTGCAGGGCCAGGCATTCTGCAGGTCCCACTTGCGCACCTGATTGCCCTGGGAGTCGTAGACGATGATGGAGATATTCTGCCGCTTGATCTCTCCTTTCATCGCGCGGACATACCACTGGAAAAGGTCCTGTCCTTCATCGAGGCCCCGTTTCAGCGTGATATTCTTATGCTTCACGCGCACCGGCAGCTTGTGCGTGTAGGTGTTCAGCCCGCCCTCGGAGTATTCGTATATCTCCGTCTCCATCCCGAATCCGGTACACTCCTGGAATCCGGCGACCTCCACCTGCCCCAGTTGTACCCAGAACCGCAGCCCGATATGCGGGTCTTTCGGACGCGGCTTTTCCGGGGGAGCCGAGGCACCGTTCCGGCTCGCGGGCGGCGCTACCTGAATGTCCGACATGGCGTTATCTCCTTCCCGCGCCACCAAATCGCTGCAGGTGGGCGAGTTCCTGTTTCATCAGTTCATAGACCCGGTCGGCGACGGCGCGCGGATCGGCGCGTCGGGGCGAGGGCGTCGGCTTGGTGGAGGCCGGCCCTCGCTCCTCGGTCGCGGCCTGCGATGGTTCCGGCGCGCTGCCGACTTTGGGCAGTCCGTAGGCGGGCGCGAAGGTCATGGATGGGCGGGGAGGCTGCGTATCGGGAACCATCATGCTGCCGCTCTCCGGCCCGCTGGCCGCCGCCATCACCCGCAGGGCGGTCTGCTGCGCCTCCTGCTCCATAGCGTCGCCGCCCGCCGGTGTGTAAAACCGCAGGGCCAGAGACCGCCGATGCTGCTGCCCCACGTGCGTCAGTTCATGGGCCAGCAGGCCCAGACTTCGGAGCGATGCCGCGCGAAACTGGTCGGCCCCAAAAAAGATGTCCGCTCCGATGGTAAACGCCTCCGCGCGAAGCTGCCGCGCCGCTTCCGCCGCTTCCGCCCCCTGATGAATCCGGGCC
>DASRGL010000348.1:0-2258 GCA_035651115.1 Chthonomonadaceae bacterium
GGGCCAGAACCCCGCCGATTTCCTGGGCGACGACAGCCTGGGAGCGGGCTTGCAGATGGCGATCTACGACGTGGTGGGCAAGGCGCTGGGCGTGCCGGTCTACAAGCTGTTCAACCTGCCGAAGGTGCGCGACTGGTGTCCCATCGCCTGGTGGAACACGAAGATGGGGCCGGAAGACCTGGCGGAGGAGGCGAAAGAGGCGGTCGCGCAGGGTTATACGGCGCACAAGTTCAAAGCGCGGCCCTGGATAGATGTGTATGCGCAGGTGGAGGCCGTCAGCGCGGTCACGCCGCCTCATTATCGCCTTGATCTGGACTGGAACGATCTGCTCCTGAACGTCGGCAACGCCGCGCCGGTATTGCAGGAGTTGGATAAGCAGGAGCGGGTCGCCATCTACGAGGGGCCGATTCCGCAGCGCGACGTGGAGGGCTACCAGCATCTGCGCCGTAAGACGAACCGCCCGCTGGCGATGCACTTCGGCAGCCCGCCGTTCCCGACGGCGGTGCGCGAGGAGGTCTGTGACGGGTTTGTGGTCGGCGGCGGCATCGTGAGCATTCTGCGGCAGGGCGCATTGGCGGCAGCCTTCGAAAAACCGTTCTGGCTCCAGATGGTCGGCGTCGGCCTGATGACCGCCCTGATGACGCATCTGGGAGCCGTGCTGCCCTTCGCGCAGTGGCCCGCCGTCACCTGCCTGAACAACTACTCCGATGACCTGCTGGCCGAACCGCTTACCCTGCGCGGCGGCTATTTGCAGGTTCCCGACGGGCCGGGACTCGGCGTCACGGTGGACGAGGCGGCCCTGACGCGCTACAGGATGGAGCCGCCCTATGAACTTCCCGAACAGCGGCACATTCTCTCGGTCATCTGGCCGGGTGGGCGGGTGGTCCATTACGCGCACATGTGGGAGCAGTGCTGGCCGGACTTCCAGAAGGGCAACCATCCGGCGCAGGAGCGCGGCGTCCGGCTGGAAATCTGGAAGGACGATGGCTCGAAGGAGTGGGCCGATCTCTACGCTCGCTGCGAACGCGGCCCGGTCTATGATCAGCGTTAAGCCGCGTGCCATCGCGACCACGCTCGTGTCGCAGTGCGGTACAATAACATCATGGAAAAACGAGTTGCCGTTCTCACCTCTTTTGCAGAGGCCGACCGTGCTGAGAAGGCGTATTATCAGAGCCTCACCCCGCAAGAACGCCTGGATATTCTCCTGGAACTCAACCGTCGCTGGCCTGTGAGGAACAATGGAGACGCTGCCGACCGACTTCAAAGAGTTTATCGTATTGTTAAACTCCCATGAGGTACGCTATCTCATCGTGGGCGGCTATGCTGTCGCCTATCACGGCTATCCCCGGCTGACGGGCGACATTGATTTCTGCGTCGAGGTTTCCGAAGAGAATGCACACAATCTGGAGGCCGTGCTGACAGACTTCGGCTTTGCAGGGCTTGGCCTGACCGCGAGCGATTTCTTGACTCCCGGTCAGATCATTCAGCTTGGCTATCCACCCCATCGAATAGACATCGTGACCGCCCTCAGCGGCGTTGATTTTGCCGAAGCCTGGAAAGAGCGAACGGCAGGCGAGTTAGGGGGCATCCCCGTCCACTTCATCGGCAAGACGGCGCTTTTAGCGAACAAGGCTGCTTCTGGCAGGCCGAAAGACCTGGCCGATCTGGACGCATTAAGCTGAGACACTATTCACCGCGCCTGCCAGAAGACGGTGCGCAGGCGGCGGGCAGAAGGAGAGAAGAGACGTGCAACTGGGAGAACGCAACTGGACGGAAGTGCCGAATCTGGCGCAGAAAGTCGTCGTCATGCCGATAGGCTCGCTGGAACAGCATGGGCATCACCTGCCGATGCTGACCGACAGCATGATCGGGGCGGAGATCGCGCGGCGAGCGGAGGCGGAGTTGGGCGATGAGGCCGTCTTTCTGCCGATGCTCTGGGTGGGAGCCAGCGACCATCACCGCGCCTTTCCCGGCACGGTCAGCCTGAGCGCCGAGGTCTATGTGCGCGTGCTGATAGATATGGTGGAGAGCCTGATCGGGGCCGGGTTCCGGCGTATCTTCCTGCTGAACTCCCATGCGGGCAACGTCACGCCCGGCCACACGGCTCTCTACGATGTGCAGTTGCGGCATCGGAAGGACAAGCCCGACCTGTTTCTGGCGTTCACGAGCTGGTTCCAGATCGCGGGGGCGCAGGCGGCGGCGCTGGAAGGCATCAAGCAGCCAGGCATCCTCCACGCCTGCGAATGGGAGACGAGCAT
>DASRGL010000349.1:0-4460 GCA_035651115.1 Chthonomonadaceae bacterium
ACGTTGAACTCGGCATCTATCAGATCGTCATCCCGGCAGAGTTGGAGCAGCGCCGTGAACCGACGCGGAAAGACCTTCGGCGTGCCGTTGATGTCTCCTTGCGTCAGGCGGAACAGCGCGCGGCACTCCAGGTTGTAGAGCCGCGATCCCAGGCGGCGGCCCAGGCTCTCGCGGACGCGGCGGTTCGCCTTGATGACCGTGTCCGGGTAGGCGATGGCGTAGAGCAGGAGCAGCACGAGGTCGGGCGCTGCCGTGCGCGCCGAGTTCGTATAGCAGAGCAGATCGCCCTCCGCGCAGCGCAGCCCCGTCTTGACCGCGCGCCCCCAGCCGCCCAGTTCGCTCTCGATCACGCGCACCGCCGGAAACATCTCCGCCAGTTCCCGGCAGACTGCCGCCGAGTTGTCCCGGCAGGCGTTGGGAACCAGGAGCGACTCGTGTGGAAGCGGCACGCGGGCCAGCGCGGACTCGTACTCCCGCACGATCTCCGCGATATGATCCGCCTGGTTATAGACCGGGAGGACGATGGAAATCCGGTGATAGCTCATGGCGCGCTTCTGTTCGCCGCCGCAAGCAGGAATTCCTGCCCCGCCTGCCGAAACAGATGGACACTTGAACACCTATGCACCCGTTTTCCCGTCAAAACCTGCTGGCCGCAAACTGCGGCGACCGACGCGTGACCCTGGGGATAGACGCGCCGGAGGAACTGCGCTCCCTTTCGGATGCGCGCGCCCTGACCTGCCCCGGCTGCGGCGGGCCGGTCGTGCTGCACGCCGGAGCGGTGCGCGCCCACCACTTCGCCCATCTGCCGGGCGCGGTGTGCAGCCTGCCGCAGACCGAGCCGGAGACGCCGGAACATCGCGCGGGCAAGCTGCTCATCGCGCGCTGGCTCCGCGCCTGCCTGCCCGACGCCGACATTCTCCTCGAAGCGCCCATCCCGGAGACCGGGCAGCGCGCCGACGTGCTGGCGGTTCTGCCGGGCCGGGGGCGAAAAGTCCGGTGCATCGCGCTGGAGTTCCAGTGCGCGAACCTCTCGGCGCGGGAGTGGCGGCGGCGGCATCGCCTCTATCGCGAGGCGGATATTCCAGACCTGTGGCTGCTCGGCGGCTCGCGCCTGGACTGGGAGGGCGGCGCGACGCGCTCGACGCTAACCCTGCGTACTCGTGACCTGGAACGCGCGCTGCTCTGGGACGGCGCGCCGCTGCTCTTCCTCGATTCGGTCGGAACGCGCCTGCCCGCCGAGACGCTGGCCCGCTTCCGCCCTGCCGAGGACGCGCAGGCGCTCCGCCCCACCGGGCGCCTCTCCGCTCGCCCTCTGCTCACTCTGGATTTCCCCTGGCCGCTGCTCGACTGGCCGGACGCCGCGCACCCGAACGCCCCGCTCTACCACGCACACGTTCCCGACCCGCCCAACGCCCAACACCCGACGCCGAAAGCCCATTCTGATTGGTGGCTCTGGGAGTGGCTGGCGCTGCGGTTCCGCGCGACGCCGGAGACGCTGCCCGCCTTCTTCGGCCTGACGGTCGCCGGGCAGGAGGCGCTCGCGTGCGAGGCGCGGGCGTGGCAGGCGGCGCTCTACTACCGGTTCGTGCATCGGCGGGTAGGCGACGGCTGGTGGCTGGCGGAGGTAGAGACCTGGACACGGGCCTATCTGCCGCTGGCGCGCCCGACGAACCTGGCGAAACTGCGCCGCGCCCTGGCGGAGTATCAGGAGATACTGGCGGCTGCCGGCTTCCTCTCGCTGCCGATGGGCTATGGCCGGGTCAACGCCCGCGTTCTCGCCGACCTGACCACGCTCTCCACGCCGCCGGACGCCGCCGAGACGCTGCGCCTGGCCCGCTATCGCCGCACGCTCGTTCGCGAAACCAGCGCGGCCTATGGTTGATTTCGCAGGGCCGGGAATTTCCGCCGGGCTGAAACGTAGTCAAGACAGGTAGCACACCGCCTATTTTCGATAGAATTGTGAGGTACTGACAACAGCATGGCAATCTCTCTTCCCGTTCCCGTCAGCGCGAAGGACTGGCAGCGCGGCCCGGAAAACGCGCCCGTTACGCTCGTGGAGTATGGCGATTTCCAGTGCGAGGACTCCGCCGCCGCCTATCCCATCCTGAAGCAACTGCTGGCGGCAAACCCCGACCGGCTCCGCCTGGTCTTCCGGCATCTGCCCCTGACCGACATCCACCTCTACGCGCTGGATGCGGCGAAGGCTGCCGAGGCAGCGGGCGCGCTGGGCCGCTTCTGGGAGATGCACGACGCGCTCTACGAGGGCAATCCGAAGCTGTCTCAGGACGATCTACGGCGCTATGCGGAGGCTATCGGCCTGGAACGAGAGGCGTTCGAAGAGGCGCTTGCCAGCCCACAAGCCTACGCGGGCGTCCGGGAAGATGTGGACGGTCTGCGTCCAACCGGCATCGGCAGCACACCGACGTTCTTCCTCAACGGCGTCCGTTATGAAGGGCCGGTCACGCTGGAAGCCCTCTCCGAGGCTATCGCCAAAGCCTGAATCGGCCTTGACAGCGTGTGACAGGCTGTGCTATACTTCAGGGCTGACTCCGGGTCGTTGGGTAGCCGGATTTTTTGTGCCTGCCTGACCCGCAATGTTTTTTCGGGCGTTTCCTGTATTGGGCGGCGATGCGGCCTCCCGCGCAGGCCGCTCCATTGGAGAGAATCGCATGTACGCAATCATCAAGACGGGCGGCAAACAGTATAAGGTCGCGGAAGGCAGCGTCCTCACCGTCGAGAAGCTGGAAGGCGAGCCGGAGGCGACGGTCGAACTGACCGAGGTGCTGATGGTGCAGGGCGATAACGGCCTCCAGGTCGGCGCGCCTACGCTGGACGGCGCGAAGGTGGTCGCTAAGATCGTCTCGCAGGGACGGGGCAAGAAGATCAACGGCTTTACCTACAAGCCGAAGAAGAACGTCCATCGCCGCTACGGACACCGCCAGTATCAGACCAAAATCCAGATCGAGAGCATACAGGTCTAATCGAGGCGCGCTGCGGCAGCCTTCATAAGATAGGAGATTTTCCGATGGCACATAAGAAAGGCGTGGGCAGTTCGCGCAACGGGCGCGACAGCAACCCGCAGTATCTCGGTGTCAAAGAGTTCGGCGGCGAGAAGGTGCGCGCCGGTTACGTGCTGGTGCGCCAGCGCGGCACCAAGTTTCATCCCGGTAAGAACGTCGGTCTCGGCAAGGACTATACGCTCTTTGCGCTGATAGACGGCATCGTAAAATTCGAGGGCGACAAGAAGCGGCGGCGCATCAGCGTCTATCCTCCGGCTCCTGCCGAGGCTCCCGCCGAAACCGCCGCGCCGACCGAGTAGTTCTCCCCAGCTTCGGCCAAACCGTGTCATCCCCCGCGAAGAGCGTCATTCTCGCGGGGGATTTTTGTACTCCAGGCCGTAAACGACCTGTCTGAACCGTGAGAGACCGTCTGAACTGTGATTTATGGGATTACAGGATGAACCAGGATTGGGCTTGGCTTAATCCTGGTTCATCCGTTAATCCGACTAATCACAGTTCAGACAGAAGCGCTTTCTCTATTTTCCCGCCGGTTTGGGCGCTTCGGCGACCGTCAGCGTGAGGGGCGGCGTCACGCGATCCAGTTGGACGGACTCGCTTGGGGCGGCGAGGGCAGTGACGGCGATAGGAAACGCGCCCAACCGCGCCTCGGCATTCGCCTTGATCTCCAGTTCCATCTCCTGCTTATCCGGCGGCAGGGTCGCTTCCTCTGCGGTCACTCCGTCCGGCAGCCCCATCACCCGCAGCGTGATCGGCTTTGCATAGGCCATCCGCCTCTCGACGCGCACTGTGAACTTCACGCTCTGGCCGCGCTGCACGGTCAGGGCGTTCGCGTCCGTACTCGGCGCGATCTCGAACGGATTGACGACGGCACACTGAATCATGTTGGCGGGAACGCCGCTCGTGGTTCGGTCTCCTCCCTTCCAGACCCAATCGCTGGCGCGGTCGAGCGTGCGCTGCACGGTCTGCCCGCTGATCTGCGCCGTGCCGACGATATGCAGCGGGAACGCGCCGAGCGGCGCGTCTTTGGCAGCGGTGAGAACGAGCAGGCCGCGCCCCACTCCCTCTGGAACCCGGCACGCGCTGGCCGTGACGCCCTGCGGCAGGTCGGCGACGCTGAGCGTGACCGGGCCATCCCACCGGTCGCGCGTGACCTCGATCTCGAAGGGAACGGAGTCGCCGCGCCCGACGACGCGGGCGCGCGTCTCGGTGGCGAGGGTGAAGCCGGGTGGCGGCGCTTCCTGCACGACGAGGCGATAGACGTAGTCCGGCCCTGTAAAACCCTTGACCTCCTTCACACGCAGCGTGAAATCGCCCGCCTGGTCGAAGGTGCGCTCGATGCGGGAGTCGGGAGTGCCGTTGCTGTCGTCGTTCTCTTCAAGCTGCTTCCCCGTGTCGTCGAAGAGGGTCAGGACGGGATCGGCGCGGGAGCCGAGAGCGGCG
>DASRGL010000350.1:0-21128 GCA_035651115.1 Chthonomonadaceae bacterium
ATCAGGAACGTAGTTCCCTGAATGCGGTAGTAGTGGCCTTCGCCGCGCTCCAGACCGCCCATCCAGGCGAACTTGACGCTGTCCAGACCCGCCTGCCGCACGGAGGCCAATCGCTGCTCGGCCCGTTCGGGTATCTGCACGCTGGCGATCTCCTGGATCAGCGTCATCAGAAGGCCCTGCTGCTCGGCGGTCAACCGGTGGTAGGGAATTCCCCGATCTTCCAGAATGTCCGCTTTGCGCTGCGCCGCCGTGAGGATGTCGTGCGGGGCAGTGTCGCTCAGGATGGCCTCCTGCTGCTGCGCCGCATCCAGCGACTTGACCAGCGCGCGGCCCAGGTCTTCCTCGGCGGCAAGCACGCGCGTGCCAGTAAGCGGCCCCTGCCGCACCTCCGCCGGGTTCGCGCCGAGGAACTGGGGCGTGCTGGCGATGACCTGCCCCTCCACGACCGTCCAGTGGAACGAAACATGGTGGCCCTCGAAGCGCCAGCCCCACACGTCGTTTGCCGCCGGGTCGCCGAACACGGTGACGTAGTAGAGATCGGGATCGCGCACCGGGCCGCTGCCCTGCTCGATCTCGCGCAGCACGGTCTCCAGCGTGCGGATCGTGGCGACCTTCTCGTACCCTTTCTGGCTGACGCTGATTCGCAGCAGCGCCAGCGCCGCCTCTTTCTGCGCGGGCGTCATCTCCTTGAAGCAGACTCCCTGCCGCGCCTTCGGGACGTAGTGCCAGTTCAGGCGCTCCTCCGAGTTGAACGGCAGTTGCGCCTTTGGCAACTGCTCCGGCGTCAGGGTGGCAAGGAACTCCATCACAGCGTTTCGCATGGTCGGCTCCGGTCTATAAAGGTGAAAATCTCCGCCTGGCGCGTGTATTCGCGGCTGCACACGCTGTCTGAACCGTGATTTATCGGATTACTGGATGGGCTATGATTGGGCCTGGCTTAATCACAGTCTATCCTGTAATCCCATAAATCATAGTTCAGACAATAACCGTTCAGACAGCGTGCCGTTTCAACGGCACAACGGGCTTTGCTATACTTTGGCGTTGGTCGGAACGGGCTTGCCGCGCTGCGCGAGAATGCGGGCGAAAAACTCCTGGTACTGCTGCGCGACGCGCTGCTGCGTATGATGGGCCTCGACAAAAGCGCGGCCCCGCCGCCCTAACTCCGCCGCCTTCTCCCGGTCGTTGTAGAGAGTCAGGACGGCCTCCGCCAGCGCCTTCGCGTCCTCCGGCTCGACACAGAGGCCGCTGCCCGCCTGCTCGATCATCCGCCAGGTATCGCTGGAGCTATCCAGCGACGCGAGGATCGGGCGGGCGACTCCCATGATGGTATACAGCTTGCTCGGCACAGAGTCCTCCGTGATGCCGCGCCGCAGGGTCGCCAGGCAGACATCCGCCGCCGAGTAGAGTTCGGGAACGCGCTCGTAGGGCTGCCAGGGCAGAAACCGGATGTTGTGCAGGCCGCGCTTTTCCGCCTCCGCGACCAGACCGGCCTTCGCCGAGCCGTCCCCGACAATGGCGAACAGCAGATCGGGAATAGCTTTCAGCCGCTCCGCCGCCTCGATGACGATCTCCAGTCCTTGCGAAAGCCCGACATTACCCGCGAAGAGAGCCACGAATTTGTCGTCGAACTGCTGCTCCTGGCTGAAGCAGTTCTTGCGCGGCAGAGGCTTCACGAACTCGGTATCGACGAAGTTAGGGATGATCACCAGCTTGTCTTCCGGCACGCCTTTGCCCATCAGATTGCGGCGCATATCGTCCGAAATGACGCTGACGCCCGCCGCTTTGCGATAGACGAACCGCTCCATCGCCTCGAAAAAATGGATCACGCGCGGATTTTTCAGGATGCCGAGCCGGACGGCGACATCGGGATAGAGGTCCTGCACGTTATAGATGAACGGCATCCCGCGCAGGCGGCTGATGAGGAATCCGAAAACGCCATTGGTCAGCGGCGGCGAAGGAACCAGCAGCACGTCGTGCTTGCCGGCCATCAGCCCAGCGAGCGTGGAGAGCAGATTGAACGAGGCATAGTTCAAGAGCCGACCGGCGAGACTGGTCTTATGCGGCGGCACATAGATATAGACGCGATGGATATTGATCTCCCCACGCCGCTCGCGCATCCAGAGACGGCCGCGATACTCGTCCCAGATGCGATTCTTATCGTAGTGCGGCATGGCGGTGATCACCGTGACCTGATGCCCCTGCTCGGTCAGCTCTTCGGCCAGTTGGGTCATCAGGACGGCATTGGCCGCGCTTTCCGGTCGAAAATAGGTGGTTAGAAGGAGTATTCGCATACTAAATTCATTCTCTGTAGATCAAAATTTTCTTGGTTGTCGCGCCCCCCTCATTTCGCCGCGAACCGCGTATAAACCTCCAAAGTCTTTTGCGCCGTCTGCTGCCAGGAGAAACGAGAAAGGTTCGCGCGCCCCTTTGCGATCAGGCACTCCCGCAGCGCGGCGTCCAGCAGCGCCCGGCGCAGCGTCTGCGCCATCTCCTCGACGGAAGTCGGATCGAAATAGAGCGCGCCATCGCCCGCCACCTCCGGCAGCGAGGCCGCCGTCGAAGCGGCGACCGCGACTCCGGCGCGCTGCGCGTCCAGGATAGGGAGGCCAAAACCTTCGTACCAGGAGGGAAAGACGAACAGATCGGCGTGCGCCAAAAGCGGCATCACGTGGGCATCCGGCACGTAACCGGTCACGCGCACGCGCTCTGTCACTCCGCGCTTCTCTATCTCCGCGTGAAGGTTCTGGCCTTCCGGCGCGTGTCCGACCAGCGCCAGGTCGTGCGGAACCTCGGCGCGCAGGCGCGCGAACGCCTCGATCAGGCGCGGGATGTTTTTATGCAGGAAGGGACTGCTGAAGGCGATCAGATAGGGACGTTCCAGCCCGTATCGCTCCACAAGGGCCGACCAGGGTTCCGCAGAGGCCGTGAGATCGCGCGGGCCTTCATGCGTCACGGTGATGCGGTCGCGCGCGATGCCCAGGTACCGCTCGATCTCCCGCCGGGAGAACTCCGAAACGGCGACGATATGCGCGGAGCGTCGCGCCGTCTGCGCTACCAGCAGTTGCAGCGCCTTCTGCCGCACGCTCGCCACCTCCTCCGGCACGGCCAGATAGTTCATATCGTGGATCGTGACGACCTGCGGGCAGGGCGCGAACAGCGGCCCGACATACCCCAGCGAATGCACGAGGTCGGCGCGGCAGGCGCGCAGTTGCCAGGGCAGCCGGCCCTGTTCCCACGCATAACGCCGCTCCCGCCGCGTCGCCCTGACAGGGCAGACGATGCGCCGGAAGTTCGCCGCCTGCGGCAGTTCCAGGTCGGCGGCCTCGCGATTGAGAAAGACACAATACTCGTTCTCCGTATCTATCTCGGCCAGGCCCCGCATCAGTCCGGTGGCGTAGGTCTGTGTCCCGCCGACGACGCCGGGGATCAGAAAGAGCAGATTCAAAGCGATACGCATCGGTGTCCCTCTATCCAACCGCCGCCGACTAAGGGCCGGTCGCAGCGGCCTCCTGCACGGGCCGCACCGCATAACGCAGGGCGCAGCGCACGGTATACGCGAACAGGATGAAGACGATCAGGTTGCTGGCCGTAAGTCCCTGCGCATCCAGATTGTAGAACACCATCAGGCCGCCGAAGATGCCAAAGGCCAGAGCGTTCTGCCGGGAACGCGCCAGTTGCCACCCGATGACGCCGAAGAGCAGCACGAGCAGGCAGAGGCTTCCGATGCCGTAGTTCACCAGATAGCTCAGGAAAACGGAGTCCGCCGCCGCAAAACCGAGCTGCTCCGAGATCGCGTCGAGGCGGTTCGCGTCCGGCGCAATCGCCGATCCTCCCATCTCTACCAGGTCGCGCAGCAGTTTCTGATAGTAGCCCAGCCGGTGCGACGACTGCGCGTTGAGCCACTCCCACAGCGGGTCGGTGGGAGGGCTGTACAGCACAAAAGCGTAGAAGAGCATCGGGCCGATCAGCAGCGGTACAAAGACGGCAATACGAGTCAGCGCGGAGGTGTGCCGGGCCAGCAGGTAGAGGCACAGCGCCACCAGCGTCGAAAGCAGCATATTCCGGCTTTGAGAGATCTGCAGCAGGAAGAACGTGACCAGCGCATAGACGGGAGGCAGTATGCGGGCGGGAACGCGCCATCTCCGCGAAAGTCGCTCCCGCCCGT
The DNA here is from genome assembly GCA_035651115.1 of Chthonomonadaceae bacterium. Taxonomy (GTDB): domain Bacteria; phylum Armatimonadota; class Chthonomonadetes; order Chthonomonadales; family Chthonomonadaceae; genus DASRGL01. The sequence continues at coordinate 4,166 of DASRGL010000350.1, forward strand.
AGAGTCCGAAAAAGAGCATGGCGCTCAGCGCCGCCGAAGCCGTGATCAGAGGATGCGTAAAACCCATCATCGCGCGGGGCCTGCCGAAGAAGCTGCTTTCGCTGAACCCGAAGCGCAGCAGCCCCACGATCAGAAACGCCAGGGCCGCAAAGCAGACGCCCAGCGCCCACTCCCGCAGCGCCCTCTCCTCCAGAAGCACAATGGCGACCAGCACAAGTACGCTCAGCACCAGAGGCGCGACAACGGAGACGATATAGGGGACGCTGCGGTTGAGGAGGCCCGCCAGCAGGGGAAAGAATCCCAGCACCAGACAGAAGGCGGCGATACGCAGAGGAAGCAGAGGAAACCGCCCGGCAGGGAAACGATAGAGGAAGCTGTGCAGGAGGCGGGCCGCCTCCCGCCGTTCTACCAGCAGCCACACCGCCAGAGGAAGCACCAGGCGCAAGACCCGCAGGACGGTGATCTCCCCCTCGAACACATCCCGGCGCGGAGGGCCGGATACCGGCAGCAGCCAGAAAAAACCGACGATCAGGCCGACGAGGAAAGGACGGGACATCGGCACGCGCACGACGAGCCTATCTTGTTCCATTCGGACAATTTGGGCCACAAGAAATCCCTTCCTGCCGAATCGTTTCCGCTCCGGCCCATGCCGCCTGTCGCGACCGAGTCGGCCCGCGCTGCCGCCTGGGGAGGGAACGGCCAGGCAGACGCGCGCGGCGGCAGAGGCTACCGCAAACTGAAGCTCGGCGTGCCGGGCGTCTGCTCTTTGCGCGCCAACTGATGCACAAAATCCCGGATGTTATCGGGGGTTCCCGCCACCAGCGACTCGCGTATGTACCGCTGCTTGCGCATCTCCTGCCGCCGGGCGATGATGTCGTGCATGGCGCAGTAGGCCAGGAACTTCATGACGTTAAATGGATGGCGCTGCTGCACGAGTTTGCGCTTGCGCAGGAGTTCTCTGCGGTCGCACAGCTTGCCGTAAAGTCGGTAGTTGAAGGCCCAGGCCGCTTCGTAATTGAACTTCATTCCCCCGTAGAACTCCGGGAATCGTTCCATGGCGATCAGAATCGCGTCCGTGATCACCTGCACGATATAGTTCAGTTCCAGGCAGAGCGTCGGATGCAGCTTATAGTCGCCGAACTCCTTGTACCAGCGTTCCAGGTTGGACGGCCCGCTGCCGGAGACCAGGCTGATACCGTTGGCTTTGGGACAGTATCCCAGGCTCGTAATGGAGTAGCCGATATTGCGCGCGCGATCCGCGAACGCCGGAATCGCCATCGAGGTAAACACATCGGGCTGCGTCGCGGGAAAGACCTTCCCGGCTTTGGCGCGGATGGCGTCGGGAATGCTGCGGTGTACGGCGGCCTGATAGACGCAGGGAATCCGGTAGTATTGCCAGCCGCCGTGCTTCACAACGAACCGCGCCAGCTTTTTCAGATCAATGTCATGCGGCTCTGTCGGCGTCGGGATGTAGGTCGTGTAGGCTTTTTTGTCTTTCAGCGGCCAGTAGTAGGCGGGCATGGGCCAGGAATAGATGGGGCTGGGATGGGCGTCCATCTCGGCCAGCAGCTTATCCAGTCCGCCGGGCAGCACCGCATCGTCATCGCCGATAAAGAGAACATACTCGCCGCGCGCCTGCTCTAGGGCGAACTCGAAATTGCCGCACATGGACATCGGCCGCCCGGTGTTGACATAGCGCACGCGCGGATCGTCATAGCTCTGCACGATCTCTCGCGTATTGTCCTTGCTGAAATTATCGCTGACGATGATCTCGATGGCGTCGCTCTTCTGCTCCACCGCAGTCTTCAGGGCATAGCGCAGCGTCTCGGCGCGCTCTCGGGTGGGAATGATCAGCGACAGGCGTGGATTGGATTGGCTCATGCGTCGTCCTTCCTCACAAGCGGGTCTTACAGAGCCGCGCTCGCTTTGCTAAACCCTCTCCCCTCTCCCACGCTGTGGGAGAGGGGCCGGGGGTGAGGGCGGTTTATAAACCCAGACACGAGTCTTGATTCAGGCAAGCGATCGGGCGCGGACAAGGCGTTGCAGGAGACGTTCCCGTATCTGCGGCGCGGCCAGCGCCGCCGCGCCGATGGCGGGCAGCAGCGCCCCCATCAGGCTCAACAGCAGGAGAGGCGGCGGCAGCGTCTCCCCGATCCACCATCGGCTCATCCCGATGATTGCCAGCGCCGCCAGCAGAGGCGCGCCGACATCGTCGCAGTACCAGCGCCACATCTCGCCGCGCAGGTAGTAGCGATGAAATACCGGTATGCCGACTAGCACATAGCCGCTATTCAGAATCAGCCAGACGATGGCCCCGCCCACCGCGCCATAGCGCCGGGCCAGCCAGAGCAGCAGAGGGATCAGCAGGAGAATCGCCACCACATTGCACCAGAACGCGATGCGCGTATTGCCGTAGGCCAGTTGCAGCGCATAGGGTACGTTCATGACGGCATTACAGGCCGTGCCGATGACCAGCAGCGTGACCAGCAGATGCGTGTGCGCGGCGACGCCGGGATCGCGGGTCCAGAGCAGCAGCAGTTCGCGCGAAAAGATCGCGACCAGGAGCGCCGCCGGTAAGACGATAATGGAGAGCATCTGGCAACTGCCATGATATAGTACCCCAAGCGCCGCCGAATCTCTTTGCGCCACCACCTTCGTAAAGCGGGGGAACAGGGCCGCGAAGAACGGCGTCACGCCGTAGCCGATGGCTCCGGCGACGTTGCTCGCCAGGGTATAGTAGCCGAAATACTCCAGCGTGAGCAGCTTGCTCAGGACGATCTTATCAGCCTGGGTCAGCACCAGGGAGACGAGGCTGATCCCGGTCATTCCCGCCGCAAACTGCCAGGTCTCGCGGAGCAGATTCCGGTCGAAGCGCGCGGGTCGGCCCGTCTTCGGCAGGCTGTAGTGGAAGCAGGCCCAGACCGTCAGCGTCATCAGGGCGCTGTTCAACCCCTGCCATACGAAAAACGCCTGGACGGTCGGCGCGACCAGTGCCAGCACGCAGACGGCTCCCGCGCCCCGCAGCGTGGCAAAACCGGCGGTGATGCCGTTCACCAGCACCTGCCGCTCCAGGCCGAGCAGTCCCCCTTCGTAGAACGAATAGGGCCACTGCAGCGCGGTGGAGAGACCCATCAAGACGATCGCCTGCTGGACGGTCGCGCTGGAGAGATGCTGCGTCCGAATCCAGGCGTGGGCGATCCAGGGAGCGATTCCGGCAATGACCAGCGCAATCACCAGGGCTATCGGCCAGTAGATCACTTCGAGCGTGCGTACCAGATCGCGCGCTTCCTGCGCCTTCTCCGGCTGCCCGGACCGACGCGCCATCTCCCGATTCATCGTGGCGCTCAGGCCCATATCCAGCAGAAACAGAAACAGGTTCAGCGTCAGGTTGAACCCGACCAGCCCGTAGGCTTCGATGCCCAGGTACTTGATGTACAGAGGCACGAACGCCAGGTTCATCAGGGCCACCCAGCCCTTGCCGACGAAGTTGGCAAGTATATTGCGCTTCAGAACAGAAATAACGCTTCTCCTTCGCTGCCGGAATGCCGAGCCATTCCGTTCCCGTCTCACTCCCTTTCGGAAACGTCTCCCGGAGCCGACCGTCGAAAATAGACATCCGCCAGAGTCCGCCGGGCGGGCTTGATCGTCAAACTCGGCGACCGCCCCGCCACGACCGAGTGCGCGGGGATCGTCTCATGCGACACGAAGCTGTTGGCCGACACGGAAACGTCGTTGTGCAGGATCGTATTGCCGACGATGCAGCTTCCGCCGAACAGCACGACCCCTTCCCTGAGCGTGGGCCGACAGCCTCGATCCGTTCCGACCGTGACATTCTGCGCGACGACCAGGTAGTTGGAGTAGTCGGCTTTGCCCAGCACGATGCCGACCGTATGCATCAGCAGGAAAATGTCCGGCAGAATCGTGTCGTACATACAGACGATACCGTTCAGGGCTTTATTGAGGGCGAAAAGCTTCGAGGCCAGCGTCACGTCCTCGAAATCCTTCCAGGCCGTATTGGATGCCAGGTACAAAAACGCGGCGTACTGATCGGTATGCAGATAGTTAAAACAGGCGGTTCCCTCGCGAGAGTAACCGGGCAGATTGATGGAACGGAAACAGACCTCCACACGCTCCAGAGCGCGCCGGACGACGGGCGCGACGTTTTCCAGCGAGCGTCCGTCCGGGAAAAAACTCTCCAGTTGCCGGATCAGATACCGAATCTGTTCCTCCTCGGTCAAGACGGTGACCATCTGCGCGGCTCCTCCCTCAGCGTGCGTCGGAAAACCTTGCCCGGCAAAGCGATCACGCCCGCAGAAGCGCCTTCAGGTTGTCGCAGACGAATCGCACCTTCTCCGGGGTCAGGTTCAGGCCGGAGGGCAGATTGATGGCAACCGGGCTGATCTGGTAGCTGACGCAGTTGCACTTGCGGGCGCGCTCGGCCTCCGGCGTCTCATAGTAGGCCGGAATCGAACTCAGGGGATGGAAGAACGGGCGGCAGTCTATCCCGCGCGCGCTCAATCGCTCCATGAGGGCGTCTTTCTTTAGGCCAAGCCGCTTATCCACGACCGCCGTGACCATCCAGTATGTATTGACTGTCGTGGGCGCTTCGTGGTTCAGCGTGACCTCGCGGACATCCGCCAGTTCCGCCGCGTACCAGGCAAAGATCTCCCGCTTGCGCGCCACCAGTTCCTCGACCCGCTCCAACTGCGCCAGGCCGAGCGCCGCCTGCATACTGCTCATCTTGTACTTGTAGGCGACCTCGGTGTTGAAGAACATCTTATCGCCGGGCTTGCGGCCATGATCGCGCAGGAAGAGGGCGCGGGCGTTTATGGCGTCCGAATCGGTCAGGAGCATCCCGCCCTCGCCCGTCGTCAGCGTCTTCGAGCCGTGAAAGCTGAACGCGCTCGTCTCCCCGAAGCTGCCCGCCTTCCGGCCCTTGTACTCCGAGCCGACCGACTCCGCGGCATCCTCGATAATGGCTATATTGTGCCGCTTTGCCACGTCGCAGATCGCGTCCATATCCGGCATATTGCCGTAGAGGTTGACGACGATGGCGGCCTTCGTGCGCGGCGTGATGTTCTCTTCCAGCGAGGCGGCGTCCAGGCACCAGGTAACCGGGTCTATGTCCGCGAAAACCGGCGTCGCGCCGACGTAGGTGATGGGCGCGGAAGTGGCGATCCAGGTGCAGTCCGGCACGATTACCTCGTCGCCGGGGCCGATTCCCAGCGCCAGCAGCGACAGATGCAGCGCCGAGGTGCAGGAGGGCAGCGAGATGGCGTGCTTGCGCCCGGTGTAGGCCGCGAACGCCTCCTCGAAGCGAGCGTTGTAGAGGTTCGCGTTGCTGTACCAGGCGTTCGTGACCGCATCGGTCACATAGTCAATCTCTTTCTGCGTGATCCAGGGGCCGGAGACGGGAATACGTTCCATTGTCCCTCCTTTAGGCGGTTTCTGACGGCCTCCTCCACGCCTCTCTCGCGGAAAGCGGTTTCCGGGATGGACAGAGAGGAGAACCTTACTCCAAAACGGCGTAAGAGACCTGCGGCGTGTAGGGAAAACGCTGGATGCGCAGGTTGCGCAGCCCGACTGTCTCCAGCACGGCCAGCGTCTCTCCCGGCCAGGCGGCTTGATCCAGTTCGTCGAAGGCGAGAACGGCTCCCTTCGGCATTCGCGGCAGAAACGTCTCCAGCGCCGCCTTCGTCGGCTCATAAAGGTCGAAGTCGAGATAGAGCAGGGCGACGACCAGATGCTGGTTGTTCCGCAGATAGTCCGGTATCGTCTGTACGGCGTCGCCGACAACAAGTTCCACGCGCGGGATATGTCCTATCGGGCGGTTCATATCATAGAGCCGTATCGCCTCGCGCAGATCGTCTTCTGCGTTCGCCGCCAGCCCGCCCGCCTTCGTGTAGTCTACATTGTCGCCCCGGTCTTTCGCGCCCACGTCCACGAAGCCGGTGAAGGTATCGAAACCGACGATACGGCGGACATGGTTGACCGGCTCATAGATGGCGCTAAGCTGCGCCCAGGTCATCAGGCCGCCGCCGAGAAAGACGCCGCACTCCAACACATGCCCATGCACGCCCAGCGCCAGCTTGAAAAGCTCGTGCCGGGCCAGGAAGCTGGCAAGGTCCTGCCGGGGAACGAACTTGGCGAAGTTACGCAGCTTGTCCAGATTCCCGCCGAGACTGCGCCCGAAGTAGGCGTTCATCTCGGCGGCGAAGCCGGTATCGTTCGCCGTCTGGTGGCGCGGATCGCGCATCGAAAACTGTTCGTTGGTTCCGGTCATGGTCTGTTTCTATCGAGGCCGCACGATCTGTTCGATGCGCGCCTTGACTATCGAGTTCGACGGGATGCTCCGGGTCAGCACCGAGCCGGACGCGATGATGACGTTGTCGCCTATCGTCACGTCGGGTTCGACCGCGATAGACATGCCGAACCGCACGCCATTGCCGACGGTCACGCGGCCGGAAAAGGCGACGGACGGCCCGAAGGCGCAGTGGCTTCCCAGGCGGCAGTGATGCTCAATGCAGGTGAACGTGCTGAGAAAATTGTTGTCCCCGACGACGGCATACGGCCCGATATGGCAGCAGGCCAGGATCGCGTTGCCGGTTCCTATCTGCGCGGTGGCGCGCACGTCCGCCGTCGCGTCAATGACATTGGTGAACGGCACGCCGCGCCCGGAGAGTTCCTCGAACAGCCGCGCCCGCTCTTCCAGATTGCTGTTGAACGCGATGATGACCGCGTCGCACTGGCCGGAGCGCCAGAAGTCCTCCGCCTGGCTCGTCGGGCCGAGAACCGGCACGCCGGAGACAAGCTGCCCGTGCAGCGCCGGGTCGCGATCCAGAATGCCGACCGGATGCTGGTGCGGAATGCGGGCCAGCGCGTCCAGAATCAGTTCCGCGCCGCCGCCCCGCGCCCCGCCGAGAATCAATACGCGCTCGATGCCCGGACGCTGAGTTGAGGCTGTTTGAGGCGTCTCTTCCGTCTGGCCCTGCCGCGACTGGAACGCCAGCACCTCTGCCTCGCCGACGACGCCGTTCGGGACGCTCTCCGCTACCTGCTCGATAGAGAGGTTCAGCCGCCGCGCCAGGATCTCGGCCTTCTTCGTCCAGCGCCGCTCGCCGGTCGTCACGGGCGCGGCAGGCGCGGCCTTCGCAGTGGAAGCCGCCGCCAGCAGCGGCGCGACATCTTCCTCCGGGCTATCCAGCAGCGCAGCCAGCGGCTCGCCCGTGCGGACGGTCTCGCCCTCCTTCGCCAGCAGATGTAGATGGCCGTCCGCCTCCGCTTCGATCTCGACGACGGCCTTCGTCGTCTCGACCTCGCACAGAATCTCGCCGCGCTTGACCAACTCGCCGGGGGCCTTGCGCCACATCACGACCAGGGCGCTGTCCTCGTTCGCGCCGATCATCGGAAGCGGAACCAACTGGCTCATTCCAGCACCTCCAGGAGGGCCGCTTCCAGCTTCTCCGTCGTGACGAGCGCCTGGTCTTCCATCTCTTTGGCCGCAGGCAGGATATTGTCGTGCGCGGCAAGACGGCGGATCGGGGCGTGCAGTTGCCGCCACAATCGCTCATAGAGCAGGGCCGAAACCTCGCTGCCCCAGTTGAAGCCCGCCGTCCCCTCCTCCACGAGGACGACCCGGCGGCTCAGCGCCGCGTTCTCCACCAGCGTCTCCAGCGGCAGAGGCTTGAGGCTGCCGGGAAACACGGCCAGCACCCGAATCTCCTCGGCGATCAGGTTTTCCATCGCGCGCGCCGCCAGGAGGCTCATCCCGCCGTAGCCGATGACCGTCACATCGGGAGCGCCGCCGGCGTAGTTCGTCGCGATGGCCGTCGGGTAGCCGCTCGCCTCCTCGACCAGCCGGACGGTCAGCGTCTCCCCGGTCTCTACAAGGCGCTGGGGATAGAGCAGCTTGTGTTCGAGGAACAGCACCACGCGGCTATCGCTCAGGATAGCGTGGTGCAGCATCGTCCCCGGATCATGAAAATGGCTTGGCGCGACGACATGCAGGTTCGGCACGCCCAGAAACAGCTTCTCTAAGGACTGGCTGTGCGTCGGGCCGTAGCCGCGCCCGCCGCCGACCGGCGTGCGAATCACCAGAGGAACCGGGACCGCGCCGTTGTACATAGCGTGGAACTTCGTGGCGTGGTTGATGATCTGGTCGGCGCAGAGCGTCAGGAAGTCGCCGAACATGATCTCGGCGACGGGCCGCAGGTCGCGCATCGCCATGCCCACCGACACGCCGACGATGGCTGCTTCGCTGATGGGCGTCGTGAAGACGCGGTCGGGGTACTGGGTCGAAAGCCCGGCGGTCACTTTGAACGCGCCGCCGTAAGGGTCTAGCACGTCCTCGCCGAGCAGATGGACGCGCGCATCCTGCGCGAAGGCGCGATGCAGCCCTTGCTGAAGGCTTTGCAGGTAGGTCAGCGCGGCCATGACGCCTCCAGCGCAAAGAAATCGGCGATAGGCGCGCGCCGCGCGGCCTCGACCGCGCTTTCTATCCGCGTCTCCACTTCCGCCAGAATCCGCTCCCGCGTCTCAGCGTTCAGCCGCGCCTGGAGACGCAGCAGTGGGTCGGCGCTGCGAATCCGCGCGATCTCTTCCGGGTCGCGCGTGTCGTCGCCCTTGCTGTGCGGGGCGAAGCGGTGCGTGTGCTGGAACAGCATCCGGGGCCGGCTCTCGCGGCGCACGGCGTCGGCGCACTCCCGCGCGGCGGCGTAGACCTCCTCTACCTCGGTCGCCTCGATGACCGTAACGGGGATGCCGTAGGGTGTGGCGCGGGCGGCCAGGTTCCCGGCGTGTTCCAGATGCGTGGGCGTGCTTTGCGCGTAGCCGTTGTGTTCGACGACGAAGAGGATGGGCAACTGCCAGAGGCTGGCGATATTGAAGGACTCGTAGATGACGCCCTCGCCGAGCGCGCCATCTCCGATGAAGACGACGGAGATCGCGCCCGTCCGCTTGCGCTTTTCCGCGAGGGCCATGCCGGTGGCGACGGGGACGATGCCGCCGAGGATGCCGTTGGAGTAGAAGTTCCGTTTGTGGAGGTGCTGGCTGCCGCCGACGCCCGCGCAGACGCCGGTCTGTCGGCCCATCAGTTCGGCGATCAGCCCTTCCACGTCGTCGCAGTAGGCGAGGAAATGGCCGTGTCCGCGATGGTTGGAGAAGAGGATATCTTTGTCGCGATCCAGCGCGTTGACGACGCCGACGCAGCAGGCTTCCTGGCCCAGGCAGGTGTGGACGGTTCCGTTGAGCGCGCCTTCGGAGAACAGCCTGAGCAGACGCTCCTCGACCAGGCGAATCGTCATCATCTGCCGAAAGAACGCCTGCGTCCACGTTGCATCGAGGGTGTCCGCGCGCGCGATGGTCTGCGCTTCCGCCTCCTGGCTTACCACCAACCCCACGTATCTTGCCTCCCTGCCTATTGCCGCGCTCTGAAGTCGCCGTACTCCTGATCGCGCGCGGAGATAATCCGTTCCCCCGGCGGCCAGGCGATGCCGAACGCCGGATCGTTCCAGCGCACGCCCCGCGCGCTTTCGGGATGATAGAATTCGGACATCTGATAGAAGACCTCGGTAGCGTCTTCAAGCGTCTGAAAGCCGTGCGCGCAGCCTTCCGGGATGTAGAGCATCCGCCGGTTCGTCGCCGTCAACTCGACCGCGACCCACTGGCAGAAGGTCGCCGAGTCTGGGCGCAGGTCCAGAACCACATCGTAGAGCGCGCCCAGCGTGCAGCGCACCAGCTTGGCCTCCGCGTGCGGAGCCGCCTGATAGTGCATCCCACGCAGCGTTCCCTTGCGCGTATTGAACGACAGGTTGCATTGCACCAGGGACGTATTCAACCCGTGCGCGGCGAATTCCTCCCGGCACCAGGTTCGGGCGAAAAAACCGCGCTCGTCCTCGCGCGGCTCGATGTCGAGTATGTACGCGCCTTTGATTTTTGTTGCAGTGAAGTGCATGGCAGGCCCCCTCCCCAGCCCTCCCCCAAGAACAGGGGGAGGGAACAATCAATGCGCGAGCGTCTCTGCTCTTTGTCCTTCTAAGCGGGGCGAAGGGTTTCAAAAAGAGATTCTTTGCTGCGCTCAGAATGACAGGGGAACGCACCGGTATGCGCTATAGGCTCCCCTCCCCCTGTTCTTGGGGGGAGGGCTAGGGAGGGGGGCCTTCTAATCCAGCACCTCCACCTTCGGAATCGGCACGACGAACCGGCCCCCCCACTCCCGAATGTGGGCCATCTGCGCGCGAATCTCATCCCGCAGGTTCCAGGGCAAAATCAGCACATAGTCGGGGCGCGTCTGCGCGATCCGGTCCGGCGAGGCGATAGGGATATGTGTTCCCGGCAGAAAATGGCCCTGCTTGTGCGGGCTGCGGTCTACCGTGTAGTCCAGGAAGTCGGTGCGGACGCCGCAGTAGTTGAGGAGCGTGTTGCCCTTCGCCGGAGCGCCGTACCCGACGACCGTCTTCCCCTCCCGCTTCGCCTGGATCAGAAACTCCAGCAGGCCGCGCTTGGTCGCCTTCACCTGCTCCCCGAAGCCTGCATAGGTCTCCATCCGGTGCAGCCCGCCATCCCGTTCGCGCCGCCGCAGCGCCGTCACGCGCGCGGTGACGGGCTTCGACTCATCCTCCGCATGACGGCCATAGATGCGCAGCGAGCCGCCGTGCGTGGGCAGTTCCTCGACATCGAAGAGGGTCAGGCCGTGCCGGGCGAAAGCGTGTTCGGCGGAGAGGAAGGAGAGATAGGAGTAGTGTTCGTGATAGATGGTGTCGAACTGGTTCCCGGCCATCATCTGCATCAGATGCGGGAACTCCATCGTGAGGATGCCCTGCGGCTTGAGCAGGAGTTTCATGCCCGCGACAAAGTCGTTGAGATCGGGAACATGCGCCAGAACGTTGTTGCCCACGAGCAGATCGGCGGCTTGTCCCTGCCCGACCAGTTCCTTCGCGGTCTGCGCGCCGAAGAACTTCACCAGCGTCGGGATGCCGTTCTTCTCCGCCTCCTGCGCCACGTTCGCCGCCGGTTCGATGCCCAGCACCGGCACGCCCTTCGCCTTGAAGAACCGCAGCAGATAGCCGTCGTTGCTGGCGATCTCAATGACCTGATGCGATGGCCCGAAGCCGAAGCGCTCGATCATCTGCTGCACGTAGTTTGCGGCGTGCCGCAGCCAGGTATCGGAGTAGGAAGAGAAGTAGGCATAGTCGCTGAAGATGGCTTCGGGTTTCTGCACCTCCGGCAGTTGCGCCAGATAGCACTCCGAGCAGACATAGACCGTCAGAGGAAAGAACGGCTCCATGCGCTGCAAGTCTTCAGGCCGCAGATAGGAGTTGGCGAGGGGCGACATCCCCAGGTCCACAAAGATATGATTCAAGGCTGCGCCACACAGGCGGCAGGCCAGAGGGCCGGTCATGCAGTCTTGGCTCCTAAAAAATTAGTCCGCGAGGTAGGCGCGATACCAGTCCACCGTGCGGCGCAGCCCCTCATCGAGCGTAAAGAGCGGCTCCCATCCGAGCATCCGGCGGGCTTTGGCCGCGCTGAGGTACTGATGCCGTATCTCGTTAGACGCCTCATTGCGGACATCAGGTTCCAGCCGCACGTCCATGCACTTGAGCAGGCGATCCACCAGTTCCAGCACCGTCACCTGAATCTCGTTGGAGAAGTTGAAGGCGTGGCCGAGGAGATTCGGGTCGGCGGCCAGCTTCTCCGCCAGCAGCATATAGGCCGAAGCGCCGTCCTCGACATAGAAATAGTCGCGCACGAACCGCCCGTCCGAGCGGATGATGGGCCTCTGCCCGCGCAGCGCCGCACGGATGGTTCCCGGCACGATCCGGTTCCAGTTCAGATCGCCGCCGCCGTAAAAGTTGCCGCAGCGCGTGATGACGACGGGCAGGCCGTAGCTTTTGGCGTAGGCGTGGGCGATCAGATCGGCGCAGGACTTGCTGACATCGTAGGGATGCTGTCCTTGCAGCGGCGTCTCCTCGTCGTAGGGCAGCGTCTCCTGATCGCCATACGCCTTATCCGAGGAGGCCACCACGATCTGCCGCACGCGCGGGCTGCGGCGGCAGGCTTCCAGCAGACACCAGGTTCCCCGAATATTGCTCTCGAAGGTCGAGACCGGATTGCGGTTGGCGATGCCCACGATGGTCTGCGCCGCCAGATGCATCACCGTCTCGATCTCATACTCGCCAAGCGTCCGCTCCAGAAGCGTCTGATCGCAGATGTCGCCGCGCACGACCTTGACGCGCTGCAAGTCGCCGGAGCGCGCCAGTTCGCAGTCGGGAATCCAGTCGCGCACCAGGCAGACCACGTCCGCCTCCGCCGAAAGCAGCCGCTTGACCAGCCAGCCGCCCACCAGCCCGGTCGCGCCGGTCACGAGCGTCGGACGGTCGCGCCAGAACGCGCTCATCGCCACACCTTCCAGGCAGCGTTGCCGGTCTGCCAGAGATGCTCGAGCAGCCGTTTGTCCCGCAGCGTGTCCATGCACTGCCAGAAGCCTTCGTGCCGATAGGCGGCCAGTTGGCGGTCTGCCGCCAGGCGCTCCATCGCGTCGGCCTCCAGGTTGGTCCGGTCGTCTTCCAGATAGTCGAAGATCTCCGGTTCCAGGACGAAGAAGCCGCCATTGATCCAGCCTTCGCCGATCTGGGGTTTCTCGGTGAACTCGGCGACCAGGTCGCCATCGAAGACGACGCCGCCGAACCGGGCCGGAGGGCGCACCGCCGTCAGCGTGGCGATCTTACCGTGCGACCGGTGGAAATCGAGCAGCGCGTTCAGGTCCACATTGCTGACTCCATCGCCGTAGGTCGCCATGAAGGTGCCGCCTTTGAGCCAGGGTTCCAGGCGCTTCATGCGGCCCCCCGTCAGGGTCGCCTGCCCGGTATCCATCAGGTGAACGATCCAGTCCTCGCACTGGCGCTCGTGCATACGGACGCCGCCGCCGGGAATGTCCACCGTCATATTGCCGCGCAGCGTGTAGTAGTCTACAAAATACCGCTTGATGTGTTCGCCCCGGTAGCCGAGCGCGATGTAGAACTCGTTGAAGCCGTAGTGGTTATAGTGCTTCATGATGTGCCAGAGGATCGGATGCTCGCCGACCTCGACCATCGGCTTCGGCTTCACCTCTGTCTCTTCGGCCAGGCGCGTCCCCAATCCGCCCGCCAGGATCATCACTTTTACCGACGCATTGTCTCTCACGGCAACCGTCGCCTCCATGGTCTTTTCGCTCCTCCATGTATGGGAGGACTTCCCAATGCCCCCAGTTCTTCATGCCAGCGCGCCCGTCCCTCCTTATAGCGAGCGGCCTCACACTAGCGCGCTCCGGCGCGCTTCCCGCCTATAGGCTACGACAACCCAGACGCCCATTCCTGCGAGAACCAGCGCCAGGCTGATCACGGCCTGCATCAGGATACCCGGCGAGCCGGAATCGGGCGGGATCGCGTAGTCCACGACCGTCATGAGGTTCTGCGCGGAGACGGCGTTGAGCCGCAGTTTGGCCGCCTCGGATTCGGTCGCCTTGCGTGCCTCCAGCCGCACCTGAATCTCGTATTGCAGCCGCTGGAACTCTACGCTGAGTTCCCGGCGGAGCGGCAGGCGGCTTTCGGCCTCGTTGATCTGGGCCATGATGGCGGCGCGGCGGGCGCGCAGGCGCGCCAGGGTGGACTCGGCGATCACCTCTTCGGTCGTGCGCTTCTGGCGGATGCCCTCGATCTGCCTCTGCAGCTCTTTCTCCGCCAGCCGCAACTGTTCCCGCGCCGCCACCACGCGCGGGCTGTCCGGCCCCAACTGTATCTGGAGACTCTCCAGACGCTGCCGCGCCTGATTCACCTGGTTCCGCGCGTCCGTCAACAGTTCGTCTTCGGCGGGCAGGCTGCTGAGATTGCGCAGCTGCCCCGCCACCAACCGATTCTCGGCGGCGTGCGCCGCCTCGAGCGCGCGAATATCGGCCTCGACCCGCGCCAGACCTTGATAGAGCGTCAACAGTTCGCCGGCCGTCCTCGTATCGGCTTCGGAGGCAGGCATCGCGCGCGGGTCCAGATGCCGCAGATTGCGGAGAAACTCCCGCATCCGATTGATTGTATCGTCCAGGTCGGCGCGCGCCTTCCGGGACTGCGTATCGGCCTCGCGCAGCAGCACGGTATCGCGGTCGTTATCCTGCGTGATGGCGTAGTCGCGCAGCGCGGCGGCATAAGCGTTCGCAGCCTCCATGACCTTCTGCTTGACGCGGGCGCGTCGGTCGCCCGCGCCGAAAGCCAGGCGGGGCGGCCCCGGCAGTGACAGGCGAATGTAGAGCAGCCCCTGGGCCGCATTGTCATCCGGCCGGACGCTGTCCACCAGCATATCCACCGCCTTTTTCTGGCTCTCCAGGCCATAGAACGACTGAAGGTGGACCTTGCGCTCCACCAGCGTGGCGATGCGCCGACTGGAGATGACCCCGATATACTTGCGCGAACCGCTCTGCCCGGTCAACAGGGAAAGCGCCTGGGAAGTCTGCACCGGTTGCTGCACGGAGAGGGACACGGTGGAGGAAAACGACTGAGGCAGCGCCAGAAGCAGCGCGAACAGCACGACAAAGAAGAAGACGATCCCCACCAGTATCCATCGCCGGAGATGCCGCCGTACCAGCGCGTTCACGACCGCCCGATTGATAACGATCTCTGGGTCTTGGACCTCTAGTGTCATGTTGCCTTCAGGATGTTCATAGGTCGGAGTATTCCGGGAGGAGCGTGCGGCAGCAGGACCTTCTGTCCGGCCTCCTTGCCACGCCACGCATCGCGAGACCCAGAGGCGAGCCGGTGTTGCGCTGCCGGGGGCGGACGCTGCCGCCGACCGCGACACAGCCTAGCCAGTATAGCACCTAACGGTTCAAAAAGCAATCGCTGGACCTAACCCCCGTCCCCCTTCCCTGAATCGCTCGCAGGCTCGCTGGGAAGGGGGAGCATCCAATTGGAGGCTTCGCCCCTCTCCTCCAATCGAGTAATATCAACTCCGGTGGAACAGTTCCCGTTTGAGATTCTTCGCTGCGCTCAGAATGACAAGACTGGAATAGTGACTCATTCACCGGAGTTGATATAAGGATTGGAGGAGAGGCACACGCCTGCTGGTTTGGCTCCCCCTTCCCAGCGCAGCGGTTCAGGGTCGCACGGTCTGTCCCGAATCGTTTCGGAATCAGACAGACCGTGCCGTAGGGGCGGTTACGCCCTGGCTGCTTGCTGCGCCCTGGGACGGGGGGGCAGTTCCTCACAGTCCGAACAGCCGGACGGCCAGCAGCGTCGTAATGGCGGTGTTCGTGATTGCGCGGAAGAAACGATCCAGGCCATTGCCGTTGCTCGCCAGTTTCTCGGCCAGCACGCGGGTCGGAACGACGATGACATCGCCGGGCCGCAGGTCCCGTATTTTGCGCGCCGGGATCAGGCCGCCACCCGCATGGATGACCACGATGCGGTCTTTGGCCGCGTCCACCGTATAGCCGCCCGCCTGCTCCACATAGTAGTCCAGGCCCGCGCCCGGCTTAAACAGCACGCCGCGCCCATTGACGACCGCGCCGACCACCTGCACCGTCGTCGGCGTTTCCGGGACGGTGATGACGTCGCCGTCCATCAACAGAATGTCCTCGTTGCCGCCCGGATGGCGCAGCGCCTCGTTCAGGTTGACGGCGATATTGCCGTTCGGTTCGAGTTCCTGCGCGCCGAGCGTGCGAGGCCGGGAGACAAGCTCATCCTGCGCCAGACTGTTGACCAGCGCGCCCGACACCGGCACGGGCGCAGAAGTCGCACCTCCCAACCCAACGGGCAGATTATCGCCCTGACTGGCTGCGCCGACCGCTTTGATGCGCTCGACATGCGTTTTCGCCAGCAGACGCTTGCGCTCGCTCTCGTTGAGCAGATCGTTCAGTTTGCCGATGATCAGCGCCAGGTCTTTCTGCCCGGCGGAGGCCAGCATCCGGGGATCGCGCCGGAACTCGGTCCCTTCCGGGAAGGCTTCGGGCCGCAGGCCCCCCACCACCTTCAAGGCGTCGCTCAGGCGCATCTCCTTGTTGGTCAGGACGATCGGCCCGGGCCGCTCCACCGCGCCCTTGATGGTGACGAGCGCCACCTTCTCCTGGAAGCCGCCCGTCCCCTGCACCGTCACGACATCGCCATCCTCCAGCAGCACATCGTCCTGCGGGGCGCACTTGCCCTGCGCATCGAACGCGACGTTCGCGGTGATGAGCGTCGTCTTGGGATCGTCCGCCGCACGGCGCGCATGGGCCACGACGACGCGGCTGCCGCCTCCCGGACGGAAGCCGCCCGCCAGCGTCAACAGATCGCTGGCCCGCATTCCCTCGCCGCGCGGATAGATGCCCGGAGCCACGACTTCGCCGCGAATGGTGACAAAATGATCCGGCTCGAAGTGGGCCTCGTTGACGCGATAGAGGGCCAGCACGTCGTTATCGCGTATCGCCGCATCGGCCTCTCTGTTGCCTTTGAGCGCCTCGTCTATGTTGATATATTCGTAGTCGAACGTGCCGTTGCCGTTCTGGTGCAGCAGGACGGCGCGCGGCATGTAGGCGTCCGGCGTAGGGCCGCCCGCCATCAGGAGCAGATCGCGCACGCGCATGTTCTGGCTGTAGTCGTAGACGCCCGCGCGCTGCACCGCGCCGCGCACGGTCACGGTGCGCCGCCCCGTCCAGGCGACCTCCTTGCGGGTATAGACCTTCAGGCGATCCCAGCGGGTCAGCACTACGTCGGCGTCGGGATCGTGCGCAAGCGCCTTCTCCAGATCAATGGAAATGAGCCGGTTCGTGTTGTCGGGGTTCCAGCGATACAGGTCGGCACGCCCCAGGTACGCCTCCGGCAGCAGGCCGCGCGCCCGCTGCAGCAGGTCGGAAACGCGCATCCCCGGCGTCAGTTCGTAGTCGCTGGGCTGATCTACCGCGCCCTCCACCGCGACTTTGTTCACCAGCAGAGGACGCACCGAGAAGACATCTACGGCGTCTCCA
>DASRGL010000351.1:0-3880 GCA_035651115.1 Chthonomonadaceae bacterium
CAACGACTATCAGACGCCGGCCCAGTACGTCGTCGTGGTGGCGGGCAGCCGCACGGAAGGTTCGCTGCGCATCTCCAACGTTGATCAGCCGCTCATCGCCGCGCTGCAAAAGCAGGGTCTGACCGTCGTGGCGTGCGAACCGCAGGAGGCGCTCGTTTCGGACATCGGCGCGTACCGCTCCCTCAACATAGATGTCGCAACGGTGGACAACGTGGACACCGACATCGGCCACTGCACGCTGGTCTTCGCGCTGCGCGGCGAAAAAGACGACTACGGCACCAAAGAGACGGCCAAGCGTCTTCTGCCGCCCTCGCTCGCCCGCAACGACTGAGTCCCCGCCGTGAACCTCTCCGTCCTGCTCCCCGCCTACAATGAAGCCGAACGTCTCGGCGCAACGCTCGCCGCAATCCGCAAGATCGCGCAGGAGGCGCATATCGGAGAGATCATCGTCGTGGACGACGGCTCGACGGATCGGACGGCGGAGATCGCGGAGGAGGCGGGCGCGGATGTCGTCTATCGGCAGGCCAATCGGGGCAAGGGCGCGGCGCTGCAAGCGGCCTTCGACCTCTCCCGCCATGAGATCGTGCTGATGCTGGATGCTGACCTGGGCGATTCGGCGGTCGAGGCGGTCAAGCTGGTGAAGCCGGTGCTTTCGGGCCTGGCGGATATGTCCATCGCCACTTTTCCGGTCGTGCCGGGCCGAGGCGGCGGGTTCGGGATGGTGGTTCGGCTGGCGCGGTGGGGCATCCGCAAGCTGACGGGACAGGAGATGCAGGCTCCGCTCTCCGGGCAGCGGGCGGCGCGGCGGGAGGTCATCGCGGCGGCGGGCGGGTTCGCAGGCGGCTGGGGGGCGGAGATCGGCCTGACAGTGGCCGCGCTGCGGGCGGGCTTTCGCGTCCTGGAAGTTCCGACAACGATGACCCATCGCGTGACCGGGCGCGACGCGGCGGGCATTCTCCACCGGACAAAACAGTTTTTCGGCGCGGCGCGTGTGCTGCTGCGCCTCTGGCTGTTCCCAGAGAAACCGCACACCCGGCATATCGCGCTGCCCCCGAAAGGAATGGAGTAGTAGGGGAAACCTTCAACAGTACCACAGAATTTGCGGTTATATGGCAGATTATGCTATAATCTGTGAAGTACAATGTTGGAGGTTTTCCATGATGACCAATATGAATGTTTCCCTGCCGGAGGCCCTGAAAGCCTATGTCGAAGAGCAAGTCAATGACGGCGGCTATGGAACCGTCAGCGAGTATCTGCGGGAATTGATTCGCGAGGACAAGAAACGGAAAGCCCAGGAGCGCCTTGAAACCCTTCTGCTTGAAGGGCTGGAAAGCGGCGATCCTATTCCTGTCACGCCGGAGTTCTGGAAAGAGCTTTGGATGAGAGTAGACGCGCGGAAGAAAGCAAAGTCCGTTCAGGAGGGTTAATTCATGAGTCAGGACGAACCCTCCCAACGGATAGTAACGATCCGTCCTCGTGCGGTGGCTGACATCGAAAGGCACGCGGAGTATCTCGAAGAGAATGCCAGTCCTGAAGTTGCCTGGCGCTTTCGTTCTGCCGTCATGGAGGCCGTAGAGCAGATCGGCTTCATGCCGGGAGCAGGCGCCCCTCGCGAAGTGCGAAATCCTGCTCTTTCCGGCCTTCGGATGTGGATTATCCCCGGCTTTCGAAACCACCTCATCTTCTATCTTACCCCCGAAGGCAGAGCCGAGATCATTCGTGTCTTTCATGCTGCCCAGGACATAAAGACCCTGCTCGAAGAAGAGCCAGGAGAGCAAAACGGAGATGTTTGACACGCAGTCGAAAGGGACAGAATAGGCAATATGGACGAGATCGGCGGCGACCCCGGCGCGCGGTTCGGCAGCGGCAGCCTGCCCGACCTGCTGGACATGGGCGACCGTCTGATCGCCAGAGCGGGCGCGAAGTCTCCTCTGCTGAACCGACTGCTTGCGCACTACCCGCTGACGTCTCGCGGTCTGCTGCTCGCCTTCGTCGGTCTGCTCTTGCTGTTGGTGCTGCCGCCGCTCGTCGTCTGGCTGCTGCGCCGGTTCGGCCACCTGCAAACCAACTTCCGGCAGGAGCGCATCCCGCAGAGCTACGGCCTGGTGATCCTGCTCTGGACGGTTCCGATGCTGGCGCTGGCGGGAATGCTCTTTCCTGCCGCGCGGCCCGAACGCTGGCTCTGGCTGTGGGCGGTCCTCGGATTCGGCGCGCTCGGCCTGAGCGACGATCTCTGGGGAGATAAGCGAATCAAGGGACTGCGCGGCCATTTTCGCGCGGCCTTCCATCAGCGCACGCTCACGACCGGGTTTGTCAAGGCGGTCGGCGGCGGCCTGCTGGCGCTCTGGATCGGCCATCTCGCGGAGCCGGAGAACCTGCCTGCCGCGCTGCTGGCCGCCCTGCTCATCGCGCTCGCCGCCAACGCCATCAACCTGCTCGATCTGCGTCCGGGCCGCGCCGGAGCCGTCTTTCTGGTCGCGTCCGGCCTGCTGCTGGCCTATAGCGTGTGGAATGGAGCGCGCGGCGTTCCTTCCCTGCTCTATGTCGTCCTGCCGACGCTGCCGGTCTACGAACGCGACGCCCGCGCGAAGGTGATGCTGGGCGATGTCGGCAGCAACCTCCTGGGCGCGTGCCTGGGATTGGGAGTCGCTACCTTGCTGCCTGTGGCAGCGCAACTGACCGTCTTGCTGCTGCTCATCGGGCTGCACGTTGTTGCAGAGTGCCTCTCCCTGACCGCGCTGATCGAGAAGCAGCCCCTCCTGCGCGCCCTGGACCGCCTGACCGGAGAGAGATGACCTAACTCCCGTCCCCCTTCCCTACTGCGACTGCAAGGGACGGCTCGAAACGATTCGAGCCTTTGCCTTGCGACGCTGCGCTCACAGGGAGGGGGGTGACCAAATCCTGTATGTTCTCTCGCTGTCGGCCTTTCCCGATAGTGGGAAAGACAAGACTGGATACAACGGTAGCGGCTTCCGACACCCCCTTCCCTAGCGCCAACAGGCTTTTCCGTTGGCGCGGGCAGGGAAGGGGGACGGGGGGTTAGGTCAAGGAAGGATTGTCTATGCCTGTCACCGTGCGACGCGCCACTCGCAGCGATGCCCCGACTTTGCTCAAGCTGATCGAAGCCCTGGCCGAGTTCGAGCAGTTGGAGCCACCGGCCGCTCATCCAGGCGGACGGACGTAGAAGGAGCGCTGCGTGAATACGTTGAGCGCAGCAAAGCGGCCTTTCATATTGAGCGCTGGACGGGAAACGTCCCGATGGCCTCTCCGAGGGTAAGGTATAATAGCTTGAACATGGAACAATGTTGTGAGCGAGAAACACGGTGAGCGACTGGCCTGCATTCGCATTCGAGGTCAGGGAGCGGACGACGGAGCCGGGGGTCACGGCGCGCTGCGGCCTGCTGACTCTGCCCCATGCCACCTTAGAGACGCCGGTGTTCATGCCCGTCGGCACGCAGGCGACCGTCAAGGCGATGACGCCCGCCGAACTCACGGAGATCGGGTTCCGTATCATCCTGGGCAACACCTACCATCTGCACCTGCGCCCCGGCGAAGACCTGATCGCGCGGGCAGGCGGGCTGCACCGGTTCAGCGGATGGGACGGCGCGCTGCTCACGGATAGCGGCGGCTACCAGGTCTTCAGCCTGAGCGACCTGCGGCGCATCGGCGCGGATGGCGTGCAGTTCCAGTCGCACATAGACGGTTCGCGGCACGTTTTCACGCCCGAAAGCGTCCTGCAGATAGAACGCGACCTCGGCGCGGACATCATCATGGCCTTCGACGAGTGCGCGCCCTACCCCGCCGCGCCGGAGTACGCTCGCGAAGCGATGGAGCGCACGCATCGCTGGGCTGAACGCTGCCTGGCCGAATATGACCGAGC
>DASRGL010000352.1:0-5351 GCA_035651115.1 Chthonomonadaceae bacterium
CTACGAGATAGTCCGCCGTGTCCATACGCGCCTCGAACTCGCGGATGATGTCGGCGAAGTTCTGAGTCGAGAAGGCGTAGACCGAGAGCAGGCCGGAATAGACCTTCTTCATCTGAAGCGTGATCCGGGTGAAGCAGCCGAGCATCCCGAACCCGCCGATGGCGGCGTAGAACAGTTCGGCGTTCTGCTCACGGCTGCACACCTTCGTCTCGCCGGTCGGCAGGAGCAGCGCGAACTCCAGGATATGGTCGCCGATCGGCCCCATTTTGAAGTTGTTCTTGCCGTGAAAGTTCATGCCCGCCGCGCCGCCCATGCTCACGAACATGGTTCCCGACACGACCGGCGGCCACCAGCCGTCTTCGATGATGTACTGCCAGAGCTGCCGCACGGTGACGCCCGGCTCGACCGTGATCCGCCCGGTCTGCGGGTTCCAGTCCAGGATGCGGTTCATGCGGGTGAGGTCGAGGCAGATGTTCTCGGCCAGCAGCGAGGCGTCGCCATAGCTGCGGCCCGCGCCGCGCAGCCCGACCTTCAGGCCGTGCCGCCGCGCGATCTCGAACACCTCCCGTATGCCTTCTACTGTGCTGGGACGATAGACATAGGAAAGCACCGCCTTATTCATGCCCCAGGCTTCGACGCGCTCCAGGCGGTCGTAGGGCATGGCCGGGTGCAGATTCTCTACCGCCGTCACGCGCTCCGGCGTCGCGGCCGTCGCGGGGTCTTGCGGCAGGGAGGGAGTTGTCGGTATTTCTAACGCGCTCATAATGACTTTCTTACCTCTCCCCCGGCCCCTCCCGAAGCGGAGGGGGAGCAAGACATCCACAAGTGCGCTCTTGCTCCCCCTCCTTTTAGGGAGGGGGCAGGGGGGTGGGTCATATATTCAGCTTCTTGAAGAGAAAGGAAGGGATACTGCGAATGACGAACATGATAGGACGCCAGGCTCCGGGAACATAGGCCGTGTGGACGCCTGCCCGCGCCGCCGCCAGGATGCCTGCCGCCGCCTTCTCCGCCGGAATCAGCATCGGCAATTTGTCCAACCCTTTCGTCATCGGCGTATCCACCGGGCCGGGCTTGACGGTGACGACCTTGACGCCGTGCCGTCCGATGCGGTTGCGCAGCGATTCCAGATAGGTCGCCAGCGCGGCTTTGGAGGCGCAGTAGGCAGGCTGTCCGCGCCGCCCCCGGTCGCCCGCCACCGAGGAGATGCCGACGATAGTTCCCGCTCCGGCGCGCTCGAACCGCTGCGCCGCCTCGTTCAGCCAGGCGATAGCGCCCAGCGTGTTCACCTCGAACATCAGGCGGTCTTTGTCGAAGGAGTACTCGTTGTCGGCGATTCGCGGCATGACGCCTGCCGCGTAGATAATCAGGTCCAGCCCGCCGAGGTCATGGCATATCTGCTGGAAGAGGGCCGGAACGCATTCGTACTCGCGCACGTCATGCGGATAGACATGGGCCAGCGTCGTTCCCGCCGCCGTATTGATCTCGTCGGCAAGGCGTGCCAGTTCGTCCTTGCGCCGCGCCACGAGCGCGACCTGGCAGCCTTCCCGCGCCAACTGCCGCGCTATCGCCTCGCCCATGCCCGAAGACGCGCCCACGACGAGCGCGCGTTGCCATGCCGATGCCATCGCTTTTCTCTTTCTGCCTGCCGGGTAATCTTGCCCGCAAAAGCCGCGTATAAAGAGACAAAACAGTCCTTATTGTACCATATCGCCCGCCCTCGGACAAACTTGACCCGGCAGCCGACGCGCAGGTACAATACCGTGTCGCCGGTCATCGCACCGCCTTCTGCTCTGCCGTGTCTTCCGCGTGGCGGAGAGGAGACATCATCTATGCGCTCTTTTTCAAGGCTCGCCTTCACTCTGGTCGAACTGCTGACCGTCATCGCGATTATCGGCGTGTTGGCGGCGCTTCTGTTCCCGGTATTCCTGACAGCGCGCGGCAAGGCGCGGGAGATAAGCTGCCTCTCTAACCTGCGGCAGATCGGCATCAGCATCGCCCTCTACGCGCAGGACAACGACGGCCTCTATCCCTTCGCCCTCGATCCCGCCGACCGCTATACCCCGCAGATTTGGGACAGCCAGCCCGGATTCCAGGCGCTCTTTCCCTACATGGGCATGGTGCATGAAGTCCTCCAGCCCTATGCGAAGTCCAAAGACATCTTCCGGTGTCCCGGCGACACCGGCTTCGAGATCGAGGACTTCACGGGCCTGCCGCTGGATGCGCTGCCGACGAGCTATCAAAAGTTCGGAACCAGCTACTACTATCGCACCGAGATCGCGATGCTGCGGGCGGGCGAGGCCAGCTTTCAGTTTCCCGCCGAGGTCAATGTGCTGTTCGACGGCGCGGGCAAGTGGCACGGCAGCCTGATTCCTCCCAGCCTGCGCTACAACGTCGTCTTTGCGGACGGCCACGCCAAGAACCTGACTCGCGCCCGCCTGGATCGCATCTGGGCGGCCCCGCTCTGAGGAGAACCGCGCCGCTGCCTATGAGATGGATCGCCTATCTGATCGTCGCGTTTGTCGCCGGGCTGGAAGCCTTCTGCGTCCTCGCCGGGTTCGGTCTGTCCGACATGAACCCGCCGCCGGAGGTCTGGGAGGTCTGGCGGCGCGCGCTCTGGGCCATCCCGGTTGCGGGGCTGCTGGCGGCGTGGGTGTTCGTCAAGCGACCGGGGCGACTCCTGATGGATAGAGCCATCGGTCTGCTGGTCGGTTTCGCGGGCGGCCTGCTGGCCTTCTACTGGGGCGCGCTGGCCTTCCATCCCACAAACGGCAGCCACCCGGAGATTCTGATGGCGGCGATGGCGCTGATGCCCGCGCTGCTCCTCTGCGGCGCGGGCGTCAAACTGCTGTTCGCGCCGCGTGCATGACCTACCCCCCCGACTCCCTTCCCTAATACGCTTCGCAGGGAAGGGGGTGACGAAAGTTTTGTACGTTTGCATGGAGTCTGCTCTTCCCATGAGCGAGAAGACAAGACCGGATACAACGGTGAACGCTACCGACACCCCCTTCCCTAGCGAGCCTGCGAGCGGCCAGGGAAGGGGGACGGGGGGTTAGGTCATGCAGCGTCTGCGCGCTGCCTGGGCGCTGCCCTTCTCCGGCCCGCCGATCCCCGATGCCGAGGTCGTCATCGAGGGCGACCGCATCCTGGAGGTACGCCCCGCTTCCGCTGCCTCCGGCTCCGATGTCCGCGATTTCGGCGAGGCCGTGCTGCTGCCCGGCCTCGTCAACGTCCATACCCATCTCGACTACACCGTGATGCGCGGCCTGCTGGAAGACATCGAGTTCTTCCCCTGGATTCGCGAACTGACCGCGCGCAAGGCCGCGCTAACCTGGGAGGACTGGGTGGCCTCGGCGACGTGGGGCGCGGCGGAGGCGGCGGCGGGCGGCGTGACGACGATTGGCGACTGCACGGACAGCGGCGCGGCGCTCTTCGGCGCGAAGGCGCTGGGACTGGGCGGCATCATCTATCAGGAGGTGTTCGGCATTGATGAGCAGCGTCCGGTCGGCGAAATCGTGCAGGAGTTGGCCGGTAAAGTCGTCAATCTGAGAGCGGAGAGCGCGGGGACGCGCCTGGCCGTTGGCGTCTCGCCGCACGCGCCCTATACCGTGCGCCCTGCCCTGTTTCGCGCCCTGACCGCCTATGTGGAACAGGAGTCTCTGCCGCTCTGCATCCACGCCGCCGAGTCGCGGGCGGAGGCGGAACTGCTGCGGTCGGGAACCGGCCTCATCGCCGAGATGTTCGCGCGGCGCGGCATTGACTGGCAGCCTCCGGGCGGCAGCACGGTCGCCTATCTCGACTCCCTCGGCATTCTGGGGCCGCGCACACTGCTGGTGCATGGCGTGCAGGTCTCCGCGTCGGATCGCGCCATTTTGCAGGCGCGGGAGGTCGCCTGGGCGCACTGTCCCAAGTCCAACGCCAAACTCGGCGTCGGCGTAGCTCCGCTCGGCATTCTGGGCCGCGCCCGGCGGCAGGGAGAGCCGGAACCGCCTGCCTCCTGGCCGCGCCTGGGCCTCGGCTCGGACAGCGTCGCCAGCAATAACACGATGGACTTATTCGAGGAGATGCGGTTCGCCGTCCTGTTGCAGCGCGGCGCGCGGCATCGGCTGGAGGCGTTTTCGGCGCAGGAGGCGCTGGAGATGGCGACGCGCGGCGGCGCGCGGGCGCTGGGACTGGACGCCGAGATCGGGACGCTGGAGCCTGGCAAGCGCGCCGACCTGTGCGTAGTGCAGCTGGGTGAACTGCACAGCGCGCCCGCATACGATCCCGTGAGCGCGCTGGTCTACACGGCCCGCGCCTCCGATGTCGTCTACACGCTGGCGGCGGGCGAGACGCTCTACGATGCGGCGCGCGGCCCGCGCCTTGCCGACCGCTTTCCTCAGATCAACCTCACGCCCGTCCGTGACCAACTCGGCGCGGCGGCGCGCAAAATGCGGGAATGGAGACCGACCAACTCATGACCTCCTCGACCGGTTCGCCTCTGCGCGTGGGCATCATCGGCTGCGGCGCGCTCGGCCTCGTCCACGCGCAACGGTTGAGCGACATGCCCGGCGTCTCCGTCCGCGCCGTCAGCGACCCGGACGCCGCTGCCATGGAGCGCGTCGTCGCGGCGCTGCCGCCCGACCCGGCAGGGAAGGCAGACGCCTTTGCCGACTATCGTGACCTGCTCCGGCGCGGCGGACTGGATGCCGTCTCCATCAACTCACCGAACCGGTGGCACGCCGAGCAACTGCTGGCCTCGCTGGAACACGGCCTGCATGTCCTCTGCGAAAAGCCGCTCTCGATGGTTCCCGACGAGGTGCGCCAGGTCGTCCAGGCGACACAAGCGGCGGGGAAAGTCGTCGCCATCGCCTACCAGTCCCGCTATCGCCGCGACTCGCGCGTGCTGCGCCGCCTGTTGCAGTCCGGCAAATGGGGCCGTGTCACGTCGGTCAGCATCTTCGCCTGCGAGGACTGGGTGCGCCCGAACGTCGGAACCTGGCGGCACGATCCGGCCCGCTGCCCCGGCGGCTACTTCGCCGACGCCAACGGCCACCAACTCGACCTCCTCTTCTGGCTGACCGGGCTGGAAGCCGCCTGGGTGCGCGCCACGACCGAGACGCGCAGCACGCCGGTTCCCATCGTCACCTGGGGCGAGGCGCGGCTGCGGGCGCAGGAAGAACAGACCCCTCCCCAACCCTCCCCTTCGCAAGGGGAGGGAGCCTCAAGGCGTTCGCCCTCCCCTTCGCAAGGGGAGGGAGCCTCAAGGCGTTCGCCCTCCCCTTCGCAAGGGGAGGGAGCCTCAAGGCGTTCGCCCTCCCCTTCGCAAGGGGAGGGAGTGCAGAGCAGTTCTCCTCCTTACGAAGGAGAGAGCC
>DASRGL010000353.1:0-9515 GCA_035651115.1 Chthonomonadaceae bacterium
TTCGTGGGTAATGGGAAGCGTGTACTGCTTCCCGGTACGGTTGTCGGTGATGTTCAAGGTCTCGCTTGCCATAGTCGTCTCCTATTCTGATTCGCTTCTGGCGTGAACGTATCACATTGCCTCTATTATAGGCCTCTTTTGGGGCGGGAACATCCTCGGAATGGCCGATTTGGGGAGGCTATCTTATCGAGATGGGCGCTGTGGCGCGTCCATATGTTGTCGGAGAACGTCTTTCACGTAGTCAGGCATCTCTTCCTGAGCCGCTTCTGCCAGCGTTTTCAATCGTTCGTAGTAGGCGACTTCTTGCTCTGACCAGGTAATATCCAGCCTACGCATGACCTTGAGGGCGATATGCTTGTAGTCCGAGGGACTGGCCCAGTAGCAGGTACGGCATAGGTCAGGGTCTTTTGTCTCCAGCCAGTTTGTGCAATGTTCGCAGGACCACGATTTGGCTCGATTGCAGGAACCGCAGAGGAGCATGTACTCTGCCGGATTATGCCTGCCGTCTGCCGGATCACCACCGACCTCATAGGGAATTCGGTGGTCTACCTGCAAATAGCGTCCTTCAAATGGTGTCAGGCATACGGAGCAGCGCGGGCCGTCCTGTTGGAGCAAGGTTCCCTTGAGTTTCTTCGGAAACGCTTTGCGCCCACCGAGTTTGCCGCTTATAACGGCAGTCAGGTCGGCAAAGCGGTAAGCGGCTATCGTGCGTCCTTCGGCATTCTTGACACGGATGGTTTCGAGGGGTATGCCCTCCTCGCGCACATCACGGGCGGCTCTGGGCGCATGACTGTAGCCGTAGAGGGTAGTAAGTTCTTCTGTGGTGACGAAGCCATGTTGCAGAATATGCTCGATAACGAGTTTGGGGCGTCTCCTGGTAACGGAACGGAGCAGTTCCAGAAACTCCTCTGGATACTCCTGGCTCATAGAGCCATCTCCAACTGACGCGATGCCGAAGAGGACACCTTGCGTGTAAGGCGCTTCCCTAACCGTGCAGCGAGGTGAGGAGAGATATAGAGCGACTCTATCGTGCTGACCTGGCGACCGAGCAGTGTAGCCTGCGCCGAGCGGCCGGCCTCTATCTCGATGTGCGTTAGTTCGAGCGATCCTGGTAGGGGCTTGCCGTAGGACTTGGCGGTGTTCCTTCCGTCGTAGCTTACGAGGTACGAGAGTCCTTTGTCGTTCAACTCCTGTAGGAACGAGACGAATTCGCCGACGGCTACCTCGTTGATATAGCGTGGATCGCGTTTGCCGCACACTCCCTGATAGGGCGGGTCAAGATAGATCACATCAAGCGGCGTGGCCTGCGCGATGGAGGCTCGATAGGGGCCTTCCATAAGACAGGCATTGCCGCGCAACAGCCGGGACGCGCCGAAGATGTGTTCGCGTATGGTGGAGGGTTTCGCGCCCTTCCTGCGGTTGTCCGGGCTTTGATTGAACTCGCCCTGCGCGTTGTAGCGTACCGCCGCCTTTACGCAACGGGCCAGCAGATAGAGAAAACAGTCGGTGCGTCCGGTACGGTTGAACTCCTCGCGTATCTCGTCGTAGTATTCCCGCTCTCTGCCGAGTTGAGACTTCCAGAGCGTCTGGTATGCTTCCGCGATAGCTTCCGGGCGATCTAGGATGTCCCGCCACAGACACATCAGCGGACGGTTGATGTCGTTCAGGAGTGTACTGCGGACCCGCTTGTGGTACAGAGCAGCAAGCGACAGAGCTGCCGACCCCGCAAACGGTTCGATGAGTGTAACACAGTCTTCAGGAAGGTAGGCCAGTATCGCAGGGGCCAGAGCGCGCTTGCTGCCTTGATAGGGAATAGGGTGCGGGACACCCATAGCTGCCGATTCCTCCTCAACTCGCCTGTCGCCGGACACGCAAACTTAATCTAAATTTCCCCAAAAACTGTCTTGACTTTGGGGAGTACTATACGCAGCGATTTCCTGCACGCCGAATCACGAGTCGCCGCAGCCGGACTGGAATATCGCTCATGGTCAGGCGGCGGCCTCGCTGGAGAGACGCTGCGCCCGCAGGCGCAGGAGCGATAGCCACTCTGCCAGATCAACCAGTCCTTCCGCCTCCGCTCGCTCGGCAGGCGTCAAAAGCTGTCCCTGATCCTGGCGGTCGAGCAGGTCTTGCAAGCGGCGGTGTACTCCCTCCGGCAGGTGAAACTCCTCCAGACTGGCAGGCATTTCGATCTGCATGACAACAGGCGGCATGGCAATCTCCTCCGATACATTCCTTACTTACGGCATTGTACCGCGTTGGAGTAAGGGTGTCAATGGGAAGCGCGCGGGCGGTTCAGGAGAGGAACTGGTAGGTGCAGCGTTCGGCAAGCTGCTCGATGGGGTAGCCCCGGTAGCGCAGAATGCCTTTGTCGCCATCAATGAAGGTGATCTTGCTCTGGCAGGACGCAGTATTCATGAAGGCCGGATCGTAGGTCATCAGGCCCGCATCGTCCTCCTGGGTCTTGATCTGGCGCAGGTCGGCGGCGCGAATCGTTTCGTGGGTAATGGGAAGCGTGTACTGCTTCCCGGTACGGTTGTCGGTGATGTTCAAGGTCTCGCTTGCCATAGTCGTCTCCTATTCTGATTCGCTTCTGGCGTGAACGTATCACATTGCCTCTATTATAGGCATCTTTTGGGGCGGGAACATCCTCGGAATGGCCGATTTTCGGAACCGGGAGCTGGCACGTAATTATGTGAGGAAGCCTGCGTCGGGTTGACGGGTTCCCGCCGCGTCTGTTATACTGAAAAGGCTGCCGGAAGGCGGCAGAGGAGGGAAGAGGCAACGGTGACGAGGCCGGAGAAATCGAGAGGGAGAGAGCAGGCAGTGCCTTTATTCCATAGTGAGGGACCTCGGGCGGCGCGTCTGCGCAGGATCGGCCTGATCGTCTGCCTGGCAGCCGTCGTCCAGTCGGCCTTTTCCAGCCTTCCCGCAGAGGCGCAGGCCCAGAACCCGCGCGCGCTGCTGCAAAAGGTCAGCGCGGCCTATCAGAGGCTCAACACCTACGACGGCACGGCCAGCGTGGAGATCTCCGCTTTCTTTAAGGAGAAGATGCTTCAGACGCGCGCCATGCGCGTGGAGATGAAGATGAAGCGGCCCAACAAGCTGCGCCTCGACTTCACCATGCCGACCGGCACGCAGACGATTCTCAGCGACGGCACGAACCTCTTCATCTACCTCGCCAGCACCAATCAGTACGCCCGCTACCCGACCGCTCCGACGATAGACGCGATGCTGTTTCCGCTCCTGGCCGTGCGCGCCGGAGTGCAGGCCAGCCTCGATCCGCTCTATTTTCTCGGCAAGAAACAACTGCCCGCCGCGCTGACCGACCTGCGCTTTCAGGGCAGCAATACCTATAACGGCAAACCCGTGTTCGTGGTGACCGGCGTAACGACCCGACCACGCACGGTGCTGCGCGACAAAAAGGGCCATCAGGTCGTCCTGCCGCCGAGCAAGCAGTACTGGACCTGGTGGATCAACAAGCAGACCTCGCTGCTGGAGAAGATCGAGCAGCGCGTTCCCGACCTGAAGATGACCGTGCCGGCGCGCCAGGGCAAAAAAGTCACTGCGCAGCAGATTCCTGTCACGCAGCGGATGCGGCACGTCGTCCTGACCGCAACGGCCAATCCGTCGCTGGCGGACAGCGTGTTTACCTTCACCCCTCCTCCGGGCGCGGTCGAGGTGCGCACCGTCAAGGATATTTTACAGAGTGGGAGATAGAGGGAACTTTGGACGTGCAGAGACCCGCAACAGAGAGTAGAACGATCTTCCCGGCTTACGGGGAAGAAGCAGGAGATGGGACGATGCGGCCTCTCTGCAGAAGCAGGCTTGCCATGAGAACGCCCGGAGGGCAGCCATGATCGGTATCTTCGTGGCGGCCCTGCTCGCGGCTTTCGTGACGGCGACGGTCACGCCCACGGTGCGGCGCTGGTCGGAGAAGATGGGTGCGGTGGATCAGCCGGAAGCGCGCCGGGTCAACACGTCTCCGATGCCACGCGCGGGCGGCATCGCCATCTTTCTCGGCTTCGTCGCGGCGGTGCTGCTGACCGTCACCTGGCGGCACTTCGCGCGGCCCGGACAGCACACCTGGACGCCGCAGATCGTCGGCGTGCTGCTGGCGACGACCTGGGTCGCCCTCGCGGGCCTGGTGGACGACTTCAAGAACCTTTCGGCGCGGTGGCAGACGCTCGCCATCGTCTTCGCGGCGCTCATCCTGGTCGCCTTCGGCGTGCGGATCGAGGGCATCACCAACCCCTTCGGCGGAACCTTCGGCCCCAAGTACAATCCGCTCATCAACTGGCACGCCCTCAGCCTCGGCACGTCCATCCTCCTGACCGTCATCTGGGTCTTCGCCGTCACGAAGACCGTAGACGCGATAGACGGCGTGGACGGTCTGGCGGCGGGAGTCTGCGCCATTTCTGCGGCGACGCTGGCGCTGATGTCGGTGCAGTTGCAGACGGCGCGCGACGCGACGCTGGCGATGATGGCGGCGGCCATCGTCGGGGCGTGCCTGGGCTTCCTCCGCCACAACTACCATCCGGCCAAGATCATCATGGGAACCATCGGCGCATGGGTGCTGGGCCTGGCGCTGGCGGCGATCTCCATCATGGGCGCGTTCAAAGTCGCTGCCGCCGTCTCCGTTCTCGTGCCGGTGCTGGTGCTGGGCGTGCCGCTCTTCGACTATGTCCACGTGCTGACGCGCCGCCTGCTGGCCCGCGCTCCGCTCACGGCGGCGGACAAGCGCCACCTGCACCACCGCCTGCTGGCGCGCGGCTGGAACCAGCGGCAGGTCGTCTGGTTCATCTATAGCGTCGCCATCCTCCTCTGCGTGACCGCGCTGGCGCTGTTCCAGGCCGGCCGCCTCGCCCGCTAAAACAGGACTATGCAAAAGACTCGCGTGCTGTGCGTGTTTGGAACGCGGCCCGATGCCGTGAAGATGGCCCCGGTCGTGCGGGAGTTGCAGCGTTATCCGCAGGATTTCGCCGTGCGCGTCGTCGTCACCGGGCAGCACCGGGAGCAGTTGGATCAGGTCTTGCGCGTCTTCGCGATCACGCCCGACCACGATCTCGCCATCATGCAGCACGGGCAGACCCTCACCCAGATCACGACGCGGGCGCTGGAAGGGCTGGACGCCGATCTGCGCGCCCATCCGGCGGACCTCTGCCTGGCGCAGGGCGATACGACGACGACCTTCGTGGCGGCGCTGGCGGCCTTCTATCACAAAGTCCCGTTCGGGCATGTCGAGGCGGGCCTGCGCACGCGCAACCGCTACGATCCGTTCCCGGAAGAGATGAACCGGCGGCTGGCGGGCGGCCTGGCGGCCTGGCACTTCGCGCCGACCGAAGAGGCGAAGCGGAATCTGCTGGCGGAGGGCGTTGCGCCGGAGAGCATCTTCGTGACCGGCAACACCAGCATAGACGCGCTGCGCTCCGTCGCCTCTCGGCCTTACCGGTTTGAAGACCCGGCGCTGAGTGCGCTGGTAGCGGGCGAGAAGCGGCTGATCCTGGTGACGGCGCACCGCCGCGAGAACTGGGGCGAGCCGATGGCGAACATCGGGCGCGCGCTGGCCCGTCTTGCGGAGCGGTTCGCCGACTGCGAGATCGTCGTCGCGCTGCACAAAAACCCGGTCGTCCGCGACACGCTGCGCCCGCTGCTGGAGAACGTGCCGCGCGTGCATCTCATCGAGCCGCCGGACTACGTGCCGTTCGTCAAGCTGATGCAGCGCGCCACGCTGATTCTGACGGACAGCGGCGGCGTGCAGGAGGAGGCTCCGACGCTCGGCGTGCCGATCCTGGTGTTGCGGCAGACGACGGAAAGGCCGGAGGGAGTGGCGGCAGGCACGGCGAAACTTATCGGAACGGACACGGAGACCATCGTCGCCGAGGCCGCGCGCCTGCTCACCGACGCGGAGGCCCATGCGCAGATGGCCCGCGCCGCCAATCCCTATGGCGACGGCAGCGCGGCGGAGCGTATCGTCGCCGTGCTGCGCGCAGGACGAACGCCGTGAAAAAGTACACGCTGCCCATCATTATCGAGAAGGACAAAGACGGCTACTATGCGGCCTGTCCCTCCCTGCAAGGCTGCTATACGCAGGGCGATACGTATGAGGAAGTCCTCGCGAATATCAAGGACGCCATCACGCTGCATATTCAAGACCGGATCGCAAAAGGCGAGAGGTTTTCGTGAGACGCGCGCATACCCCAAAACGCTGGCGCATTCTGCCGGACGACATGCAGGCCGAAGCGCAACTCCAGATCGAACTGGGGGTGCATCCCGTCATCGCGCGCCTGCTGGTGCAGCGCGGCCTCACCACGCCCGAAGCCGCCGACGCCTTCCTCAACCCCAGCCTCGACCGCCTGCACGATCCTTTTCTGCTGCCAGATGCCGAAGTCGCCTGCGAACGCCTGAAGCGCGCCCTGGCAGAGAAAGAACGCATCCTGGTGCATGGCGATTACGACGGCGATGGCGTCACCTCCGCCGCGCTCTGGACGCGCGCCCTCCGCAGCCTCGGCGGGGACGTGGACGTGTTCGTGCCGCACCGCAAGCGCGATGGCTATGATATTCGCGTCCCGATCATCGAGCAGGCTAAGCAGGAGGGCGTCACGCTCATCGTCACGACCGACTGCGGCATTCAGCGCGTGGACGAGGTCGAACACGCCCGGCAGTACGGCATTGATGTCATCATTACCGACCACCATACCCCGAACGCGAACGGCCAACTGCCGCGCGCCGTCGCCGTTGTCAACCCGCACCGCAAAGACTCGCGCTATCCGTTCCCCAACCTGGCGGGAGTCGGCGTCGCCTTCAAGCTGTGCGAGGCGCTGACGCGCCATCTCGGCCACAAGCCGGAACAGTTCCGTCGGGGCTTCCTCGACCTGGCGACCATCGGCACGGTCACGGACGTGATGCCGCTCCTGGACGAGAATCGCGTCCTGGTCAAGTACGGCCTGGAGAGCCTTGCGCAGACGAAGAAGCCGGGCCTGCGCGCCCTGATAGATGTGGCCGGTTACCGCGCCGATGGCAAGCCTCTGAACGCGCGCGCCATCGGCTTCGGGATCGGGCCGCGCCTCAACGCCGCCAGCCGGATTGACGACGCCAAGCTGGCGCTCGACCTGCTGCTGACTCGCGACGAGGCGGAGGCGACCACGCTGGCCCGCCGCCTGAACGAGTGCAACATCCAGCGGCAGGAGGAGCAGGCGCGCATTCTGGAGGAGGCTTTAGCGCAGGTCGCCCAGCAGGACATGATGGAGGCGCGCTGCCTGGTGCTGCACGGCGCGGGCTGGTCGGGGAGCATCGTCGGAATCGTCGCCAGCAAGATCGTCGAGCGCTTCTATCGGCCCTGCGTCATGATCGCGCTGGACGAGGCGACGGGCGCGGGGCGGGGTTCGGCGCGCAGCATCCACCCCTTCAATATCTTCGATGCGATTGATAGCTGCCGCGACCTGCTCATCGAGTACGGCGGCCACGCGCACGCGGCGGGCCTCTCCATCGAAGGGGCCAACGTCGCCGACTTCGCCGCGCAGATGAACCGCCTGGCCGGTTCGCTGCTCTCGGACGAGGACCTGCAGCCCTCGCTCGAAGCGGCGCTGGAGGTCGCCCCCTCCGAGATCACGCCCGACCTGCTCTGCCAGTTGGAGACGCTGGAACCGTTCGGGCATGGCAACCATGAGCCGCTGTTCGTCAGCCGGAGCGTGCCGATCCTGGAATCGCAGCGCATTGGCAAGGAGGGCCAGCACCTCAAGCTGCTGCTGAAGGCGGACGGCCTCAATGGAAACGATATGGTCGAGACGCTCTGGTGGAATCACGGCGACCTGGCCGACGCGCTGGAAGCGGGCCTGTCGGTGGATGTCTGCTATCGCCCGGAGTTCAACATCTGGAACGGCAGGCGCAAGATTCAGTTCAAGGTGGAAGACCTGCAGCCGGCGGAATGGTAGCGTGTCGCGATGATCGTTCTCTCGCGCCTTCAAGCGCTGCCCCTGCTGGAGGCCAGAAAGCAGGGCCGGGACGCCGCCGTGACCTCCCTGGACCTCAACCGGACGCAGAGCGAGGTACGGCTGGAGGCGGCGGGCGTCGTGTTCCCGGACGGGCGGCGGCTCTCCTGGCAGGAGATCGAGGAGATAGAGCAGGGCGAGGGCGTCTGCTTCGCCGTGACGGAGGCCGGGATCGAGAAGATTCAGTTCTTCTCGCCCGCGCGAAACCGCTTCTACAGCCTGCTCTCCACGGAGCTAGCCCCGACGATGCTGCTCTCCGGCTTCCCGATGCACCGGATCAAAGGGATTGATCCGCAGGAGGACACGCAGCGCAAAATCCGCACGATCGCGCCGATTATCGGGCGCGTGCTAGATGTCTGCACCGGGCTGGGCTATACGGCCATCGCTGCCGCCGAGACCGCCGCGCGCGTCACGACGATAGAACTCGACCCGACCGTTTTAGAAGTCGCCCGGCGCAATCCCTGGTCGCAGGCGCTGTTCGAGAATCCGAGGATCACGCAGATCGTCGGCGACGCCTCCGAGCGGATAGAGGAGTTCGAGGACGCCGCCTTTGCGCGCATCTTCCACGATCCGCCGACCTTCAGTCTCGCGGGCGAACTCTACTCCGGCGCGTTCTACCGGCAACTGTTCCGCGTGCTGGCGCGGGGCGGGCGGCTGTTTCACTATATCGGCGACCTGGAGAGCGCGTCCGGGAGCAGTGTCGCGAAGGGAGCCGCGCGCCGCTTGCAGGACGCCGGATTTACGAAGGTCGCGCGCAGACCGGAGGCGTTCGGCCTTGTCGCCTACAAATGAGCCTGAATTTCCTTAAGGAGGAAGAGGATGCCGAATAACGGCCACAACGCAGTTCTGCACGGCGGCGGCTTTCATCATGTCGCCATCAAAGCCTACGACTACGACGCCACGCTGAAGTTCTATATCGAAGGGCTGGGTTTCCGGCGCGTTCACGGCTGGGGCAAGGACGACCGCGCCAACGGCGGCAGGGACTCCCGCGCGGCCCTGCTGGATACGGGAGACGGCAACTACATGGAGGTCTTCGCGGGCCGGACGCGCCCGCCCGCCTTCGAGGAGGGCGCGGAGGACGCGCTGCTGCATGTCGCCTTTCGCACCAACGACTGCGCCGCCGCCCTGGAACGCGCCCGCAGCGCCGGAGCGACGGTCACGCTGGAGACGAAAACGGTGCTGCCGGAGAACAGCGACCGCCCGCTCGAACTCACCGTCGCCTTCGTCAAGGGACTGAACGGCGAGGTCATCGAGTTCTTCCAGAACGCGGAACTATAGTGACGATAAGCCTCTTCCTTCTGTCTGAACTGTGATTAGAATGATTAACGGATGGACTAGGATTGGCTTCTGGCTCAATCATAGTCTATCCTGTAATCATAATTAATACTAGTTTCCGGTAAATCCAGGGCATGAGAAGCCTTTCTGTCAGACAGACGCTTCTCATAGCCAACTTCCAAGCCGCATTTTTCAAAGTTGTCCGGTTCAGTAGGGCAACATTGAAAAATGTCTCTATCTCATCGCCGT
>DASRGL010000354.1:0-9326 GCA_035651115.1 Chthonomonadaceae bacterium
GCGATGTCGGTGGTGATGGCGGGCGGCGGCGTCAAGGGCGGGCAGGTCATCGGCAAGACCGACGAGCGGGCGATGGGGCCTGCCGAACGGCCTATCCACGTCGAAGACCTGGCCGCCAGCATCTACCACACGGTCGGCCTCGACCCGGATAGGGAGTACATGACGCCGTCGGGCCGTCCGGTCAAGCTTGCCAACGACGGCAAGATCGTTTCCGAACTCTTCGTCTGAGCGCCTGTCGCTGCCTGCTGCGACGCTCTATACGCCGCTCTCCTCTCTATTAAGACAGAAGAGCGGCGTTTTTATCGCAGAGATAGGGGAGGAAAGAGGCTTCCTCCTCTTGCGCAGAGGAGGGAGCGGGTAGGATTTTGAAGGGTGTCAGCGCGGGGGCTTGTGATGACGCGGGCGCGACCGGTTCCCGGTGGGGAGAAGCTTTCCAACGCCCGTCTGCTTGCCGCCTTTGGATTTGCCGACGGAAGAGAGGCTGGGATAGACAGTCAGCGTCGCTGTCGCCGTCACGCCGTTGTAGTTGGCGATGACTGTGACCGGCGTTGCCACCAGAACGCCTTTGGTTGTCAGCGCGAACGTCTGTGTCGTCGCGCCGTTCTCCATCCTGACGGTCGCCGGGACGGTCGCGACCGACGGCTTGTTCGTCGTCAGTGCCACGACCGCGCCGCGCTCCGGCGCCGGCCCGGTCAGCGTCAGCGTCCCTCCGACGGTCGTATGGCTGGGGGCGCTGTCCGAATCCAGAGAGAGCGTATCCAGCGTGATGGGCGTTCCATCGTGCGGCACGACGATGATGGTCGCGTCGGCAGAGACGGGCGCGGCGGTATTGATCGTGCTGGTCGCGCGCACGACCGCCGTCTGTATTTCGGAGACCGCATCGGTCGGCGGCGCGGTATAGACGCCGTTCGCGTCAATGCTTCCCGGCCCGCTGACCACCGACCAGGCGACAGTCTGAACCGTGCTGCCCTGCACGGTCGCTTGCAGTTGGAGGCTGTGACCGGCGGAAACCTCGGTAGAGACGGGGTCTACCGTCACGGCCAGAGGAGCGGCCAGCGCCACCGCCAGATTGTAGAAGCGGAGGCTGCCCCAACCGGTCACGAAGTCCCAGAAGGGCGTGCAGCTATATCCTTGCGGCACGGCCCGGCTGCCGTCGCTGCCCCCGACCGTGATGTCCCGAAAGACATCGTCGCGTCCGTTCATCGCATAGAGCCGATCGTTCAGACGCCCCAGGCGATAGTGATCGTTCGCATCGGGGGCCAGCGCGTTCTGCCGGATCAGATACTCCTCCACGAGCGCCAAAGCCCCGGCGCAGATGGGCGCGGCGAAGCTGGTGCCGATGGCGCTGCGGCGGACGCCGTTGGCATAGAAAAGATAGGCTCCGCTGTCGTTGGGGCCGGCGGAGTGGAGCGCGATGTCCGGCACGAGGCGCAGATCGGGCGTGGTCGGCACGCCGCGCCCGGCCTGGTAAGCGGGCCGGAGAAACGGAACCTTGTCGCTGTAGCCGCCTGCGCTGCCGTGCCAGCCGACTTCGGAGATGATCTCGTCCTGACCGTTCAGCTTCGCCACCGTTCCGCCCACGCTCAAAACCTCCGGGTCTGTCTGCGGGTAGAGGCCGTTGACCTCCATATTGGAGCCGAAATCGC
This sequence comes from Chthonomonadaceae bacterium, assembly GCA_035651115.1. Taxonomy (GTDB): domain Bacteria; phylum Armatimonadota; class Chthonomonadetes; order Chthonomonadales; family Chthonomonadaceae; genus DASRGL01. The sequence goes on from DASRGL010000354.1 coordinate 1,647, forward strand.
CGGAGGCGTTCAGATAGGTGATGCCCTGCAGGGTCATCATCAGATGCTGCGTGTGGAACTGGTTATATCCCGACACGGTTCCTGGCGTGATGCCCCAGCTATCCGTCACGATGTCCACCGCGTTCTCGCTCGTGATCGTGGAGACGACGGCGAGATAGTTGACGAAATAGGTCGCCTGATCCACGCTCGACTCGGAGTTATAGACGCGGATATTGGCGAGGGGCGCGATCCCCAGCGCCATCTGTACGTCGAGATTGGACTCCAGGTCGGTTCCGAAATCGGGATCGGCCCCGCCGTTCACATCAATGAAGGTGAGGTTCGCGCCGGGGCCTTCGGGGGGCAGGGGCAGGCTGAAATCGTCGAGGAAACGCGCGGTGTCGTCGCGATTGGTATAGCCCAGCGCCACGATGCCGATGGTGCGCCCCTCGCCGCGCAGTGGTTCGTCCGCACTATAGAGAGGAAGCAGATCGTAGGCCGTGCGGACGCTGTCCGGCGCATAGGGCGAGGCGGAGCGGCCCAGGTCGAACCGTTTGTGGCGCGAGGTGGCCCGGACATAGTTCTCCAGCCCGGCCACGCCCTGCACGAGCGGGGCGATGGCGGCAGGCAGACGCACCGGCGTGGCGTTGGCGAAAAAGACGCGCGGCGGGCCGTTCAGACCCACGCGCTGCCAGCGATCCTGCTCTCCTTCCCGATAGAGCTGCAGGCGCGTGCCGAACGCGGCCTCGATCTGGGCGGCTGTGCCTTCGGCGCGCACCGTCATCCGATTGACCGGCAGGGCGACGATCCGCAGGCCGTTGGCGCGCAGGTGGGCCACGACCGCCGCATAGTCGGCCTCGGAGGGCCCGAAGCGCGCGGCGATCTCGGCAGGCGTGAGAAACTGGCGATAGAGCGGCGACTTCGGGTCGCTGACCGCATCGGCGTAGGTCTGGGCCTCGTCGGGCCGTGCAAAGTTCAGGCTGACGAGGATGGGGAACAGCCTTCGGGGATCGGGGCGACCGAGAACGACTGCGCGTTCGACGATGGCGGGAACGCTGTGCGGCAAGGCAACGCCTGGTTTCTGTGGAGCAAGGCTCTGCGCAGAGGCGGAAGGAAGGGAAGCAAAGTGGGAAGCGGGCGCTGCTCCCATTCCCAAGAGCAGCAAACTGGCAAGCGCGATAGCGCGAAAGGCGGACGGACGCATCCTGGCTCTCCTTTAATACCGCATTCTTTCGGCTGTTGCCGAACAGGCCCGACGCCTTCCCCACGCATCATAAACTTCCCAGGGGCAACGAGGGGCTTTATCCGAAGGGAGGCGCAAGAAGGGCCAAAGGAGTTTCCAGGCAGTCAACTCCTTCTGCCCTTCCGTTTGCAAGAAATGGGCCAAACCCCGGCAAAAGAGGCAGGTTTTTTCAGGGGAATCAACGCAGAGGCGCTAAAAATCAAGGGGCGGGACGGGGGCCGGGACGCAGTCCCTCGACGTGCGCGCGTTTGGCGACCCGCACCGTCAGGTCGCTCTCGACGCGAATCTGGCAGGAGAGCCGGTAGGTATCCAGCAGGCCCGGTTCCCTCGACAGAGCGGCGCGTTCCTTCTCGCTCATCGGCGGGGCTGCGCCGGAAACGATCTGGACGCGGCAGGTCGTGCAGCGCGCGTTCCCGCCGCAGCGATGGAGGATGTCAATGCCCGCGTCTTCCAGGCACAGGACGAGTTTTTTGCCGGCATCGGCCTCGAAGGTCGTTTCGCCTTCGACAGTGATCTGAGGCATCAGGCGGTCTTCTCCTTGCTGCAAGTGTCTGCTCTACAGTATACCTGTGTCCGCCCCGCCTCACTGATTGCGAATACAGTGTAAGCCCAGGAGATTCACGCAGGCAGCCCATTACCGAATGCGATAGAGATGAACGTCGTAGGGCCGGAAGGCGTCGGAGAATTTGCCGCCCTGCACGGGGATCGTGCGCCCTTCGCCCAGAACCTCGGCAGTCGCTTTCTCCGGCAGGCCGTGAACGACGAAGGAAGCCCGCGCCGGGCCGTTGCGCATTCCGACCGTGAAGAGATAGGTCGCGCCGTCGTGCCGCTTTGCCATCAGCGCGATGGGAACGTCAGAGGAGGAGGAAGAGACGGAAGCGGCGTCTTTGACGGTCGGGCTGTTCAGCACAGGCGCGAGCGCATGAATCTGCTGGTTGATGGCGATCACGGCGGCGAGCATCTCCGGGTCGTCCAGCAGCGCGTGTTCGTTGAACGTCGGCTTGAACTGATGGACGAAATAGATCAGGCCCGTCGAGCCGTGCGTCAGCGCCATCCAGACCTCGGCGCGAACCTGATGCGGCGTCGCTTTGACCTTCTCGTTGCCGATATGGGTACACTCGATGCAGTTCCAGACGCGCCGCTTGCCCCCCGTCCAGCGCATCAGCCGCTCGACGCCCTTCGCCACGTACCAGAGATAGTTTTCCCCGTCCGGCTTATCAATGCCCGCCACCGGGTAGACATCGAACGAGACGATGTCGCCGCCCTTGACATAAGTAAGATAGTCTTCCGGGCGGCCTTCCGGCCCGCGCCCTACCCACTCGTCGTTGGCGACGCCCTGCCCCAGGTTGAGCAGCACCGGGCGGGTTGGGTCCAGCGCCCGAAGCTTGCCGTAGTCGGCGACGATGCGCGCCGGAGGAATGGGCGGGCCGTACCTCTCCTCTCCGGTCTTCGGGTCCCTGACCGGCTGCGCGTTGTCCGGCTCGTCGCCGTGCATCCATCCCACGATGGTCGGATCGTTGCGATGCGCCAGCCCGACCGCGTTCTGTTCGCAGATGACCGCCATTCCGGCGGCTTTGAGCGCGGCAAGCTGCGCCTCGGTCGGCCCCTGCCACAGCCCCACATAGAGATTGATCCCGGCGGCTTTGTAGCGGCGGGCGTTCTCCGGGCTTTGCAGCCAGACGGCGATGGGGAAGTAACCGGCCTCCGCAGGCGGGCCGTTTTTCCACTGTTTGTAGGCGGTCGAGGGCGCTTTCTTCTCTTCGGCAGGCCGCGCGCCCGGCGCGGCGACCGCGACGCAGCCGCAAAGGAGCAGCAGGCCCGGAAGCAGCAGGCGTGTCATGGCGTCGGGGCCTCCTTGACGACCGGCTCCCGCTGAGCGACGTAGGGAGGTTCCAGCAGCCGATGCAGCGTCTCGTCCATCGTCTCGTCGGCGGTGCGATAGCGTCTGCTCCAGGACTGATGGCCGGGACTGAACTTATAGAGCAGGGAGCGGCGTTCATGCAGGGCCGTCCAGGGCAGCGTGCCGTGCGTCAGCGCCTCGGTAAAGAGGAGGACATCGCCCGCTTTCAGCGGCGGCTGCACCAGCCAGAGACCCTGCTTTTCCAGGCTGCGGAACGCGGGCGGAAGCGTGAGGTTGCTCTTGTGGCTGCCGGGGATACAGCAGAAGCCGCCCCTGCCGGCCTCGCAGTCGGTCAGCGCGAAAGAGACGACCGTCAGGCCGTTGTACATCCGCTCGTTGCGATAGTGGTAGTATTGGGCGGGATCGTAGGGCGTGCCGCCGCCGTGCAGGGTCAGTTCGCTGCTGCCCGGCTTCATGAGGATGGCGTATTCGTGGTCGAGGCGCAGCTTGTCTCCGAGCAGTTCACGCAGATAGGCCAGCACGACCGGATGCTCCACCAGGCGGCGGAACGGCTCGCCCCAGTCTAGCAGCGGCCCGATGTGCTGCTTATATCGGTTGTTGTGCGGCCCTTCCGGCTTCTTTTCCGCCTCTTCCCAGATGCGCCGCCGGTCAATGAGGGCGTTGAGTTCGTCCACCTCCGCGCGGCTCAACACCTGCTCGACGACCAGGTAACCCATCAGGTCGAAAAGATACCGCTCTTCGTGATTCATGGCAGCGCCTCCTCGGAGAGTGGGCCTCTACCCGGCAAGGAAGCGGCGGATGTGCATGGCGACGAATTCGATCTGCGCGTCCGTCAGTTCCGGGTGGATGGGCAGCGAGAGGACTTCGCGGGCCGCGCGCTCCGCCGCCGGGAAATCGCCCTCCCGATAGCCCAGGTAGGCGTAGGCCGGCTGCAGGTGCATCGGCAGGGGATAGAAGATCTTCGTGTCTATCTCCTGCTGCTTGAGATAGGCTTGCAGAGCGTCGCGGCGCGGATGGCGGATCGTGAACTGATGATAGATATGGTCGTTGCCCGGCTCGCAGCGCGGCAGGATCAGCCCGGTCTCCGCCAGATCGCTCAGCAGTTCCCGATAGCGGGCGGCGTTGCGGCGGCGGGCGGCGTTCCACTCCGCCAGGCGCGGCAGTTTCGCCAGCAGCACGACCGCCTGAAGCGTATCCAGGCGGCTACAGTAACCTACGCGCTCATGGTAGCCATACGCGCCGTTCTTGCCGACGCCGTGCGCGTGCAGGCTGCGCAGGCGGTCGGCCAGCGTTGCGTCGTTGGTCATCACCATGCCCGCATCGCCGAACGCGCCCAGGTTCTTGGTGGGATAGAAGGAGAGGGTCGTCGTGTCCCCGCAGACGCCGATAGGCTGCCCGTGCTGCCGCGCGCCGATAGCCTGCGCAGCGTCCACGATCAGGCGGAGATTATAGCGGTGGGCGATCTCCGCGAGGGCGTCACGGTCGGCCATCTGGCCGAAGAGGTCTACCGGCAGGAGACCTTTCGTGCGCGGCGTGATCTGCGCCTCGATCTGCGCCGTGTCCAGGTTGAACGTGCAGACATCAATATCCACGTAGACGGGACGCGCCCCGACCAGCGCGATGGCTTCGGTCGTCGCGCCGAAGGTGAACGGGGTGGTGATGACCTCATCGCCGGGGCCGATGCCGCACGCCACCAGCGACAGCACCAGCGCGTCCGTGCCGGAGGCGACTCCCAGACCATATTGTGCGCCGCAGACGGCGGCGATCTCCTGCTCAAGACGCTGCACGTTGGCCCCGTCAATGAAGCTGCCGCTTTCGATGACGCCCACGATGGCCGCGTCTATCTGCTCCTTGAGTTCGTGATATTGCGCTCGCAGGTCCGCGAGTGGAACTTTCAACCCTTCCTCCCTATGGCGTATGCAGGCTTGCTCTCGGAAAACGCTCCTTCGCTACTTTCGCCTTATTATACTCCAACGCCGACTCCAAATGCGTCTTTGCTTTGCTCTGGATGGGAAAATATCCGACCCTGCGGCACGCTTTTTATCCAGTACCCGGATCGGCGTCCGTCGTGACACGCAGGAGTTCCTCTGCGGCGCGGCGGGCGGCGTGTGCGGCTTCGGGATCGCGCAGCGCGGCGCGGACAAAGGCGGCGAAGAAGCTCTCGAAGTTGCCGATGTCGCGGCGGGCCTCGCCCGGATGGAGCGGCACGGCCCAGAGCGGCCCGCCTTCCCGGCGCAGGGCGCGCACGGCGTCCGTCATATTCAGTTCGCCGCGCGGATCGAGCGGCGCGGCCCGCAATGCCGCAAAAATGGCGGGCTGCAACACCCAGCGCGCCGCCACGACCAGCGTGCTGGGCGCTTCCTCCGGCGCGGGCTTCTCCACGATGTCGGCGGCGGCGAACGGCTCGGTCGGCGACGCGCCGAGCGGCTGTTCCGGGGCCAGCACGCCGTAGCGCGACACTTTTTCCTTCGGCACGGACTCCACCAGCACGGTCGCCGTCGCGCCCTGCGCGCCGTGCGTCGCGATCAGGCGGCGCAGCGGCCCGGCGGGGTCGAGCGGCGGCGCGGCCTCGATCAGGCAGTCGCCGAACGCGACGACGAACGGCTCCGTCCCGGCCCACGCCTCAGCGTGAAGCAGCGCATCCCCCAGGCCGCGCTGCTCGCGCTGCAACACGTAGTCGCAGCGCAGGGGCGGCAGGTCGCGCGCCTCCTCGGTAACCTCGCCCCGGTACTCCTCGCCAAAATAGGCGCGTATCTGCGGCTTCTGCTCGGAGACGATGAACAGCGCCTCCGTGATGCCTGCCGTCCGCAGTTCCGCCGCGATATGCGCCAGCACGGGGCGGCGTCCGATGGGCAGCAGTTCTTTCGGCAGGGCGCGCGTGAGGGGGCGCAGGCGTGTGCCGAGGCCCGCAGCAGGCAGGACGGCCTTCTTGATAACAGGATGGGTGGGAACGGAACCAGGTGCGGACATGCGGCCCCTTGCGCGGAGGACAGGTTGCAGAGATTCCGGCGCGACGCTGCGCCGCCTCGATTCTGCCCTGCATTGTATCAGATTGGCCGCGCGGTGTCAATCTCTCTCACTGCCCGAACGGTTGACGATTTCGTATTTGTACTTTATAATACCTCCGGCGCGGCTTCAGACTATCTCCTTGCCGCGCCGTCTGCGCGTTCCGTAAGGGAACGGGACAGCGAATCGAAAGCCGAGAGCGGCTTTCTTCAGAAAGGAGTCGTGCATGTTGAAATATGGACTGCCTGCGCTGCTGGTCGCGGCGTTGGGAGCCGCGACCCTGGCGCCGGGGCAGGCCCAGGGAACCAAAAAGCCTGTCGCGAAGAAACCGCCCGCGAGAACGTCCGCGCCGGGCCAGACCGCCACACCCGGCGGCTCACAGGTCGCAGCGAGCGTAGATGGCAAGCCGATCACCTGGGATCAGTTGATCGCGCGCCTCCGCAAGGACAACCCCCAGATGCTTACCGCCTCTGTCGCAGAGGTCGTCGGGAAGCAGGCGGCGGACAGCCTGTTCGGGCCGGAAAACAGGGCGCGGTACAGTATCACGAAGGAAGAGGCGCTGGCGCTGCTGCGCAAGCAGCCGACGGCGGCCATCCGGGGGACTCTGCAAAACATGATTGTGGAGGAGGCGCTGACTCAGGTTGCGACCAAAGAGAATGCCAATCCGACCGAGGCCCAGGTGAACGCGCGCATCAGCAAAATCTTTGCCGAGGCGCGGAAGCAGAATCTGATCCCCGCCAATATGACCGATGCGCAGTTCCTCGCTTCGCGGAACCTGTCACGCGCCCAGATCGCCGCGACGGTGCGCCGTCAACTGGTTGCGACGACGCTCATTCAGAAGGAGATGGCGAAATCGCTCGGCCATCCTATCGGCCCGGACGATTTCCTCCAGGCCCGCCACATCCTGATCCGCGTGCCGGAGGCCGCGCCGGACGCCAAGCCGGAAGAGACGAAAAAGGCGGACACCGACGCGCTTGCCAGGATCAATCAGATCGCCGAGGAGATCAAGTCCGGCAAGAAGACGTTCGAGAAGGCGGCGGAGGAGAGCAGCGACGACAGTTCCAAGACTAAAGGAGGCGACCTCGGCCCGTTCATGCGCGGGATGATGGTCAAGGAGTTCGAGGAGGCGGCGTTCAAACTCAAGCCCGGCGAGGTCAGCCCGCCTGTCCGCACGCAGTTCGGCTATCATCTGATCAAGGTGGAGAAACTGGGCAAAGACATTCCCGAAGACGAGCGCCAGCGCGTGCTGGATCAGCAGGCGCAGAATCGCCTGCAAAGCTTCCTCAGCGAACTGTTGCAGCAGCGCGTCAAAGTGGTCAACAACCTGCCCGCGCCTCCGCCCATGATGATGCCGCCGGGCATGGGAGGAGGGCCAGGCGGTCCGCGCCCGGTCGGGCCGGGCGGAGTTCGTCCGGGCGGCCTGCGTCCGCCGGTCAACGCGCCCGCTCCGCCCCGCTAAGTAGGGTGTCAAAAGTTCTTGCAGCCTGAAGTCAGTTCGCTTGCTTGTTCGTATTCCATCGCGGAGGTACGTCCGCCGTGGAACCCATCGAACTGAGCGAAACCGACTACAAGCAACTCCGGCTCCAGGCCCGCC
>DASRGL010000355.1:0-4503 GCA_035651115.1 Chthonomonadaceae bacterium
GACATCGAATTTCCCCGATCTCGGCACCGCCATCGAGATCAGCGGCGACCAGGGGACGCTTATCTGGAAAGACAACCAGGTGACTCTCTTCCGCACGCTGACCGAGGAAGCGCCGTCGCTGGAGGCGTATCCGGTGGATGCCGCGCTGCCCAGGAACATTATCGAGGACATGCTCGCTGCCATCCGTGCAGGAAAAACGCCGCAGTGTCCGCCGGAGGAGGGGCGCAAATCGGTCGCGCTTTTCAATGCCATCTATACTTCGGCCCGAACGCAGCGCCCCGTCGAACCGTAACCGACCCGGAGATCGTACCGGCTCATCCCGATAATCCGAAGGCATCTTGCAGCCCAAGCTTATCCGGGACGCAATTCCTGATTGCGCTTGCCGAAAGTCCTGTGTCATCAGAATGCCGAAGGGGTGAGCAGGCGGCTTGCGCGGTGCCGCGCGCCTCGTATCCAGCGTCGCCAGCCGCGATGATGCTTGAGCGCCAGAAAGTCGCGGAGGGCGCGTTGCAGTTGCGGATCGCGTCCGGCTTGCTCCAGGGCGCGCAGGTTCTCCTCCGCATGGATGCGCACGCCGGTCGTCCACGCCGGGAAACGCGCCACCCGCGCCGGATCAATCGGCTGGTCGAAGGTCGGACACCGCTCCTGCGCCCCCGCCAGATAGAGATTGATCAGGGTGCGCTGGCACTTCTCGCAGCGTCCGCAGTTGTAGGCGCTGCCTGGATTCTCCCAACAGACCCGCAGCCACCGCAGGGCCGTGTCGCTCTTGGCGATCCGTGCCACCTTCTCGACCCGGTTCGCCTCGCAGCCGTCGTGGACGATCTCCATCGCCTCGGTACTCCAGAGCGGATCGAGTATCGGATGCGAACCCGTCGGGAACAGGTTGGCGTAGGTATTGGAGGCGGGAACATAGAGGGCGCGCAGCGTGCCGGAGAGGAACTGAGCCACGCTTGCCAGCGCGGTTCCGTGCGTAAAGACCCAGTTCACGGAGCGATCCAGAAACTCGCGCAGGTTCGTTTCGACTTCCAGGAGGGGCTTGCCGAGTTCTGCCGCCGCCTGTCGCAGCGCCTCGGCCACACGCGGGCGCAGCGCGGTATCGCGGAGAGGCAGATCGAAACCGTGTACGAAGACCAGGTGCGTGATCTCGTCCTGGTGTTTGAGAAACGTGTAGAACGAGTCCACGCCGCCGGAGAAGAAGCAGCCGACGCCCCGGCCCGACGACGCTTCCGGCGCCTGGAGGGTCTCCACCTTCACCGGCACACGCGCGTTCTTCTCGTCCCAGCACGCGAAGATATCTTGAATCGCGGTCAGGCTCTGGTACAGGCGAGGAGAGATCGCCCCCTCGACGCACAGGGGAGCGGCAGCGCGCATGGCGGGCAGGAGCGTGGCTGTCAGGAAGGCATCAGAACTCTCTGTTGTGTGGAGGCCCTCCGCGCGCAAAAAGAGAGTCTGTCGCGTGGCGTTCTGTTCGACGCGCGCAGACTGCTCCCGCCTCTTTTGTTCGCCGTGCCACTGCGGACGGCGCACGCACATCGGTGTCACGATGGGCCTCGCTTGAGACAGCCAATGTCCCTATTCCACGCCCGAAAATCGCTCTCTATGGTTCATAAGACTGGGAATTCCGAAAGTGATACAAGCGCCCTATCCTCGCCTCCTCGTTCCTTCATTATACCATATGCCATGCCACTTTAGTCGTCATAAATAGGGTTCGTCACCCCGCATGAAAATCGGGTTCCGGTTGCGTACTCGTTTGTGTACGCGGCTGACACACAGGGCGTCCTCTTGCAACTGGCGCGGGGAGAACGAGCGTCCTTCGGACGGCGAAAGCAAGCCTATGAGCCACCTATGCCGAGGGCAGTAGATCGGGGACGGTGCGGAAGCCGGCGAGGTTGCGGGCAGGAGACGTTGACGCCTTCCGACCGACGCGCTATAATGCCCGCATGAGAAACGGAGGGATGGGATGAAGATCACGGAAGTCCGCACGATCGCGCTCTGCGGCATGACGCCAGACGGCGGGTGGGCGCAGGGGTTCGACCCGGAAGAGAACCTGCATACGCTCGTCGAAATCCACACCGACGCCGGGCTGATCGGCTATGGAAGCTGCTACACCAGTCAGGCGCTCGTCGAGGGGTCGCTGCAACTGCTGCGCCCGCATCTTGTCGGGGCGTGCGCCTTAGAGCCGGAGCGCGTCTCCGAAATGCTGCATCAGATGACGTTCTGGCAGGGGCGCGGCGGGGCCATCACGCACGCCATCAGCGGCGTGGACATCGCGCTCTGGGATATTCTCGGCAAGGCGACCGGGCAGCCCGTCGGAAGGCTGCTTGGCGGCATCTATCGCGACCGCATCAAGCCCTACGGCTCTCTGCTCTTCGACGATCCGCCGCGCCTGAAGGAGAAACTATTGGCGGCGACGGCGCGCGGCTTCAAGGCGCTCAAACTCGGCTGGAACGGCTTTGGGCGCGTCAGTCGGCAGTACGACGAACTGCTGGTGAAGACAGCGCGCGAGACGGTCGGCTCCGAGGTCGAGATCATGGTGGACGCGGGCGGCTCGGAGCAGTTCTGGCCGCACGGCTACAAATGGGCGGTCGAGACGGCCCGGATGCTGCACGACTACGACATCACCTGGTTCGAGGAGGCGCTGCCGCCCGACGACATCGAAGGCTTTAAGAAGCTGCGGGAACACGCGCCCCTGCCCATCTCGACCGGTGAAGTCATCACGCGGCGGCAGCATTTTCAGCCCTGGATCGAGCAGGGCGCGGTGGACATCATCCAGCCGGACACGACCAAATGCGGCGGTCTCTCGGAAGCGCGGCGTATCGGCTGGATGGCCTACGATCATAACGTCCTGCTGGTGTCGCACGGCTGGAACACGGCGGTCGGGCTGGCGGCAGACCTGCATCTGGCTGCCGCGATGCCGGTCGCGCGCTGGGTCGAATATATCACGCCGTCGGCCTATATCGAAGAGATCGTCGCGCAGCCGTTCGTGCTGGACGAAAACGGGATGCTGCCCATCCCGACCGGCCCTGGACTTGGCATCGAACTCGACCCGGACGGCCTGAAACGCCTCTCGCGGTCGGGAAGATAGAGGCGAGCCAGCTCAAGTTCGCGGCGCTGCCGGTCTCCGCCGATGGGTCGGTACAGTTTCTCGATGCGAACCGGTTCCAGCAGGTTCCGACCAGGCAACTCGGCCCCGGCACGAAAGACGAACGCGGCAACGCCACGATCCTGGAGGCGCTGGACTTCGCCAATATCGCAAAGATCAGCGCGTTGACCCCGGCAGCCGCCCAGGAGATCACCGACCGCGCGCTCAAAGGAGCGGGACTGCTGCCTGCGGGCGCGACGGCCACCTTCGGCAACTCCAGCTTCGAAGCCTACGATACCAAAGGCAACCGCATCTCCAGCGTCAATCTGGATACGCATGTCAGCTACAGCGTGCGCCTGGAAAACCTGCGCCTGATCGGGCCAGGCGCGAAGATCAAACTCGTGCTGGCGGGGGATGGTTCCGTCACCAGCCTGAACTATGCGTGGCGCGGCCTGCAAAAAGGCTCTCTGGTTCCGCTGATCTCCCCGGCGGAAGCGGAACGCCGCGCCCGCCTGCAACTGGCCGACCAGGCGGCCGGCGGCCCTATCGAACTGAAAACTGATCCGGCTCTGGACGGATATTCCCGGCGCGCGTGTCGGCACGGAGTGGATCGGTCTCTCCGCCGGTCTGGGCGGTTCGGCAGCCAACGCAGGCGGGTTCGTGGCGCAGGCTCTCGCCAACGCGGTTCCCGTGATGTTCAACTGGGGCGACCTGGCGGCCTGGGAGCGCGACTTCAAAGCCCCGGCCTTCGTGGGGGGCAACGACTCCAACTGGGCAGACGCGCTGGGGACGCACGTTCCAGGGGCTGCATATCCTGATGGGCTATGCGACGACCAGTTTCGACAACGTCATCGAGGGCAGCACAGTCGCCGGGCTGTCTATGGGCGCAGCCCATCTTCCCATCCGATGCGCCTGGATGCACGCGGCTCAAAACTCGCAGCCTGCCGAGGTCATCTGGGGTGCGATGGGGCCGTTCCGCGCAGACGGCGTCAGCAACTTCAACGACCACTTCTGGGGACGCGGCCCGGTCGGGCCGGATATTCGCGGCCTGGCTATCGCCGGTTTCTGGGTGCTGCGTGCGCCCTGCTAGACCTCTGACCTGCCGCATGGTCGGCAGGCTGGAGCGAAGAGACCTTCTGCCGTAGAGTGGGGCCGTGACGCTCCTCTCTACAGCAGAAGGTCTCTTTGTCGTGCCGGGCCGCATGTAAGAGGAGTCTGCTCTTTGCCCGCCGAATGAATTTGCGGCTGGCGCTCCCCCCAAGAACAGGGGGAGGGGAATGATGGCGAAGGCTGGTGCGTATGGCTCCCCTCTCCCGCAGCGTGGGAGAGGGGTCGGGGGTGAGGGCTGCTTTTCCAGAAGCGGTTTCAACCGGGCAACAAGGAAGGGTTCGCCAGCGAGCGGACGAGGAGAATTCAAAATG
>DASRGL010000356.1:0-11542 GCA_035651115.1 Chthonomonadaceae bacterium
CCCGATGCCGTCCGCCGCGCGCAGCCTGCGGCAAGCAGGAGGCCGTAAAGCCCTATGCGAAGCCACGCCGTTCGTCTGCTCATTTGGGTTCGACCACGCTGGAGGGCCGCGCGATGCGCTCCGCCTTGCCGGAAACGTTCCCGGCAAAATCGTATGCCTGCACAGTGTAGGTGAGTTCGGCGTCGCGCAGGGCTGCTTTATCGAGATAGATGACGCGCCCGGTCGCGCCGGCGGCTTCGCGCGCGGTCTGTCTGCGGCTGATTCGGACACCGTTCCGGTAGACATAGTAGCCGCACACGCCGATGTTGTCCGTCGCCGCGTCCCAACTCAACTCGATCGTGCCATCCGGCTGCCGCTCCGCGCGCAGGCGCGTCGGAGTTGAGGGCGGCTCCGCTTCCAGTCTCCCCGTCTCGACATACGCCTTATAGGTCTGCTGAAAGCCCGGAGAGAGGACGTTCGGGCTGTAGTAGTGACTGTAGGCGAAGGTCAGGCACGCCTCGACATAGGGCTGTACCGTCCGCATCTGCGCGACGAAGCGATCCAGCGGCGCGCTCGTCCAGTCGTCCTGCGAGAAGGTCTCGGTATCCGACCAGAAACGCAGGCCCGGTTTTGTGGCAGCGGCCTTGCCGAGCGCGGCGAACCAGGGCGCGACCTGTTCCAGCGTCAGCCCGCCCGCGCCGACACAGTCCTGCGGGCAGAAGATGTCGCCGCGCCCCAGCGCCGACTTTGCGAACACCTGCGTCCAGAGCGCCTGATACGCCTCCGGCGTGCCGAACCGGGCATTCATAAACGGGCAGAGCAGCACCGGCATCTGCGGGTTCAGCGCCTTGAGGTAGCGCACGTTGATATCCAGCGCCCTGGTCAGGACATCGGCCTGTTCCGGCGTCTTGAAGTTCAGATTGTCCACCTCCCAGACCCAGTACCAGCCGTGAAAGGCGTCCGGGTATCGGGCGTGGTAGCGCCGGCAGAGTTCGTCGGCGACCGCATTCCCTTCCTCCATCTGCGCGTAGAGCCAGGCCGGATCGCGGACCGCTTTTTTCCACCAGTCGTCGTGAAAATTGAGGCCGAGAAAGACCTGGATGCCCGCCGCCTGCGCGTTGCGCAGGCAGGCGTCAACGACGTCGGGATAGCCTTCGGCCTGTCTATGGCCCGGAAGTTGGGTCGGATAGTAGGCGCGCTTGTGCGTGCTGTCCACCGTCGGCGCGAAGACCAGGATACGCATTCCGACTTCCCGCATGGCGCGGAACTCGGACTGCCATCGGGCATCGTCCCAGTCTTTGGCGAGAAACCACTGAAGGAACGTGCCGAGGGCGACGGGATGTTTGCGGGGGCGCGGCGCGCGGGCCGCGTCGGGGAGGAGCGCGCCTGCCAGCAGGCAGGCCGCGCTGCATAGTGCAATGCAGAAGGAAAGCCTCACAGAATTACCTTCTTATGTCATGTAAGGCCGGGTACAGAACGTACCCGTCTCGGTGGCCTGCGGCCAGGCGTCCTTCGGACGCGACCGTTGGGAAAGCCTGTCCCTGCGTATACAGACGAATGCGATACGCAGGGACAGGCTGACAGTACGCACCCCGTCCGGCAGGACGCTCGTCGGCTCTGCCGACACCGAGACGGGTACGTTCTGTACCCGGCAACCTAACGTCCTTCCGAGGACGGAGGCGCCGCCGTGCCGGAGAACTGCCCGGAAGGCATCATGCGTCCCTGCTGGCTCGGCGGCAGGAGGATCGGGCCGGAAGGCGGCTTGTCCGGCATTTTGAACGATTTTTGCGTGCCGCGCCAGAGGAACGTTGCGGCGACCGCGACCACGAGAACGATCACGACGACCGCAACGGCGGGAGGTACCTGTTTCTTCATGGTAGGCTCCGATCTATTTGCAGAGCGCGTCGCTCGGATCGAGAAGAACCTTATAGTAGCCCCAGAAAACGGCGCTCTCTTTGGTCAGTGTGTTTCTGGCATATTTGGCGTGTCCGTCAGTGAAGTTGAAGTTCGCGCCGTTGAAATGGCGCGGTGCGCCGTAGAACCAGGTCTGCTGGTCGCTGCTGATGGCGTAGGTGCGGTAGCCGTCGCCCAGGTTCAGGCAGTAGCCGATGTAGGTGTTCCACAGTTGGTAACCGTCCGACAGCAGCATGATCTCCGCAGGCCGCTGGATCGCGGCGAGCGCCGTACCGCCGCCGTTGGCGTCGCCATCCAGCAGCAGTTCGTTGATGCCATAGCCCAGGTGGTAGTCGGCCAGGCTATTGACATTGGGCGATTTGTTGTAGGGAGCCGCCGTCTGAAGGCCGCCACCGTAGAAGCAGGTGTAGGGCCAGAAGGGATAACCTTCGTAATCCGGCTCCTTGAAGAGTTGGACGTTCTTGACGTAGGGATAGAGCATATCCGGGTAGTAGTAGACGGGCCGACTCACGTCCCCGTTCACACATCCGGGGAATGGTTGGGCGAACAGAGTCTCGTCGTAGTCCTGAGCGTACATCATGGTGGCGAGGCCCAACTGCTTCAGGTTGGAGAGACAGGAGGTGGCTCTGGCGCGTTCTCTTGCCTGGGCGAAGACAGGAAAAAGAATCGCGGCCAGTATCGCGATGATGGCGATAACGACGAGCAGTTCAATGAGGGTAAAACCGGTTCTCTTACGCGCGATAGACATGATCGTTCACCTTTCTGTGGGCGGAGTCGTCGGGCTGTGAGGTTCCTCCGACGGGGGTGGTGCGTCTGCGGCAGGAGGCGCGGTCGTGCCGCGCACCCGCAGCGTGGCTGGCAGAACCGTGCGCAGCGGCGGCTCCTCGTGCGTGCGGAGCCAGTCCAGCAGTTCCAGCGTGGCGTGCCGCCCCATCTCTTCGAGCGGCTGATGTACGGTCGTCAGGGGCGGCGAAAGATAGCGGGCGGTCACGGGGTCGTCGAAGCCGACGACCGAGACCTCGTCCGGAAGGCATAGCCCCGCTTCCTGCACGGCCTTCATCGCTTCCAGCGCGAGATAGTAGCCGCCGCAGAAGAAGGCAGTCGGGCGCGGCGTCCGGGAAAGCAGTTGCGTGACCTGCGCATGGACCGGCTCCAGGAGCGGATAGATATTGCCGAACGTGAGGGTATATTCAGGCGGGGCGGCGATCCCATGCGCGCGCAGCGTCTCCTGATAGGCGCGCAGCCGGTGGCGCGTGTTGCAGGAGCCGCTGTACGCGAAGACCCCGGCGATGCGCCGATGGCCCAGACTCAGGAGATGCTCGACGGCAGCCCGCGCCCCGCCGTAGTTGTCGCTGTCCACGAACGGCACGTGCAGCGGCTCTCTGTCCGCGCCCAGGATGACCATCTTCCGGCCCGCCTGCGCGAGGCGCTGCACGTCGTCCAGGCAGCGATCCAGCACATCGGTCAGCAGGAAGCCGTCTACCGGCGCCTCTATCAGCCGCTCGTAAAGGGAGTCGGTCGGAGTCTCCAGCAGCGTCAGGCTGACCGGCGCATTCGTGACCGCGCGCTGGATGCCCCGCAGCAGCGACCCCAGATAGAAGTCCTCTTGCGCGACCTCCGCGGTCGTGGGAACGGCGAACCCGATGCGAAGCACTGCGGGCAGAGGCGGGCGAAAGCCGTCGCTGACGAATGTGCCTTTGCCGATCTCGCGGCGCAGCCAGCCGTCGTTGACCAGCGCCAGAATCGCCTTGTTGACGGTCATCTGGCTGACCTGCAACTGCTGGGCCAGTTCCCGCTCGCCCGGCAGTTGGGAACCGGGGCGATACTGCCCGGAGCGCACCGACTCCTCCAGGACGCGCCGGACCTGAAGATAGCGCGGCATCGGATCGGTTTTGTCAATCGGACTCTTTTGCATCTGGCTCCGTCCCAGTGTTATAGAATTCTATAACACTGGGACAGTATAAGACGGATTGGGCGGATTGTCAAGAGGGGCCGCCCGATTTTTTTGCTGGCTCAGGCGTTCAAAAAGGCAAGAACGTAAAATTTACCGGGTAAAATAGCGGCAGAGCCGTCACAACAACCGACCTGCGCTGTCTAAAGAGTGTAAAGGCCGGTTCGCTTCCCCGCCCTGACGCGCCGCGATTTCTGCCGCGATGATCCCTGACTCCCTGCGCATCGCGCCGTTCCCGCTCTGTTCCAACGACCCGCGTAACACGACTCTGTAAGGAAGACTCTGCATGAAACACCTTGTCTCGCACTCCCGTTCCGCGATCCTCTCCCCGGCGGCCCTGTCGCTCTGCGCCGCCACTCTGACCTGCGGTCTGCTCCTCGCTCCGGCCCTGGCCCGGCCTGCCTTTGCGCAAGCCCCGGCTTCGACGGGCCAGGAGACGCCTCCGCCCCCGGCGGAACCGAAGCCGCAGCCGGGTTCCGAGCCGCCAAAGGCCGAACCCAAAAAAGACGCGCCGCCCGCCGCTCCCCCGGAAAAGAAGGCAGAGACGCCACCTGCGCCGCCAGATAAAAAGGCCGAAACGCCTCCCGCGCCGCCGGAACAGAAACCAGCAGCGCCGTCCGAACAGAAGCCGGAGACTCCTGCCGCCACGCCGGAGCCGACGGCCCCGGAACCCGCCGACGAACTGACCACGCTGCAGGGCATGAGCGACCGGGAACTGGCGAAGCGCCTGCTGGCCTTCTCCCGCGCCTGCTCCTATGGCGATATCTATGAGGCGTGTGGCGTGAACATGGACGATCCGGCGACCGCGGAGCCGCTCAGCCATGTCCCGCCCCCCGACATGAAGGTGCGCCTGGAACGGTTCCGCAAATCTTATCCCAATCCCGCGACCTGGCAGAATGTGGCCGTCTGTTTTACGCTGGCCTACTTCAAGATAGATTATGCGGCGAACCTGCGCGCGCTGCTGCGCCCGTATCAGGAGGAGATGGCGCTCTATGGCGGGGCGCGCACGGCATCCGCAGCCACCCGCCAGTGGCTTGCCTTCCAGAAGCAGGCGGGGCATTCGCTGTTCGAGACGCTGGCGCTGCCGAACCTGCTGCTGCGGCTCTATGAGCGGAATTCGGATGTGGCAGTGCTGCGGCAGATTCTGGCGATGCGCGGGATCGGAGGACTTGCGGAAGCCGCTGCGGTCACGCAGACCTCTCTGCTGCTGACCAGGCCGCGCGTCGTGGTGGAGGCGCTGGCGAAGGATCGGCCTGCGATGGTGTCGCTCGGTCGGTTCGTCAGCCCGACGATGGTGCGCAACGACTACTTCAAGGTTCTCAAGGCCGTTGGAGACCTGGCGGGCGACCCGGAGTATCCCAATCGCGCTGCCGCCGCCAGCCTGTTGCAGGCGCTCAAGTCCGGGCGCTCCGCCGTGCCGCGCGTGACCGGGGAGTAGACCTGAAGGGGGCAGGTCATCCCGCCAGCGCCAGCAGGTCGGCGAACTCGTCCGGGCGCAGTTTGTCGAATTCCGTTTGCGGGACTTTGAGGTAGCGCCACTCCGTTCCCGTCAGCGCCGTCGCGTTCTCGCACCAGAGCGCGGCGGCGCGGTCTTTATGGGCCACATCAATGTCCTCGCGCCCCTTCGTCTCTAGCAGGTAGTGCGTCCCATCCCGCAACACGGCGACGAAATCCGGCTCGTAGTAGCGCAGGTTCGTGGCGTTGTCGGTATATTCGATAACGAAACCGAACGGAGCGGGCAGTTTGGCGAACGCCTCCACATCGGGCGCATCCTGTAAGAACTGCGCGTAGCGTTTCTCGAACTCATTGTCGCAGGCGGCCAGATTGAAGACGGTTTTGCGCGCAGCCACCGTGGGGCGCGACCAGGGGAAGGGAGGCGTCTCGGAGAGTTTGCGTCCGGCGCAGAGCAACTGTGGCGTAAGCTGTTCGAGGACGAGGCCGCGCAGCGCCGCTACGAACGTCTTGATGGTGATGTAGGAGGCGACGTTGCTGGAGATGGCCTTGATCATGGCCGGACTATCGAGCGAGACGGGCTGCCCGAAGGCTCTCTGTTCCAGGAATGCGCGCACCTTCGGGGCGAGCGCGGCGAACTGCGAGGGCAGCTTGACATCCTGGGCGATGCGCTTGGCGTAGTAGGCGATGACCTCCTGCGCGGTCTGCGGCTCCGGGATTCTGTACTCGCGCTCGACGATCTTTTCCAGCGTGATGAGATCGTAACCTTCATAGCGGAAGTTCTGCGCCGCCGCATCGTTCTCTTTCATCGGCAGGGTGGGGCAAGACAGGGCGGACACGTCGAGGGCGGCGATCTCCTCTGCCAGCGTCTTTTTGCGGGCCAGCACGGGACTGAGAACCGGAATGGAGATGTCCTTATCCTGCTTGGTTTCGTCGGGCTGAATCGTGACGATGACCAGCTTATCCTTGCCGATCTCGAACTTCTCTAACTGGATGTCTTCCTCTCTTTCGAGGGCGTCCACGAATTCGAGGAAGGCCCTGTTGCCGATGATGTCTACCCGTTCGACATAGGTGGTTCCCAGGTCGCGGAACATCAGGCGCAGGCCGCGCCCGATGGTCTGCTCCGGCAGAATGTTGGCTTTGGAGGAGTAGGGGCGCAGGCCGACGACGACCGTGACGTTCTGCACGTCCCAGCCTTCTCGGAGCATGAGGACGCTGACGATGCCGTTGAGGGGGCTATCGGCGGCGTCGGCGCGGCGGGCGATCTGGCGGGCCGCCTCCACATCTTTTTTGCTGACCTCGCCGCTCCGGTCGGTATGGATGTTGAGCAGCCTGTCGCCGCCGAACTCGGCAGGATAGGTCTTCTTCAGGTAGTCCTCCACGTCGTCGGCCTCTGTCGTGTCGTTCATCATCACGAACAGGAGCGGTTTTTTGCCGAGCGGGGCCAACTGGTCGCGGTATTCGCGCCAGCGTTCCACGCCCGCCGTCAGATAGGCGCGGTAGCGGACGCTGGCAATGGCAGACTGCTGCTCCTGGATACCGGAGGAGACGCCTTTGACGGGCCGCTTGACGATGGCATCGAGGATGGCCTGCTTGAGGGGATAGTCGTAGACCGTCCAGGTGAACAGCGCCCCCCGGTTGTAGCGCGGCGTGGCGGTGAAGTCGAGTTGCAGCACGGAGTGGCCCTCACCCCCCCGGCCCCCCTCTCCCACAGCGTGGGAGAGGGGGGAGCCATTGGCTGCGAGCCGGGCGTGCAGGTCACGGATGACCTCGTTCCACTTGAGTTTTTCGTCGTGCGTGTGGTGCGCCTCGTCGTTCAGCACCAGGCAGTGGCCGGGGCGGGCGGCGATGCGGGCCGCGAAATCCTCCCCGGCGGCGCGGGCAGGCGGCCTGGAGCCGAGTATCTGCGTCATGATGTCGGGTTCGTCATCGGTGGGCGCGGCACGGTCGTGCAACTGCTGGATATTGGTCAGATAGAGCGCGCCCAGCGAATCGGCGCGTTCGCCTTCGCCGCGCAGGTAGACATCGAAATCCCACTCCAACTGCATCTCCGGCGGAATCACGGGATCGCTCTTGAAGATGCGCCCGCCCGCAAAATCGGTGCAGAGCCGCTCATAGACGATGACGTTGGGCGCGAGCAACAGAAACGTGCGGGCGTAGTCGGGGCGGTTTTCGCGGACGGCGTTGAAATAGTGCCAGGCGATAGCGAGGGCCATGACCTTCGTTTTGCCGCTGCCGGTCGCCATTTTGATGCAGTAACGGGGGAAGTCGTCATATTGCAGCAGTTGTGGGGTCAGCCCGCCGGACACAAACGTTTCCAGCAGGGCTTTCTGGCGGCGTATCTGCGCCACCTCATAGAGATAGATCAGCGTCTCGATGGCCTCCTGCTGCGAGCGGTGATAGGCGAACTTGCGCCGGTTGGGCAGGCGGTGATCGGTGCGGAACCAGTAAGAGAGGAGGGCGCGCGTGGTCGGCGTGACGCCTTTGTAGCCGCCCTCTTTCCACTCCGCGACGGCCTTGCGGATGGCCGGCACGCAGGGCGCGGTGCTAACGCGGGCTTCCAGCAAGTTCAGTTGTGCGGCATCGTTCCTACTCAGGCGCGGCATTTTCTCCTCCCGACTAGAGTAACCCTGGCTGTCACGCGAAAGAAGGCTATAAACAGTCCTATAAACATTTTATGAACATCTTTGTCCAAAAGATACGCCGCCTCTCCTCCTCGAGGATCGCTCTGCAACTTTATAGAACTTTATAGAACTTTATAGAACTTTATAGAATACTATTCAGACACCCCGCTTGTCGAGCCGTTCCCCGGAGTGTAGTAACGCCAACGGCCTTCGCCATGCGGATGTAGCAGGCCGCGCGTCGCCATGCTGCGCAAGATCAGCGATGCCTTCCAGCGCGGAAGCCCCAACAGTGCGATACATCGGCCAACAGTAACCCGTCCCTCGCGATGTGCCAAGCGCAGGATGCGCTCTTCATCGGTTAAGGCGGCGTCCAGAAGATTAGGCTGCGGAGTCGGCAGAATTTCCGGCAGGGTGTAATAGGCTCCGCCGCGCGTACTCTGCATTCTCAAGAAGCCTCTACCTACCATGCTGCGCAGGGCTTGCGTCGCCTCGATGCTTGTGCATTGGGTAAGTCGCACATAGTCTCGATTGTAGAGCCGGTCATTGATGCGCAGGTAAGCTAAGGCCAACCGCTCCTGCGGAGACAGGTCAAAGCCATCGAACTGCCGTAACCAGGCGACTGTTTCCGGCGACATCAAGACATGACTTTTCAGACAGAGGCCGAAAAGGGAACCGGTATCGCGCACGAGTGGCGGCGCAAGACCGGCTTCGCGCATCGTCGCGATGATACCGTCAAAACCATAGCCGCGCCGCTCCATGTATTCGTAGTCTTGCAGCAGGCGGACGAGGGCTTCGTTGCGCGTCGCCTTCTCATCTTCGATGTTATCCACCGTGACCGGAGGCACAAGACCGCCCGGTGTGTCTACTTCCAGCCTATCCGGGTACAGACGTACCTGAATATGGGAACCGCGCAGTGTATAGTCTCGATGCGCCACCGCGTTGACGATAGCCTCACGCAGAGCGAAGCGCGGATATTCCGGCTCATCCCGGCGGCGAAACGTATCAATGAAGCCGCGTGTCGCGATCCGCTCCAAAAGCAGGGCTTCCACCTGGTCAATGATCTGCGGCAGGGTTCCGAATATCTCCTGATTCAATCGCCAGCGCGAACCGTCCGGCCCCAGGCTGGTCAACTCCGGCCCCCATAGATGCAGAAACTCTACCGAGGACTGGGGCAGATAACGCTGCGGTTCACGGCAGAAGAACAGAATTCCTGTCGGAGTGGGAAACATCTGGCCGTCATGTTCCGCAAGGGCGTTGATGTCATAAAGCATCTTTTCCCGCCCGGAGCGCTCGATCTGAGAAGAGGGACGTATCTTCTTGACATGGGCTACATAGTCGCCGATCAAAGCGTCATCCAGGACATCCAGCCGCGCCTGCAAATAGGGCGAGCGATCAAAGGGAAGCACGCTCCCCCGCGCGATCTCATCGGCGGCGATTTCGCGGCGCACCTCGTCGGGCGTCATCTGGCGGGTAGAGTTGCCGACACGTATCCAGGAACCATCGTAGGGGCCATGCCGTCGGAAATGGCAGGGACGATAGCCGGGAGGACAGGGCGGCACGATGATAGCGAGGACGGAAACACCGTTGCGATCCAGCACTTCCGGCACAACACGCAGCGGAACATTGAACAGATTGGAAGCCCAATCCACGATCTGAGTCTGCGCGTTCTCTATATCCGAAACTCCTACAAGCTGATAGTCTTCGCTGACGCCAAAAAGCACGACACCCCCATTGCGGTCGCGGCGATTGCTGGCGGCGCAGAGCGCCCGCTGCAAGGCGTCTCCGAGTCCTGTCTTGCACTCAGCCTCATCGAGTTCCGATTGAGTTCGCAGCACCTCGTCTAGCAGTTCCTCGGCCTGACGGCGTGTCAGCATAAGGCTACCCTACCTTCACCGTCAGCGTTTTCGTGGTGTCGTTGCCCAGGATGTCTATGACCTTGACGACGATGCGATAGTCGCCGGGTTCGGCGTAGGTATGGGCGGTCTGCTTTTGCAGCGTCTTGTTCTTGCGCGTGCGATAGGACTGCCACTGGTTGTGGAAGGTGTCCCCGCGATAGTCCCAGTCTACGGCCCAGTAGTCTATCCACTGCTCCCAGTGCGTGATGGCGCGCTGAATCTCGTCCGGCACATCGTCGGGCGGGATGCAGAAATCGGTCAGGCGGAGTGTCACGCTGCGCCTGTTCTGCACAGTTTCGACGGCGAGCGCGGCCAGTTCAAAAAAGCGGATGTCGCCCTGCTCGACGGCCTTCTTTTCCAGCACTTCGCGCGGAATGCGCTTGAGCCGCAGGTCAATCCCGGCGAGGGCGGCCTGCTGGCGGGCGGTCTCATTGAGTTCAAAGGCGAAGTCCCAGCCGAGGACATCCACGCCGTTGCCGGTGGGCGCGTCGCTGCCCGTGCCGACGGCCTTGCGCAGTTCGAGGACGATCTGCGTGATGTCGCCGAGGCTGACCGCCGAGTCCACGCTGCCGACGTGAACCATGCGCCCATCCTTCACTCCGTGCAGCCAGACATAACCGGAAAGCGGGCGGGCGTGGTAGAGGTTCAGGACGAAATCGCGGTAGGCTTGCTGAAGGGCGGCGGCGCGTTCGCCGAATTCGGCCTGCTGCCACTGCTGCCGCTCGTATTTGCCGAGGTTCTGCACGACGAAGGGCCGGACGCCCTCGATGCCGAGCAGCCGCTTGCGCGTGGTGTGGATGGCGAAGCGTCCGAGGTCGCAGGTGATCCAGCGTCGGCCCAGTTTCTCCGCGACGGCTGCCGTCGTGCCGGAACCGCAGAAACAATCCAGCACCAGGTCGCCCTCGTTGCTGCTCGCCTTGAGGATGCGTTCTAACAGCGCCTCCGGCTTCTCGGTCGCATAGCGGCTGCCGCCTTTCATTCGTCCAGCATCAGTCCAAATATCTTGTAACAGTATCCCTAAATTCTCATCCAGATAACTTTTCTTGCATCGTGCAGCGCCCCGTTCCGGGTTGCGCAAAAATAATTCGCCGCGTGCCAAGGCCGCTTCCATACCATCATAATCGTACATCCACTCTCGATTCAAGGATGGGGTTGCACCACGCCAAGTGAACTTTTTTACCGGGTTAGAACCTCTCCAAGTGGCATCATCCACTTTGAACCGTCTACCCGGTTGATCTTGATTGCCAGTGTAAGGCACTACTCTTCCGTCTGGTAACTCCAAGAGTGAGTATTCTGCTAATCCCGCTGGCGACAAATTAGTACGTGTATTGTTGGGATAATAAGCTGGTCTTTCACTTTTGCCATACCAGAAGATCGTATCATGAATGTTGCCGAAGCGTGTTCGGGCGTCGTTGTGTGCGTCTGTCCGTTGCCATATTATTTCGTTCTGAAAACAGCCAGAACCGAACACCTCATCCATTACAGCCTTTGCGTAGTGTCCGACGTGCCAATCCAGGTGGACATAGATACTGCCGGTGTCGGTGAGGAGGTCGCGGAGGAGGACGACGGTTTCGTAGAACCATTTCAGGTAGGAGTCCAGACCCTTGCCCCAGGTGTCGCGATACGCCTTCTGCTCGATGACGCTCGGCTCCTTGACGAACGTCTCGTCGCTGTCGGGAATGGTCGTGGTGAAGGAGAAGTCCGCGCCCGTGTCGAACGGCGGGTCT
>DASRGL010000357.1:0-18716 GCA_035651115.1 Chthonomonadaceae bacterium
CGGAGCGGTCTGGAACTTCCCGGCAGGCGTCTCCGGCACGCTGAAACTGCGTCTGCAACTCCAGCCCGGTTTCGCCGGGGCCTTGATCGGACTCACCGACCACTTCTCCGTTCCATTCGACGATCTGGATCGCTTCAACAACCTGTTTAACTGCGAGCTGGGCGCGAACGGCGCGCTGCCGGGCGGGGGAGCGCTCGTTCCGGGGCGCTGGCACGATCTGGCGTTTCGGTGGGATGGGCGCAAGCGCACGTGCCGCCTGCTGGTGGATGGCCGCCCTGTTGCCATGCTGCCGCAATCGCGCGACAGCCTGGGCGTCTGCTACCTGCGGATTCGCTCCACCGCCTTGCAGACCGACCCGGCGGGCCTGCTGATCGAGCGGGTCGAGGCGAAGGTCTCCCCGGAGAAATAAGGATGAACGATTCAACCCAACTCTCGCGGCGCGCGTTCCTGACCGGGCTGGCGGGCGCGGGCCTGGCAGCGACTCCGCTGCGGACGCTCGGAGAGGCGCGCACGATGGAGCAAGCCGCGCGCCCGCGTTTCAGCCCGGAAGCCTTCAAGCAGCGTGTGCTTGGCCCCATCCTCACCGTCCCGACGCCCTTCACGCGCGATTTTGCGGTGGACTATAACGGCGTGCGCAACATGGTCAACCTCGGCCTCGCGAACGGCGTCGGCGTCTACGAACTGACGGCGGGCAACAGCCAGTACGCGATGTTGAGCTACGACGAGATCAAGCAGTTGACGCGCGTTCTCGTCGAGGTGGTCGGCGGCAGGGGGGTAGTCATCGCCACGACCGGCCCCTGGTGGACGGGGCAGGCCGTAGACTACGCGCGCTACGCCGAGCAGGTCGGGGCGGATGCGCTGCAAGTGCTGCTGCCCGGCGGTTCGGAAGACGGCTATGTGACGCATTTCCGCAAACTCGCAGAGGCGACCCGGCTGCCGCTCGTCTTGCAGGGCGATCCCAGGCCCGCGCTGATCGAGCGGCTTATCGAGATACCCGCCATTGTCAGCATGAAAGAGGACGGCAGCGACGCCTACTACGTGGACATCCAGAAGCGGTTCGGCAAGCGGCTCGCCATCTTCTGCGGCGGCCAGAAGCGGCGCTATCTGCTGGCGCAGCCGTATGGCTCTCCGGCGTTCTTCAGCTTTTTCATCACGTTCGCGCCGGAGGTCACGGTGCGGTTCTGGCAGGCCGTCCAGAAGAACGATCTGGAGGAGGCGCGCGGCATCGTCGCGCATTACGAGAAGCCCGTCTTCGATCTTTGCCTCGCCGGGCCGCGCTCCTTCCCGGCCTACTGGCGCGCGTTCCTGGAGGTTTTCGGGGTGGCGCAACGCTATGTGCGCCCGCCGGAGGAGAGCTGCACCGAGGAGGATATGCAGAAGGTCAGGGCGCTCTGTGACCGCCTGGGCCTTGTGCCGAAAGCCAGAGCGTGAGATAGGAGGGCGTGAATGCGCTTTGAGTTCAGTAAGGAGTGGCTCCGCCTGGGACTGATGGCGAGCCTGCTGATAGCCGGAATCGGCACAAAGGGACAGGAACGCGATGCGCCTTCTCCGGCGGAAAGAGAGGCGCTGCGGCAGCGCGCCCTGAGCGTGTTGCAGGCGGCGCTGCACGGCGACCCGATTCAGGGGATGCACGCGGCGGAGGCGCTGG
This sequence comes from Chthonomonadaceae bacterium, assembly GCA_035651115.1. Taxonomy (GTDB): domain Bacteria; phylum Armatimonadota; class Chthonomonadetes; order Chthonomonadales; family Chthonomonadaceae; genus DASRGL01. The sequence goes on from DASRGL010000357.1 coordinate 1,649, forward strand.
TCTGGAACGGCTATTCCCAGGAGGTGCGCCCGCTTTACGAGGCGGCGCAGTCCAGCGCCGATCCGAAAACGCGCGTCGCGGCCTGGCGCGTGCTGGCGCAGATCACCGAGAGCAGCCGGGCCGAGCGGGAAAAGTATGTTCTGAAGGTGCGCGACTTTGCGCTGGACACGCACGGGCTGCACGCCGAATTCGCGCTGGAATCCCTGGCAAAACTGGGCTATGCGGGGCGCGATAAGCCCTTTGTCGAGCAGGCGCGGAGCGGCGAGCCGGTCATGCGTATCCTGGCGCGGTGGGTGCTGGCAAACTCCGGCAGGCCCCAGGACGAGACCTATCTGGCGGAACTGCTCGACCTGCCGGACGCCCGAATGCGCGCCGTGACCGCCTACGCGCTGCGTTTCCTCAAAAAACTCCAGCCGACGACCCTGGCCCACCTTCGGAAGCGTCTCGAACAGGAGCCGGAAGACGCGCCCGACCGCTTCTTCTATATCATCACGCTCTATCTGCACGGGCCTGCGGCAGAGCGGCAAGCGCGCAAGGCCGAACTGTTTCGCTATGCGGAGAAGGGCAATGAGGAGGGAAAGTATCAGGCGCTTCTGATGCTGGGCCGGTGGGCCGACGCCTCTGACCTGCCCCGGATCGCTCCCTATCTGGAAGCCGGGGAGGCGGATACGCGCATCGGGGCCGCAAACTCCCTCCTGACGATCCTGCGGTCTGCGCCCCGGAACAGGTGACCGGGGCGGCGAACTTGATAAAGCATAACGCTGGCTCGATGGCCGTCCTCTCGCCATCGAGCCAGCCCTGTTATAGGGTATCCTGAATCCAGAAGGAGTTCGACCGCATCTAGCGCCATCTGCGGAGGAAAACGCCATGCCCGACCGCCCTCGTATCCTGATCGTCGAGTGTATGCAGGAGATCTCCTCCTTCAATCCCGTTCCTTCGCGCTACGAGAATTTCCACATCGCGCGCGGCGAGGAGATACGGGCGCAGGAGGGGCTGAACACCGCTATCGGCGGCGCGCTGCTGGCGCTGCGCGCTGCCGGGATGGAACCCATCTTTGCTATCTCCGCCCGCGCAGGGTCGGCAGGGCTGCTGGCCGCAGCAGACTGGCAGCGCCTCTCGGCGGAAGTCCTCGACACGGTGTCGGAAGGCGCGAAGGCCGGAATCGAGGGCGTCTACTTTTCGATGCACGGCGCGATGGGAGCCGCAGGGGAACTCGATCCCGAAGGCTACCTGCTCGCAGAGACGCGGCGTATCGTCGGCGACCGGACGCCGCTGGTCATCTCGCTCGACCTGCACGGCATCCTCACCGACCGGATGCTCCGCCAGATCAACGGGCTGGCGATCTACCACACCTACCCCCACGTGGACTTCGCCGACACAGGCCGCCGCGCGGCAGAGTTCCTGGCGCGGCTGCTTCAGGAGAACCTGCGGCCCGTCCTCGCGCGCGTCGTCATTCCCGCGCTGGTGCGCGGCGATGAACTCGTCACCAAGTCCGGCTGCTATGGCGATCTGATCCGCGAGGCGCAGCGCCTCGAACGGGACGGAACGGCCCTTGCCGCCGGAATCATGATCGGCAACCCGTTCACCGATGTGCCGGAACTGTGCAGCCAGGTTCTCGTCGCAACGGACGGCCAGGAAGCGACCGCCGCCCGCGAAGCGGTGCGCCTCGCCGAGGAGTTCTGGCCGCTGCGCCATCAGATGCAGGGCAAGCTGATCTCCCTGGAGCGCGCCATCGCGCAGGCGGCGACCATGCAGGGGCCGGTCGTCTTCACCGATGCCGCCGATGCGACCTCCTCCGGCGCGACCGGCGACTCCAACCTGATCCTTCAGGGACTGCGCAAGCACGGCTATCGCAAGCGCGTGCTGGCGCAGATCGTAGACCCTGCCGCCGCGGCGGCTGCGCACAGGGCGGGCGTCGGCGCGACGATCGCGGTCACGCTCGGCGGCGCGCTGGACCCCGAACGCTTCCCGCCGATGCCGATCACGGCGCGCGTGCGCTCCCTCTCGGACGGACGCGCGCGCCTGGAGACCTCGCAGATCGGCCTGGACGCCGGGCCGACCGCCGTGCTGACCTTCGACAACTTCACCGTCGTGGTCTTCAGCCGCACGCTGAGCCTGTTCGACAGAGCGATGTACTACGCCAACGGGCTGAACCCGCGCGATTTCGACCTGATCGTGGTCAAGTCCCCGCACACCGAGTACCACATGTACGATGCCTGGGTGGAGAAGAACTTCAACGTAGACCTGCCGGGCGCGACCTCGGCCAACCTGCCGACGCTCGGCCATACGATCTGTGCGCGGCCTATCTTCCCGCTCGATGCGGATGTCCCCTTCACGCCGCAGGCCAGGCTCTATGCGCGCGCTCTCTGCTGAGGAGAGCAGGCCGTGAGAACGCGAAACCGAAGATAGCGCATACTTTAGCAGGCGCAATCTCGTATAACCAGACAAAGATAAGCATGTCGCGCGTGCCGTCAGAGGGGAGACAGCCATGAAACGCCTGTGGATATGGGGAACTCTGCTGGGCCTTGCCGCTGCCGCGACCGCCCAGGCCGATCCACGCTATTTTCTGGTCGCCGGCCGGCCGGGGCTGCCCCAGATCACCGACTCCTATGTGCTGCCGCTAGAGGAGCCACAAGACATCGCCCACGCGCAGGCGCTCATCGCGCAGGGGCCGGACATCGGAGCAGGCATCGTCGTCGCTGCGATCCAGGCGGGCGCGGATGGAATCAATCGCGACTATCTGGCGCCGGGCGCGCCGCCCTGGTCGTGGCATGTCACGCAGTTCGAGGGCTTCGCCGACTTCACCATCGAACTCTACGACGGTTCGCCGACCCTGGTGGAAGAGGATGTGCCGGGCTGGATCGCCAATACCGGCGGCCATATCGGTTTCTGGAACTATACTGTTGTCGCCGAACTGCCTGCGGGCGTCCCCGAACCTTCGGCGTTCGCGGTCTTCGGCCTGGGCAGCCTCGGACTGCTCGGCCTGGCCCGGCGACGCCTTCACCCGTACCCTGCGTTTACGATGCGGAGAGCGCCGCGCCGGAGGGCGGGGCTTTGAGAGAAAGCGAGGAGGAAGGCTATGGAGATCGTCTTAACCGAGGAAGAGCGCGCCATCCTGGTGCAACTGCTGGATGCGGAAATTCAATCGCTGCACTCCGAGATCTACCGCGCGGAGAGCCATGAGGCCAAGACCTTACTCAAGGAGCGGATGACGGCGGTCACGAACCTGCTTCAAAAGGTGCAGCAAGCCTCCCCATGATCTCCGACGCCTGTGTGAGTCGCTGGGTATGACCGAACAGGGCAGGTAGCGAGTTCTGCTAGTTTCTTTGGAAAGAACGGGCAAGGAGAGCGCCCCATGCGTTGCGGAGAAACTTGCCCGCTTTTCAGGAGGAGAGACGGTGGCGCGCTTGTTCGGTCTGAAGAAGAGATACCCGGCTTGACAGGAGGAATGCAAATAGGTAGACTGTACGCAGTTCGGAAGGAGAGGGAACGATGGGGGTCAGAAATCGTGGGAGCTATTCTTCATCCAGCCGCGCCCGAAGCGGCGGCATGGGCCTGCTGAAAGGTTTTCTGGTGATGTGCGGGCTGGCGACGCTGAGCTTCGCGCTCGGCTTCTTCGTGCTGGCCCGACTGCTGCCGGGCAACCAGAAGCCGGAGGAGGCCCGCGACACAAGCGTGGAAACCGCCTCCAATAGCGCGCCCACCCCGACGAATGCCGTCACCGCGCCGCCTGTCTCCACCCCGCCCACGACAACCACCCCTGCGCCCGCTGCGCCGCCCAAACCGAACACGGATACCCCCGGCCCCGTGATCGAGCCGCTGGACTCCAACAACTCCGGCGTGCAGCAGCCCGACTCGCCGGACAGCCCGCGCCAGAGCGACCGCGCTACCGAACCCTCTGCCTCCTCGGAGCGAAATCCGTTTATCGCCATAGCGCCCGACACGCTGACCGAGAACGCGCCCGCCGCGCCGCGCCGCGCTCGCCGTCACCGCACGAATCCGACCCCGGACACCGGCGCGATCCAGACGCCCGCGCAGCCGGACGGCGATAGCAGTCCCTCCGCCACGCCGGACACGTCCGCCCGCCCTGAGACGGGCGGCGCGACCGAGGCCGCGCCCGGCACGGACACAGGAACGACGAGCAGCAGTCGCGCGGATACCTCCTCGGCTTCCGACTCCAGGCGCTACCGGGTGCAGCTTGGCATCTTCTCCACCCGCGAGAAGGCCGATGAGGTCGCGCAGGCCGCGCGCGATAAAGGCGTCCGCACCTACATCCGGCAGTATACCGGGCCGGACGGGCAGCCGCTCTATCGCGTGCAGCAGGGTATCTACCGGAACCGCGCCCGCGCCGAAGCCGCCCGACAACGCCTGACCGAAGCGGGCATTGAGGCCGCTCTCTCTCCCGTCACGCCCGCGAGGCGTTAACTCCCTCCCGCTTTCCATCCAGCGCCCGGCGAATGGCCTGCCAGTCGGCGGCCTGCTCTGCCAGCGACCGCCGCGAGATGACCACCTGCGGACTGGGATGGTAGACCGGGATCAGCCGGGTTCCCCGCCAGGCCACGCAGCGCCCCACGTCTTCCGCCAGGCGCAAGCCATGCGGTTCCAGCCGGTTCAGCGCGTCCAGCGCCGTCGCGCCCACGCTGACGACCAGTTCCGGGCGCAGCAGATCGAGTTGGCGGCGCAGGAAGCCAGAGCAGTTGGCGATCTCGGCAGCAGTTGGCTTATCGTTCGCGCCCGTCGCCGTGCGCGGATTGCACAGCGCCGCGTTGGTGATGAACACGTCTTCGAGTCGCAGTTCGGCCTGTTCCATCAGCCAGCGAAAGTGCCGCCCGGACGCATCCCCCTGCATCGGAACGCGCGTGCGGTCGCCGCCCCTGCGCCCCGGAGCCTCCGCCACAAAGACGACGCGCGGCGTCAGGCTGCCGTTGGCCCGGCTCAGCACTGCCACCCGCTCCGCCAGGCGCGGACACCGCCCGCACGCCTGCGCCTCCGCCGCCAGCGCCTCGAAGGCGCGCTCCCGTTCGCCCCTGGATGCTTCTTCCGCCATTAGTGAACGCTTCCTTCTGCCTGCTTCTTTCTGCACGCTTGTGTTGCAATGGCACGCCCCTAATGTTATACTGCTTATGGAATCGAACGCGATGTGCGCATTCTAGCGACAGGGAGGCGTCCTCTGCTCGGCACGGCATGGCTGGACGGGAATGAACTCGTCGCGCAATTTGCTGAGGGCGGCCTGGTAACGGTAGAGAGCTTGTAGCTCTCGTTTTTTAGTGTAGTGTCATCGGAAGGAGGAACGGACACATGACAAAGCGTGAACGCATCGCGGCCGCGTGCGCAGGCAAGCCGGTAGATCGCACCCCGTATAGCCTCTGGTACCATTTCCATCTCGATCCGCCTGCCGGAGAAGGCATGGCGCGCGCCGAACTCGACTTCTATCACCGCTACGATCCCGACCTGTTCAAAGTCATGCACGACATCCCCTACGAGATGCCGCCCGATCTGCCGCAAGTGCAGACGCTCGCCGACTGGAAACGACTTCCGGTCCTGGACGGCGTGAGCGGCCACTTCGGGGCGCAGTTGGCGACCATCCGGCAGATCCTCGCCGGTCGCGGGGACGATGCACCCGTCGTGGATACGATCTTCAGCGCCTACGCGACGGCCCAGCACGTCTGCGGCAATCGCACGCTGGAGTTCCTGCGTTCCGATCCCGATGCGGTTCATGCCGGGTTGAGACAGATCGCCGCCTCGCTCGCTCACTATGCGAAGGCGCTGATCGCCAACGGCGCGGACGGCATCTATCTCGCCATCGCCGGGGCCGCCTCCGACACGATGGACGCCCAGGAGTACCGCCAGCACTTCCTGGCCTACGATCAGCAGGTACTCGATGCCGCCGCAGGCGCGACCACCAACGTCGTGCATCATCACGGCACAGGCATCTATCCCGATCTCATCCTCGGTCTGCGGGGTTTCCACATCTACAGTTGGAGCGACCGGCTGGCCGGAAATCCGAGCATTCAGGAGATAGGCGCGAAGACGCAGGCGTGCCTGATGGCGGGCGTGGACGAGACGACGTTCGGGCAGGCCGCGCCGGAAGAGATCACCCGCCAGGCGCGCGAGGCGATAGCGGCAGCGCGGGGACACGGCTTCATCGTCGCGCCGGGCTGCGCGGTTCCCACGCCGCCCGCCTCTTCCGACGCCAATCTCAAGGCCATCCGCGCCGCCGTGATGGGATAAGGAGGCGGACGATGCGTGTGGTCATCATCGGCGGGAGCGGCCATGTCGGAACCTATCTTGTTCCCCGCCTGGTGGAAGCCGGGCAGGGGGTCATCAACCTCAGTCGAGGGCAGCGAGAACCGTATCAGCCGCGCTGCTGTTCGCTGCAAGCCGTCTACGAGTCCGTCCACTGGCCGATCGCCCACGGCGTCATCGCCGTCTAGCCTTATGCCAGGACAAAAAAGGCTTGCGCGTAACGCGCAGGCCGTGTATAATAGCGCGAATCACCCCACACTCGCGAGTCGCGCCCCCCCGCACAACGACCGCTCTTTGGAGGAAGGTTTTCATGAGGCAACGGGTACACAGGCTCCTCCCTCGCTTTCTGAACTCTCTGGCGCTGCTGCTAAGTCTGTGCGTCTTCCTCGCCCTCTCCGGCTGTGGCGGCGGGGGAGGCGGCGGAGGTGGGGGAAATGGAGGCGGCGGGGGCGGCACGACTGCGACCGTGACCGGCAAAGTGGTCGACTCGGTGACGGGAGACCCGGTGCCGGGCGCGATCGTGCGAATCACCGGCACGAACTTGTCCACGACAACCGGGGCCGACGGGAAGTTCACGCAGCCGAACGTGCCGCTGACGGCCACCGGCTTTACCGTCTCTTCGCCCGACGCGACCAAATGGCTGAACATCCTCTTCTATCCCGACCGGACGAACACGATCCGCACCTATGCGGTTAATCCACTGACGGGCGTCCAGTGCAGCCTGCCGCTCCCGGCACTGCAGGCCACGACGATCCCGCTGCCCGCCGATGTCCAGTTGATGAACGCCAACGCGGCCCCGCCGCCTCCGCCGGGCGGCTGCCCGCAGTAGGAACGCAGGCCCGCCGTATGAACGCGCCACCCCGTCGTCCCCCCCGCCGCTTCGTTCGGGCGCTCGGCTGGACGGCCCTGCTGGGACTCTCCGCCGGACTCTACTTCGCCTACCGCTGGGCCGGGTCCGTGACCCTTCCGGTCGCCCCCGGCCTCGACAGCGTCGGCCCGCAGGTGACAGTGCGGCTGGAAGGCGCTCCCTTCACCAGCTACGTCAACGGACACAAGACCTGGTCGCTCTGGGCCGGCCGCATTGATCTGGAACGCCTGCCAGGTTCCTCGCTCGCCAATCTGCAGCGCGCCACGCTTACCGACATCCGCAAGGGCAAACTCTACGCCGCGCCGCCGACCGGCGCGGCCATTCCGCCGGTGACGCCCGCTTCCGCCACCGAATCGCCCGCGCCCCGCTTCGCGGCGGGCAGCCCCAACCTGGCTCCGACCGCCGCCCCGGACTCGCCCGACGACCCGCCCGCTGCCACCTTCCGCGCAAACAACGGCCTCTACGCCCTCGGTGCGCTGGAACCGCCGCCCGCCGAGATCGCTCCTCTCTATGACGTGCAGTGGCAGTTCAAGTTGCAGGGCGGCGTAGAGTTCCAGACGCAGGCCGGAGATCGCCTGCGCTCGAACTCGCTCGTCCTCCTGGAGATGATCAGCAGGCGCACGCACCGCACCGAGCGGCGCGTCATCTGCGATCAGGGCGCGACGGTAGACCTCAAGGGCGTGCAGGTGCAGGCCCATCGGGTGCGCTATGATCCTGCCGAACGCACGGTCGAATGCCTCGGCGGGGTGCGCGGCGCATTCAAAGGCGGCGTCATGCAGGCGGAGCGGCTGTTCTGGTCGCTCAAAGATCAGGTGCTGCGCTGCCCGGAGACGGCGACCGGCACATATCGCGGGATGCCGTTTACCTGGGAAGGGCTGACGGTAGACCTCAAGCGCCGCGTGCTGACCGCGAACCGTGTTCACGGCCAAATCCGTATAGAAGAAGAGACTCTTCCCACGCTGCGTTAGTCTGTTCGGGTACTTTCAGTACCCGTCTCGATGGCCTGCGGCCAGGCGTCCTTCGGACGCAAAATCCTGGCAGACCTATGCTGCCAGGGCCAGCCATGCAGCCCGCCTTTCTGGAGGAAATCGTGATGTCAGCCTCTCGAAACCGCCTCTTCCGGCTTGCTCCTGCGCTCACCGGGGCTGTCGCGCTCTGCGCCGCTATCTCCGGCTGGACGCTGAACGCCGCCGCGCGCCAGAATCAGCCGCCCAAAGCATCATCCAAAGCGCCCACGGACACGGCGGGCAAAAAGAAAATGGCGGACTTCTGGGGGGAAGACTGGAAGCACGACGATGCGACCGGCATTGACACCTGGCACAACTTCCGGTATGTCGAGGGCGACACGACGGTGACCGGCGCGACAGCCCGCTATGATGACAGAAAAAAGCTTCTGGATGTCGAGGGCAATCTCGTCATGGAAGACCCGAAACATCGCGTCACGGCGGAAAGGGCGCATGTGGATAACAGCAAGGAGAAGAAACTTGCCATTCTAACCGGCAACGTCGTGCTGATCCTCAAGCCGAAGGAAGGGGCGGCCCCGCCTGCGCCGAACGCCCCCGCCGCGCCTGCGGGCAAAAGCACGGTCGGCCTCGCGCCGATAGAAGTCCCCGACAAGACGGCCCCTGCGGAAGAGAACAGACAGGAGGACGCCAGCCAGGCGCGGCGGCGCGGCGGCACGGCCACCTGCGACCGGCTGGAAAACTACTACCGCAAAAAGTTCGTCATCCTGCGCGGCAACCTGATCTTCAAGCAGAAGTTTCTGCGGGATGGGAAAGAGGTCGAGCGCACCGTCACTGCCGAACACGCCGAATATGACGGGAAGAAGGAAGTCCTCGTTCTCTTCGCGCCGGTACACATGAGCGACACGGAGGGGAGCGTGATGGACTTCGAAAGCAACGTGACCATCAGCACGAAAGAGGGCGCGGAGACGCTGCAAAGCACGGGCAAAATCAAGGGCAGCAAGCCCATCGAAGAAGAGGAAGAGGAGGGCGAAGGGGAGACCGCAGCCTCCCCCCCACCCGCGAACCCGCCTGCCACTCCTGCTTCACCCACAAAGTGACTACTCCCCTGCCTAAAGGCACGGGGCTTCGCGGTTGCGATTGCGACGCTTTCATCCCCCGGCGTCATGGCGGAGGGCCTTCCCGCGTCGCGTTTTGGTAAGGCTCATAGGGAGATGGGGCCGAAGACGGGGACGGCCATATCATCGGCGTCGGTCAGGGTGCAGGCCGGATCGAAACCGTAGCCGTACTGAAGCGACCAGTTCTGCCCCACCGGACCGATCAGCCATAGTAGAATGTCGGTCGGCTGCGCGGGGTCTACCATTGCCTTGTAGATGTACGGCACGGGCTTGCCGTTCTCGTCGTGCAGCGAGAACCCGGTGACGCGCAGCGACGGTGGAAAACCGGCAGCCGCCACGCCGTCAAAGCGGACGCGCAGGCAGCCTCCCTCGTTGGTGACGGAACTCAGGCGCGGGCCGGGCGGCGGGCCGGATTCCCCGCGCAGGCCGTGCAGCGCGATGCGCGCCAGCCGTCTCCCCAGCCGCTTCAAGCCCTGCGTGCCGATGTGGATCAGGTCGTCGAGTTCCAGGTCCACGGCGGGCGCGACGCCGGAATAGGGGATCTCGGCGGCGAGACGGCGCTGCTGCTCCTGAATGCCGTTCCAGCTGGCCGGGTCTGTCCACTCCTCGCCGGGCGCGGGCAGGAAGACGAAGCGCCCGATCTGCACCGTGTAGAAGGGCAGGTTCGGATCGCCGAAGTCCTCGCGCACGTTCGCCACCAGCGCCTTGAACCGCTCGTGAAAGAGCGGGACATCGTTCGGGTTGGCGTCCGACTCGCCCTGATACCACAGCACGCCCCGCACTTTGCCGCCCGCCCGTTTCACGCGGCCCAGCATCGAGCCGTAGAGCGAGCCGCCGCCCAGTCCCTTCAGTTCCGGGTTCCACTGCTGCATCGAGGTCCCGCCGTGCGCGCAGGCCAGCAGGCCGATGGGAACGCCGGTCGCCTCCACCATCGCCTTCGCGAAGGGCAGGCCGAGGCCCGCGCCCTTCGTGCGCGTCTGCCGCGTCTCCTGCTGGAGCCGCTTCTGCTCCTCTCCGGTCACTTCGCAGTGACAGGAGTCGGGCGAGTCGCAGAGCCAGTGCAGCGGCTCCTCCGCCACCCGCCAGCGATCCGCCATGTCGAGCAGATGCACGAACGGCGAAGGCGGCTCCACGTCCACCAGATCGCCGACGCCCTCCATGTTGCTCTGCCCGGCCAGCGCCCAGAGGTCGCCGACCAGCACGCCCCGCACGGTAACGCCGCTCTCTGGCTGCCCGGCCAGCGCAAAGGTGAGCGTGTACGGCCCGCCCACCGGCAGCCCGCTCAAAGTCGCCGTCCATGCGCCCCGCTCCGCCTGCCCGGCCGCTCTCTCCTCCCACTCTGGCAGAGGAAACCCCTGCCGCAGCACGGTCACAACGACGGCCCCTTCCGCTTCCGGCGGCGCGGCCCCGCGCACGGTGACGTTGGCGCGATCCTGCGCATCGCGCTGCAAAACGATGTCATCCACCAGTCCTGCCGATAGTGTCAGCGGCATCGCCCCATCTCCCTTCCCTCGCTGCGATCTTGCGCCCGGTCTAATGGCGGGCGCGCACAGACCCAACTATAACGTAGAGGGAACATTCCCGTCAAGAGGAACGTTAGGCGTTTAGAGCGCGCTTCGGTTGAATTCGCGCCCGGTTTTCGGCTACAATGGGAAGCCATCACCATAGAATTACCGGGGTTCGTGCCGCGCGGGCGGAGTTCCCGATGCCCAACGCCTGACGCCCCACGCCCACCATGAGGAGTAACCACATGGCACATTCGCCACAGCTCTGGAAAGACCTTGCGACCCAACTCCGCGCCGATAGCATCCGATGCACCACCGCCGCCGGTTCCGGCCATCCCACCTCCAGCATGTCCGCCGCCGATCTCATGGCCGTGCTGCTGGCCGACTACCTGCACTACGATTTCAGCGACCCGCACAACCTGCGCAACGACCGGCTTATCTTCTCGAAGGGCCATGCCGCGCCCCTGCTCTACTCGCTCTACAAAGCGGCGGGAGCCATCTCCGACGACGAACTGATGTCCCTGCGCAAGTTTGGCAGCCGCATCGAGGGCCACCCGGTTCCCGCGCCGAACGGCCTGCCCTGGGTAGACGTGGCGACCGGCTCGCTCGGCCAGGGGCTTCCTACCGGCGTCGGCATGGGGCTGAGCGGCAAGTATCTGGACAAGCTGCCGTTCCGCGTCTGGGTCGTTCTCGGCGACAGCGAGATGGCCGAGGGCAGCGTGTGGGAAGCCTTCGAGCTGGGCGGCTACTACAAGCTGGACAACGTCATCGCTCTTCTGGACATGAACCGCCTGGGACAGCGCGGCCCGACCATGCTGGAGTGGCACGGCGAGATCTACGCGCAGCGCGTCCGCGCGTTCGGCTGGCACGCCATCACGATAGACGGTCACGATGTCGCCGCGATTGACGCAGCGTATCGCGAAGCCCTGAACGTCAAAGATACGCCGGTCTGCATCATCGCGAAGACGCAGAAGGGCGCGGGCGTCTCCTTCCTGGCCGACCAGGAGGGCTGGCACGGCAAGGCGCTGCCGCCGGAGGAGGCGCAGAAGGCATTGGCCGAACTCGGCAATCCGAAGTGCGATCTCATCGTCACGCCGCAGCCGCCGCGCGAAGGCGCTCCTGCTGATCTCGGCACGCCGTCCACGTTCCAGCCGCCGCAGTACGAAGTCGGCTCCAGAGTGGCGACCCGCGAAGCCTACGGCGACGCGCTGAAGGCGCTTGGCGCGGCCAAGCCGACGGTCGTCGCGCTCGATGGCGAGGTCAGCAACTCCACCTTCTCGGACAAGTTCAAGAAGGCGTACCCGGAGCGGTTCTTTGAAATCTTTATCGCGGAGCAGCAGTTGGTCAGCGCGGCGGTCGGCCTGCAGGTGATGCAGAAGATTCCGTTCGCCTCGACTTTCGCGGCCTTCTTTGCCCGCGCCTACGACCAGATTCGCATGGCGGCCATCTCCCGCGCCAATCTCCGGCTCGTCGGCTCGCACGCGGGCGTCTCTATCGGCGAAGATGGCCCGTCGCAGATGGCGCTGGAAGACCTCTCCATGATGCGCGCCGTCTTTGGCAGCACGGTTCTCTATCCCTCCTGCGCCACCACGACCGCGCACCTGACGGCGCAGATGGCGACGCGCACGGGCATCTGTTACATGCGGACGACCCGCGAGAAGACTCCTGTCCTCTACGGCCCGGACGAGAGCTTCCCCATCGGCGGCAGCAAAGTCCTGCGGCGGTCGGACAACGACGTGGCGGCAGTCATCGGGGCGGGCGTGACGCTGCACGAGGCGCTGAAAGCCTGCGATGCGCTCAAGAATGAGGGAATCGCCATCCGCGTCATTGATCTCTACTCGGTCAAGCCCATTGACGCCGCGACGCTCATGCAGGCGGCCCAGCAGTGCCAGGGCAACCTCATTGTGGTCGAAGACCACTGGCCGGAGGGCGGACTCGGCGATGCCGTTCTCGAAGTCTTCGGCGGGCCGTCCGGGCCGCATCCGAACGTGACGCGCCTGGGGGTCAAGGACATGCCCGGCTCCGGCAAGCCCGACGAACTGCTCGATGCGGCGGGCATCAGCGCGCGGCACATCGTCGAGGCCGTCAAAGCCATCAAGAAGAAATAGATGGAAATCCTCCCGGAACGCCGCATGGCGTTCCGGGAGGATTCATTTTCAAATCGCTTTTATGCTGACTTTAGTCGCCACGCCGATAGGCAATCTCAACGACATCACTCTCCGGGCGCTGGACACACTTCGCGCCGCCGATCTCATCGCCAGCGAAGACACCCGCAAGACGGGCCTGCTCCTCAAGCACTTCGGCATACAGAAGCCCCAGATTTCGTACCATGAACATAACGAAGAGCGCGCCAGCGAACGAATCCTGGCGCTGCTGGCGGAAGGCAAGTCGGTCGCCGTCGTGACGAATGCGGGGACGCCAGGCATCTCCGACCCCGGTTTTACGCTGGTGCGCAAGGCGCTGGCCGCAGAGATCGCGGTGACAATGGCCCCCGGCCCGACCGCGCTGATCATGGCGCTGGTGCTGTCCGGCCTGCCGGTGCATAGCTTCACGTTTCGCGGGTTTCCGCCGCGCAAGTCCGGCCCGCGCCGCCGCTTCTTCGAGGTGGATCGGGATTCGCCGCACACGCTGATTTTTTACGAAAGCCCTTACCGCCTGGACGCCTTTCTGGAGGACGCGCTGGCGGTCTACGGCGACCGGCCTGCCGCCCTCGCCAACGACCTGACCAAGCGGTTCGAGAAGGTACTGCGCGGGCGGCTTTCGGAGTTGCGGTCAGCGGTTTCTGGGGAGAAGGCGAAAGGCGAGTATATCTTCGTCATCGCCGGGAAGACCCCACCCCGTGAAACCCTCACCCCCAGCCCCTCTCCCACGCTGCGGGAGAGGGGAGAACTCAACACTCCCCCTCCTTACGAAGGAGGGGGAGTGTTGAATGCTCCCCCTCCTTACGAAGGAGGGGGCAGGGGGGAGGTTGCTGAGGAGGAGGCCGATGCCTGACTCCCTCTCCCTCGCGCATGGCGAGATCGCGCTGCCTGCCTTCCTGCCGGACGCGACCCTGGGCGTCGTGCGCGCGGTGGACTCGTCGGATTTAGAGGCCGCAGGCGTGCAGGCGGTCGTGATGAACGTCTTCCACTTGATGCAGAAACCCGGTTCCTCCACCATCCAGGCGCTCGGCGGGCTGCACAAGATGGCCGATTGGCCGCACCCCATTGTGACGGACTCCGGCGGATTTCAAGCCTATTCGCTCATCCGGCAGAACCCGAAGTTCGGCAAGATCGGCGATCAGGGCATCACGTTCCAACCGGAAGGCTCCGACCGCAAGTTCCAGTTGACCCCGGAAAAGAGCGTACAGTTGCAGTTGGCCTACGGCACGGACATCGTCATCTGCCTGGACGACTGCACGCACGTGGATGCGCCGTTCGCGGAGCAGCAGGCGTCCGTGGCGCGCACGGTCAAATGGGCCAAACGCTGTAAAGAGGAGTTCCAGAGACAGTTGCAGCAGAGGAGGGCGAGGGAGGCGCGGCGGCCTCTGCTGTTCGGCGTGGCGCAGGGCGGTGGGGAGATAGCATTGCGGCGGCAGTGCGCGGAGGCGCTGCTGGAGATAGGTTTCGACGGGTTCGGGTACGGCGGCTGGCCGCTGGATAGCGGCGGCAGGCTGCTGCGGGAGATGCTGGCGGCGATGCGCGCCCTCATTCCGGCAGAGTTTCCGATGCACGCGCTCGGCGTGGGCCATCCTGAAAGCGTGGTGGAGTGCGCCCGCCTGGGATATGCCCTCTTCGACAGCGCCCTGCCGACGCGGGACGCGCGCGCCGGCCGTCTCTATGCCTTCACGTCCGATCCAACCGAAACGCATTTCCGCTTGCAGGGCGACTGGTTTACTACCCTCTACATTGACGACGACAGGCACATCAAAGCCGACACGCCCATTTTTCCCGGCTGCGACTGCCACACCTGTCACAAATACGCCGTCGGCTACCTGCGCCATCTACACAAGTGCGGCGACACGCTCTTCTTCCGCCTGGCGACCATCCACAACCTGCGCTTCATGGCGCGGCTGATGGGCCTGATTCGGAGCGGCGCATGAGCGAGGCGGCTTCCGAGGCGCTGGAACAGTTGGTCCTTGCGGTGCGCGCGAGTCCGAAGTACCGGGCGGTCTGCCCGGCCCTGATACGCCGCATCGGGCAGCGCGAACTGGCCGCGCGGCGCACTTTCAAGGAGGCCGAGCAGGCGACACGCAACAAGCTGCATCAGGTCGCGGGAGCCTATCTCGGCGGTAAGAGGCGCTATGCGGAGTGGCTGGAGACGCTGACGGCTGCCAAAGCGGAGGGTGCGGAGGCTTTCCGCGCCGCCTGTCTGCATGTGATGAACCATCACGCCTCGACCCGCGAACGCCTGCCCATTCTGGACGACTTCTACACAACGATTTTCGCGACCCTGCCTCCTATCCGTTCCGTCCTCGATGTGGCCTGCGGCCTGAACCCGCTGGCTCTTCCCTGGATGCCGCTCGCCTCCGACGCGACCTACACGGCCTGCGACCTTTTTGAAGACATGGCCGACTTCCTGAACAGTTTCTTTGCGCTGGCGGGCGCGCAGGGCCGCGCCGCAGCCTGTGACGTGATCGGCGCTCCGCCCATGCAGGCGGTAGACCTGGCCCTCGTTTTGAAGGTTCTTCCCCCGCTGGAGCAGATAGACAAGACCGCCGGTTTGACACTGCTCAGAGCGCTGAATGCCCGCTTTCTCCTCGTCTCCTTCCCTACGCAGAGCCTCGGCGGGCGCGGCAAGCAGATGCTCGCCCACTACGAGGCCCATTTCCACACGATGGCCCAGGCCGAACGCTGGACGATACAGAGGTTTGTCTTCTCGACGGAGCTATGCTTCCTGGTCACGCGATAGGCTCCTCTTCCTGCACCTGTCGCAGACGCTTTTACGCCGTATGATGTATAATGATAGCGCAGGCAAGCGTTAGCATTTGCCTGTCGTCCCACAAATGCGATGCCTGATGCGACAACAGTAAGGAGTGTCATCGTGGTCGCGTACCCAACAACAGAACCGCGCCGCCTGACGCCGCAGGAGTATCTGGAGCGGGAGCGCCACGCCGAGACCAAGAGCGAGTATCATGGCGGCGTGCTGATGGCAAGGGCGGGAGCCAGCCCGGAACACAACGCCATCGTGTTCGACATCATAGGAACTCTGAGCGTACAACTAAAGGGAAAGCCCTGTCAAGGCTTCCCAAGCGATCTACGCGTGCGCGTTCCTGCGTGTAACAAATACTACTATCCATATGTCATCGTGACCTGTGAAGAACCCCGATACGAGATGCTTGCAGGGATGCGCTCGCTGCTAAATCCGACGCTGATTGTCGAAGTCCTCTCTGATTCGACGCTCCAGGCGGATAAAGGCGAGAAGTGGCTGTGCTATCAGACGCTCGATTCGCTGCAAACTTATGTGCTGGTTTCGCACCAGAGTCCCGTCGTGGAAGCCTATAGCCGCCAGGCGAACGGGTGGCTCTATACGGCGGTCGTCGGACTGGAGAGCGCGGTCCCTCTGGAGAGCATCGGCTGCACGCTGAGGCTGGCCGACATCTATGCGCGCGTTCCCTTCCCGCCTGCCGCCGAGCCGGGGAAAAACGGGGCGGAGTCAACGACTGAAAAGCCAGATTTAGGAAATAACTCGTAATTTCATGCAACATCTGTCAGGATTAACGACTCAAGAGTTAGAAGCGGTCGTGCAAGAAGCCGGGCAGCCCGCCTATCGCGGGCGGCAACTGGCGACCTGGATCTACAAGCGCGGCGCGACCTCCTTCGAGGCGATGACCGATCTGCCGCGCGACCTGCGCGCGCGCCTGGCCGAGTCCTATACGGTCGGCGCGCTGAAGGCGGCGCATAAGGACGTGTCGCCGGACGAGACGATCAAGTACCTGGTCGAACTGGCGGACGGGGAGACGGTCGAGAGCGTCTACCTGCCCTACCCGGATCGCGTCTCCGTCTGTCTCTCCACGCAGGTCGGCTGCCCTGCCGGGTGTACGTTCTGCGCGACGGCGCAGGGCGGGCTGGCGCGCAACCTGACGGCGGGCGAGATCGTCGGGCAGTTGCTCTTGATGCAGTCCGAGAGCGCGCGGCGCATCTCGCACGCGGTCTACATGGGCATGGGCGAGCCGCTCTGGAACTATGAGGCCGTCGTCAAGAGCCTGCGCCTGCTGGGGAACGAGGTCGGGCTGTCGCTGCGTAATCTGACCGTGTCAACCGTCGGCGTCGTGCCGGGCATCCGCGCGCTGGCAAAGGAAGACCTGCCCATCACGCTGGCTCTGTCGCTGCACGCACCGGATGACGAGCTACGGGCGCAGCTGATTCCGACAGCGCGCAAATGGAAGCT
>DASRGL010000358.1:0-10160 GCA_035651115.1 Chthonomonadaceae bacterium
CGATGCAGGTAGCCGGACAGAAAGACATTGGCGAGCGCGGAAACCCCCATGACGGCCAGGCCCATGTCCACTTTCGGCGCGTGTCCGGCGGGATCGCGCAGCTTTGCCACCGATTCCCAGACGATATAGACCGCCGCCCCGAAGATGAGCAGGCTTTCCAGCAGGCCGGAGATGCTTTCGGCCTTGCCGTGTCCGTAGGGGTGTTCCTCATCCGGGGGCGCGTCGGAGGCGCGCACGGAGACGAAGGCGATGGCGGAGGCGACCAGATCGGTGAGCGAGTGAATGGCCTCGGACAGCACGCTGACCGACCCGCTCCAGAACCCGACGACGAGTTTGAGCAGCACCAGCAGGGAGTTCGAGGCGATAGACAGCGCCGCCGCGCCCCGCTTTCGCTTGCGCGTCTCCGGGGACACGGCCCGCGCCCCCTCTAGCGAAGCCTGCTCCCGATTCCTGTTTTCCCGTTGCGTCATCCCGCTCTGCTCACTCCCGCGCCTGTCGTCAATCTGCCTGTAGAGATGCGCTTGCCTGAGTATACGCCGCCTGCCATTCGTCCCGCAGCATGTCTAACCCTGCAAAAAAGGCCGGGATTCGCTCCTGCCAACCCGCGCTAAAGTCGAGACTGACTTGCCCATGATGCGCCGGCTGTCCCAACGACGCCTCGACGCTCCACACGGCCTGCCCCTTCTGGCGCGGGCCTTCAAAGAGCGGATCCACGATGAACGTTAGATAGAGGCGGCACTCTTGAGGCGACCAGATAGATTGCAGTACCCAGACCTCATCGGCCCACCATTCCAGGTCTTCGTACCTGGTCTCGACTTTTTCCCAACCATACCGGTCGAGACGTTTTGCAAGTGCGGTCTGTTGAAGGAACATGAAAGCGCCCCCGTTCGCGACAGCCAGAGATCGGCTGCTCTTCGATTGTATCAGAAACCGCGTCTCACGCGCAAGTGCAGGCCACAGATCGGCACAGAGCGCGCGGCCAGGCGGTTTCCAGCCCATTCAATCCTGTCTATAACGATGAAGACGGTTGCGGGCGCGCGTCCGTTCCCTATCGGGCGCTCGATCTGGAGAGAAAGGGGCGTTCACAGCCGAGAAAGAAGAGGTAGGCCGCGCCCACGACGAGAGGACAGCCTGCGCTCGCGAGCAGCGCAAACCCGGTCACCTCGCCGACGCGCAGAGGCCGGATAGCGTACTGCCAGAGGAGTTGCAGCAGGGGCGCGTGGATAAGGTAGAGGCTATAGGCAAACGTGCCGACGAAGACGAGAGGGCGCAAGGCCAATGCGTTCCGCAGGCGATTGGGGCCGGGCCGCGCGGCAGCCGCCAGCAGGCAGAGCGTGAACAGGCCCACAAGAAGATCGAGCAGAGGGAGGTGGGCATACGCCTCTCTTAGCCCCCAGCGCAGGCACAGCAGGCCGACCAGCGCCGCAAGCGTTCCCGCCGCCAGGGGCCAGGGGAAACGGTCACGCTGCGCGGCGACCGCGCCGGAGGGCGCGAAGGCGATGCGGGCCGCCAGCATTCCGAGAGCGAACAGGGCGACATACTGCACGGTCAAGGCCGCCAGATGCGTATCGCGGAGGACGAGAAGGGAGGCGTAAGGGAGCAGCGTCGTCAGCGCGATGGCGCGGGCGTCGCCCAGCCGCCGCCACAGCCAGACAAAGAGCGGGAACAGAAAATAGACCTGCCACTCCACCGCGATAGACCAGAACGGATAGTCGAGGGCGAACGGGTTCCCAGTGTGGCGTGCAGCAGGCGCGGCGGCGTGCGGCCGTAGATATAGGGCCAGGGCGTCTGGAGCGTATGGCAGAACAGAACAAGAAGCGCCGCCAGCGCGCGCAGGCCGTCCAGATAGTCCAGGTGCGGGCGAGCGGACGGCGGAGAGGCGACCACCGCTGTCTCCGGCGATAGGATGACGGAGGGCATGGGCAAGCCTTTACGGGCGATTGGGCAGGATTAGCGCAGGAGATGCGAGAACGGGCAAACCGGCAGGAGGAGGACGGAACCGGCGGCGGAAGAGTTCCCGATTTTTTCGCGCCCGCCTCCCACATGCGAGAACGCCCGGTTTTGCGAAGGCAGGTATAATCGTGAAGAGAAGTGCGGGCTTTGTGCCTCTGCACGCTGGAGGACGCAGGTGAGTCTGCAAGACGGGGCCAGGACGTTCCTATTCACCGACATCGAGGGCAGCACGCGGCTCTGGGAACAGCACCCGGAAGCCATGCGCGCGGCGCTCGCCCGTCACGACGCGCTGCTGCGCCAGGCGGTCGAGGCGCGGGGCGGACAGGTGTTCAAGACGCTGGGGGATGCGTTCTGCGTCGTCTTCGAGGCCGCGCCGGACGCCCTGAACGCCGCCCTTGATGCCCAGCGCGCTCTGCACGCCGAACCCTGGGGTGAAACCGGCCCGATGCGCGTCCGCATGGCGCTGCATACCGGCACGGCGGAACGCCGCGACCAGGACTATTTCGGCCCCACGCTCAACCGCATCGCCCGGCTCCTCGGCGCGGCGCACGGCGGGCAGACACTCCTTTCCTCGGCGACCGAAGCGGTCGTGCGGTCTGCGCTTCCGGTGGGCGTCACGCTGCGCGACCTGGGGCAGCATCGTCTCAAAGATCTGCAGCATCCCGAATCCATCTTCCAGCTTCTCCATCCCGCTCTGCCTGCCGACTTTCCGCCTCTGCGCTCTCTGGAAGCCTTCTCGCACAACCTGCCCATCCAGTTGACCAGCTTCATCGGCAGGGAGAAGGAGATGGAGCAGGTCCGGCGGCTGCTCTCCACCACGCGCCTGCTGACGCTGACGGGCGCGGGCGGTAGCGGCAAGACGCGGCTGGCGCTGCAAGTCGCGGCGGACGTGCTGGACGAGTACCCGGACGGCGTCTGGCTGGTCGAGTTGGCCTCGCTTGCCGATCCCGCGCTGGTTCCCCAGGCGGTGGCCGCCGTATTCGGCCTCGGAGAGGAGTCGGGCCGTCCGCTTCTCCAAACGCTCACCGACTATCTCAGGCCGAAGGCGCTGCTGCTGGCGCTGGACAACTGCGAGCATCTTCTGCCCGCCTGCGCGCACCTGGCCGAGGGCCTGCTGCGCGGCTGTCCTTATCTGCGCCTCCTGGCGAGCAGTCGGGAAGGACTGGGCATTGCGGGCGAGACGCTCTTTCGCGTTCCGACTCTCTCCCTGCCCGATCCCGATCAGGCCGTCACCGAGGCGGCTCTCGGCCAGTACGAGGCAGTTCGTCTTTTCGTCGAACGCGCGCTCGCCGTCGCGCCCTCCTTCGCCCTCAGCCCGGCCAACGCGCCCGCCGTTGCGCAGGTCTGCCGCCGTCTGGATGGCATCCCTCTCGCCATCGAACTGGCGGCGGCGCGCGTGCGGGCCATTCCGGTCGAACAGATCGAGGCCCGGCTGGACGACCGGTTCCGCCTGCTCACGGGGGGCAGCCGCACGGCCCTCCCGCGCCAGCAGACCCTCCGCGCCCTCATTGACTGGAGCTACGACCTGCTCGACGCGAAAGAGCGGGCGCTGCTGTGCCGCCTGGCCGTCTTCTCCGGCGGCTGGACGCTGGAGGCGGCGGAAGCGGTTGCTCCTTCCTCCTTGACCCCACCCCAGCCCTCCCCTTCGCAAGGGGAGGGAGCAATCAGGGCGCAGCAAGCAGCGCCCCTACAATCTCCCCTCTCCCGCAGCGTGGGAGAGGGGACGGGGGTGAGGGTTTCTCCCCCTCCTTACGAAGGAGGGGGCCGGGGGGAGGTTAGGGTGGAGTACTGGGAAGTCCTCGATCTGCTGACCTCGCTGGTGGATAAGTCGCTGGTGATCTACGAGGAACGCGGCGGGCAGGCGCGCTATCGTCTGCTGGAGACGGTGCGCCAGTATGCGCTGGAGAAGTTAGCCGAGCGCGGCGAGGACGAGGCGCTGCGCGGGCGGCATCTGGAGTATTTTACGGCCCTGGCCGAGAAAGCGCAGACCATGATGCGCGGCGGAGAGCAGGCGGTCTGGCTGGAACGCCTGGAGACGGAACACGATAACCTGCGGGCCGCGCTGCACTGGTCACAGGAGGAACGGGGCGATGCGGAGGCGGGCGTGCGTCTGGCGGGCGCGCTGCACCATTTCTGGGACGTACACGGCTACATTCGCGAGGGGCGGGAGTGGCTGGGGCGCGCTCTGAAGCGAGGGCAGGGGACCGCGAAGGAGGTGCGGGCGCGGGCGCTCATCGGCGCGGGCGGCCTGGCGATGAGTCAGGGCGACAACCAGGCGGCCTACGCCTGCTATGTCGAAAGCCTGGCGATCCGCCGCGCACTGGGCGATAAGGGCGGGATCGCCTCCGCGCTGTGGGGGCTGGCGGTCGTCGCCTACGATCAGGGCGACTATGCCGAGGCGGAGAGGCTCTATCGGGAGAGCCTGGCGGCCTATCGCGAACTCGACAATCGCTGGGCGGTCGCGGCGCTGCTCAACAACATCGCCAGCATCGCCGTCAATCGCGGCGACTATGCGGCGGCGCAGGCGCTTTTGGAAGAGAGCGTGGCGCTCAAGCGGGAGATCGGCGACACGCATGGCCTTGCCAACTCGCTCGGCACGCTGGGCAAAGTGGCGCAGAAGCAGGGCGATCTGGCGCAGGCCCGCGCCCTGCTGACGGAGTGTCTCTCCCTCTTCGAGACGCTGGGAGATAAGCACTTTATCGCCTACGCGCTGGAAGGGTTCGCGGGACTGGCATCGGCGGAAGAGCCGGAGCGCGCCGCGCGCCTGCTGGCGGCGGTGGAGGCGCTGCGGGAGTCTATCGGCGCGTCGGCGCTGTCCTTCGGCCAGGAAGAGCAGAACGAAGACAAAGAGACCGTTCGCGCCGCCCTGAGCGCCGAAGCCTTCGCATCGGCCTGGGCGGAGGGCCGCATGATGACTCTGGAACGGGCCGTCGCCTACGCGCGTGGTCAGAGGGGCTGAATCGCCCGTCCGCAAGCAGAGTTCGTCGCGTTATCGGGCGGCGATCTCCGGGGCGAACAGCCGCCAGAGGAAGCCGGGATGAAGCGCATCGGTCGGAGGGCGCGTATCGCTCAGGACGCCGAGCAGCCGATCCGCGAGGCCGGGGAAGCGGTCGAGGCGGCGCACGACCTGGCTGAAGAGCGCAGGAGCGCGCACGACCGCCTGCACGACATCGCAGAGCAGGTAGCGGCGGGCCAGTTCGCGCCGCGCCCGGTGATAGGCCAGCAGACGGGAACGCGACAGATCATCGGCGCGGAGGGCATCGGCGGCGACTTCAGCGGCAAGCTGCGCGCCGCGCAGGGCGAAGTAGACGCCTTCGCCGGTGAAAGGGTCTATGAAGGCGGCCGCATCCCCGACGAGCAGCGCGCCCTCGGCGACGGCAGGACAGCAGGCATGGCCGAAGCAGCCTACCGTGCGAATCACCGGTTCCCGTTTTGCGCCTGCCAGCCGCGCGGCCAGGTCGGGGAAATGCGCCTGCAAGGTCTCTTCGAGAAAGTCGCCTGCGCGCCCGGCGATCTGCGAAGCCAATCCGGTCGGTACGACGAGCGTGAGATTGGCCGAGAAGGTGTCTGGCCCCCCTCCCCGACCCTCCCCCCAAGAACAGGGGGAGGGGGGCGGAAATCCCAGCCCGCAGACGATTGGCCCGCGCGCGCGCATCTCGATGGTATCGCCGGGGCCAGGAACGTTGCGCCAGTGCGAGATGAGGGCGACGCGCTGCAAACGCGGCAGAGGACGCACGAGCCTCAACTGCCGCGCGACGAGAGAATGGGAGCCGTCCGCGCCGACGATGAGACGGGCGCGCAGCGTGACGGGTTCGCCGGTAGCCTCCTTGCCCATAACGCCGAGGACACGGCCTGAGCCGTCCCGCAGCAGTTCCCGCACGGCGAAACCTTCGCGCACCTCCACGCCTGCTTGCCGCGCATTCTCCAGCAGAACCGCGTCCAGGACGAGGCGGCGCAGCGCGTAGCCGGTCGGGCTGCCATCAGGAGGAGAGTGCCGGGTCTGCAAGCCGTCCGACGCGACCAGAACAGTGGCGGCAACCGGGCGCGCTCCCGCTTCGCAAACGGCGTCCCATGCGCCCAGATCGGCCATGAGACGGCAGGCTTCCGGGGTCAGGAACTCGCCACAGGCTTTGTCGCGGGGGAAGCGGGCGCGGTCGAGCAGCGCGATATGGAACCCGGCCCGCGCCAGCCAGGTCGCGGTTCCGGCTCCCGCCGGCCCTCCGCCCACCACAATCACATCGTAAGTCTGGTTCATGGGCTGTTCACCCCTCCCCTTCGCAAGGGGAGGAAGAACTGGACTCTCCCCTCTCCCGCAGTGTGGGAGAGGGGCCGGGGGTGAGGGCTACACCACGCTGGCCGCTTTGCGCACCCGGCACGCGCAGACCTTGAACTCCGGAATTTTCGATACCGGATCGAGCGCGCGAATGGTGAGCAGGTTCGCCGACTGCTCGTCGGCCCAGTGGTAGGGAATAAAGATCGTGTCTTCCCGGATGGTCGTGACCACATTGGCGTGCAGCGTGACCTGCCCCCGGCGCGTCTCCACCGTCACCAGATCGTTGTTCTGCACGCCAAGCTGCTCCGCCAGCTTCGGGTGCATCTCGACAAGCGGCTCCGGGTACTGGTTCACCAGCCCTCCGATGCGCCGCGTCTGCGTGCCGCTGAGATACTGGCTCACCACGCGGCCCGATGTCAGCACGATGGGATACTCGGCGTCGGTCTCCTCGGCGGGCGGGCGATATTCCACGACGTTGAAGTGCGCCTTGCCGTCCGGCGTGTAGAACTTCCTGTCCTCGAAGAGACGCGGCGTGCCGGGATGATCGAGTGTCGGACAGGGCCAGAAGACGCCCATGTTCTGCTCTATCTTCTCGTAGGTGATGCCGTAGTAGTCCGCCGTGCCGCCCTTCGAGGCCACGCGCAGGTCGTTGAAGATGTCCTCGGCGCTCTGATAGGGAAAATACTGTCCGCGTCCGAGGCGCTTGGCGATGTCCAGCAGGATATGCCAGTCTACGCGCGCCTCGCCGGGCGGGTCAACGGCCTTGCGAATGCGGATGACGCGGCCCTCCGCGCTCGTAGACGTTCCCTCGTCCTCCTCGTGCAGCGACCCCGGCAGGATGATGTCTGCGTGCCGCGCCGTCTCGCTCATAAAGAACTCGATGACGCTGTAGTGTTCCAGCCGATTGAACGCCTCTTTGGTGAAACTGGCGTCCGGCAGCGAGACGACCGGGTTGAAGCAGATGGAGAGCAGCCCCTTGATCTCCCCCGAATGCATCAACTGGATAATCTCCTCCGCCGTGTTGCCTTTGTGCGGCAGTTCCGATTCCAGAATGCCCCAGACCTCGGCGATATATTTGCGGTGTTCGGGATTCTCGATGTCGCGGTTGCCCGGCAACTGATCGCACTTGTGGCCGTGTTCGCGCCCGCCCTGGCCGTTGCCCTGCCCGGTGATCGTACCGTAGCCGCAGCCGGGCCGCCCGATGCGCCCGGTCGCCAACACCAGGTTGATGCAGGAAAGCACGTTGTCCACGCCGGTCGTATGATGCTCGATGCCGCGCGCGTGGAGCAGGAAACTGGTCCTGGCCGGCCCCCACATCTGCGCCGCCCGGACGATGAGCGTCGGGTCCACGCCCGCCAGTTCGCCCGCGTACTCCGGCGTGTATTTCTTGACTGCCGCCGCGACCTCTTCAAACCCGGTCGTGTACTTTTCGATGAACTCCCGGTCTATCCAGCCGCGCTCGATAACGACGTGCAGGATGCCGTTCATCAGCGCCTGGTCGCCGCCGGGCCGCACCGGGATATGCAGGTCGGCGGTACGGGCGAGCGGCGTCACGCGCGGGTCTACCATAATCAGCTTTGCGCCGCGATCCCGCGCCCGCCAGATGTAGTCCGTCGTGATGGGGGCGCATTCGGCCACGTTCGCGCCGGTCACCAGAATCACGTCGGCGAGCGGAATGTCCTCCCAGGAGTTGGCGGCGCGGTCAATGCCGAACGCCTTCTTATTGCCCGCGCCCGCCGACACCATGCAGAGCCGCCCGTTATAGTCCAGATTGGCCGTCTGAAGCGCCACGCGCGCGAACTTGCCGACCAGATAGGACTTCTCATTGCTGAGCGAGACGCCCGACAGCATGGCGAAGGAGTCTTTACCGTACTGCTTCTGAATGCGCTGGATCTCGGAGACCGTCGTGTTCAGCGCCTCATCCCAGGAGACACGGACAAAGCCGGTATCGGTGCGTTTGAGCGGATAGAGCAGACGGTCGGGATGCTCGTTCTGCATGTACCGCTTCACGCCCTTCGGACACAGCTTGCCCCGATTGAACGGGAAATCCTCGCGCGGCTCGAACCCGACGACCTTGTTATTCTTGACCTTGAGATTGATGCCGCACTGCTGCCCGCAGAAGCAGCAGTGTGTCGGAACCAGCTTATCCGGTATCTCGCTATCCTGCCAGCCGCCCGGCGGCACAAAGTTCAGCGTCGGGCCGTACTGTCTCTTGAACTCTTCTACTGTCAGAGGCGGTTTCGCCATCTTTACATTCCTTCCCGCAAGCAGGCCGGGTACTGAAAGTACCCGTCTGTAGGGCCTTCGGCCAACCGTCCTTCGGACGGAATCCTTGACTGAAGGCTTTTCCCTTCGTATCGCACTCGGCTGCATACGAAGGGATGGGCTTTCACAATGGATGCGTCCGGCAGGACGCTCGGCGGCGCAGCCGCCCCCTAGGCGGGTACGTTCTGTACCCGGCACTATAAAAATCCCGGCCCGCCGATAGCCTCCAACTGGTTCAGCGCGATCAGGCGGCGGCGGCAGCGCGGACAGACCTCCTGATAGTGCGTTCCGTCCGATAGACGCTGATCTAGGCCCAGTTGATCCAGCACCGTTTTCAAATCCTCGACGTGCATCTGAGAGGCATACGCCTCGCCGCACTGCCGGCACCGCGCCGGCTCCGAGTGCGCTCCCTCCTGCTTATAGTACTGTACCCCAAGCTGCGCCGGTCTCTGGAAGATATGGAAAAACTTGCCGAACGGCAGATAGAGCAGCGTCACGATGACTGAGAAGGCGTG
Source organism: Chthonomonadaceae bacterium (assembly GCA_035651115.1). Lineage (GTDB taxonomy): Bacteria > Armatimonadota > Chthonomonadetes > Chthonomonadales > Chthonomonadaceae > DASRGL01. The sequence continues at coordinate 9,007 of DASRGL010000358.1, forward strand.
CAGGATCGCGATAAAGCTGTAGGAGTGGCCGTGCATCCACAGGCTGCTCACAGTCAGCATCAGCCCGGTCACGGAGATGGTCAGCAGCAGGATCAGCGGCAGAAAGTCCATCTGGAACTGCTGCACGGTCAGCGCGCCGGGATCGTACATGCGCCGCCGAAAAGCCAGCAGAAGGCCGAGGATGACGGCGATGGCGCAGAAGTCCAGCACATGGAAGGTGATCCAGCCGATGGGCGAGGTCGCCGGGAACGTGCCTGCGTGTATGCCGAACAGAAACGCCTGATACGCCGCCGGATTCTGCGGATCGGCTTCGAAATGCACCCATCCGAACACCAGCGGGAACGTGACCAGCGCCGCGACGATACAGCCCCAGGAGAGCAGGAAGTGCGCCGCCCACCGCAGATGGCTTCGCCGCTCGATGAAGGTCTGAAGCACGATATTCTTCCAGAGCAGGCCGATCAGCCCGAGGATGTTGGCGGGAAGATGGGACGGACGCAGAAACAACTGCCAGCCGCGCCGCCAGTACAGATTCGTCGGAGGCTTCTGGAGCCAGACCGAGTAGCGGTAGACGATGCCGAACACGGCGAAGATACTGGCGCTCGTATAGGCGATGAGCGCCGGATCGAAGTGGCGCATCTCGCCGGAGCCGAAGTAGATCGCCGCCACTGTCAGCAGGGCGGCGATCAGTCCGTTCCGTATCGCTCTTCTATCGAGTGGATGCGACATAGGCTCTTCCTCAGGCCGGACTCTGCGCCGAAAGCCCCGGCGCGGCCCCGCGCGTCGGCTTGATGAGAACGATATAGTTCAGCAGCAGGCACAGGAAGCAGAACGCCGCGAGGAGCATGAACCCCAGCGCGTAACTCCCGGTGTTGGTCTTGATGACGCCCAGAACGAGCGGCGGGAAGAAGCCACCCAATCCGCCCATCGCGCCGACCAGTCCGGTGACCGTCCCCGTGTCTTTGGCAAAGTACTGCGGAACCAGCTTGAACACCGCGCCGTTGCCCAGGCCGATGCAGGCCGCCACGCCGAGCGCGCCGAGAGTGAAGGGAGCCATCTGCGTAAAGGTCATACCGAGCGCCAGGATTCCCGCCCCAACGAACACCAGCATCAGCAGGCGCGCCCCGCCGATCTTATCGCTGAGCCAGCCGCCGAGC
>DASRGL010000359.1:0-5164 GCA_035651115.1 Chthonomonadaceae bacterium
ACCTGATGCGCGCCTACCATGCCCGCCCGGACAAGGGCTATCGCTCCCTGGCCGAGCATATCGCGCACACGATGCCGCAGGTCGCGATGGACAGGCAGCGCGGCGGCTGGTACGACGTGGTGGAGCGGCTGCTTGGTGAAGGCGAGGAGACGTACCGCTACGTGTGGCACGACCGCAAGGCGTGGTGGCAGCAGGAGCAGGCGATCCTGGCCTATCTGATCCTGCACGGCTCGCTCGGCAATCCCGAATACCTGAAGTACGCCCGCGAGTCTTCGGCGTTCTACAACGCCTGGTTCCTCGACAACGATTCGGGCGCGGTCTACTTCAACACGCTGGCGAACGGCCTGCCGTATCTGCTCGGCAACGAGCGGCTGAAGGGCAGCCACTCGATGGGCGCGTACCATTCGACGGAACTGGCCTACCTGGCGATGACCTACACGAATCTGCTCATCACCAAGCAGCCGATGACGCTCCACTTCTGCCCGCAGCCCGGCGGCTTCAAGGACAACCTCCTGCGCGTCGCGCCGGACCTTCTGCCGCCTGGCAGCATCGCCATCGGCGAGGCGTGGATAGACGGCAAGCCGTACTCGAACTTCGACGCGGCGGGCCTGACCGTCACTCTGCCCGACAGCGCGTCGCCGGTTAAGGTCAAGGTCAAGATCGTTCCGGCGCGCTAACCGTCCCGGCGAATGCATTCACGGCTACGAAAGCCGGCCCCCTCCCTGGCCCAGGGCGCAGCAAGCAGCGCCCTGGGCCGGGGGGTGAGGGCCGACTTTTCCAGGTGCAGTTTTAACTGCTGCTGATCTAGGAACGCCTGCCATGTTCAATCCGAAACTGCTGCTCATCGGCGTCGGCTCGCTGGCAGCGATCCTGCTGCTGCAAAACTGGATACGCAAGCTGCCCATCGGCAAGCATCTCTACAAAACGAACGATATCGTCGGCTTCTACGTCAACCTGATCGGCGTGATCTATGCGGTCATCATGACGTTTATGCTGGTCGTGGTGTGGGAGCAGTTCGAGGACGCCTCGCGCCTCGTCGAAGTGGAGGCGAACGCGCTGAAAAACATCTACCATCTGGCCGGGGGGCTGCCCGCTCCCGCGCGGCAGCGACTTCGCCGGGAGGCGCAGGAGTATGCGGAGACGGTCATTTACAAAGAGTGGCCGATGATGGCGCGCAATCGGGCCGACGAGACTGAAACTCACAGTACCTTGCTCTTGTGGGATACGGTGCTGGACTTCAGCCCTTCTAACATGCACGAACAGACCTTGCAGGATCAACTCTTGACGCAGCGTGAGGCGCTGCACGATAATCGTCAGAAGCGGCTGCATGAGGCGAGACGCGAACTGCCGGATATTCTCTGGCTGCTGCTGATCGTGGGCGGGTTTATCACCGTCGGCCTCTGCGCGCTGTTCGGCGTGGAGCGCAGGGAGTTGCATCTGCTGAAGACGACCGTGCTGGGCGTCTTGATCCTGCTGGTGCTGTTCTGTATCTGGGAACTCGATCTGCCCTTCTCGCGCGATATAGTGGTAGACCCGTCTCCCTTCAAGCAGGCGCTCAAGCAGTTTCAGGAGATCGGTTCCTAGCGCAAGCCGACCCCAGCCCTCACCCCCCGCCCCCTCTCCCACGCTGTGGGAGAGGGGAGCGACCCCACCCCGGCCCTCCCCTTCGCAAGGGGAGGGAGCATTGAATTGCTCCCCCTCCTTACGAAGGAGGGGGTTGGGGGAGGTTTCTGAGGCGCTATCGCTGCTTTTGCAGTAGCCCCACGCTGTAGAACTCATACGAGGCGGCCTGATCCGGCACGTCCACGACATGGACGGTGAAGCGGGCGGGAAGGCCGTTGTCCGGCAGATGTTCGGCAAAAAAGGCGCTGTAGCCGCGCGCATAGGCGGCGCGCAGCCGCTTGATCTCCTCCGCATAGCCCGCAGGGTCTACCAGCGGGTTGGGCGACTTGGGCTGGCAGCCGAAGGCATGGACTTCCAGAAAATCTATCTCCTTGAGCGACTGGCAGATGCCCGCCTCTTGCAGCCACTTCTCCCACGACTGAAATACCAGCGGTATCTCGATCTCCGGCTCCATGCGCGTCACCGTGTCCAGCCCCAGCACGCCGGTCGCGGAGTGTCCGCCGGTCAGCCCGGCGAAGTATATCTTCAGGTCGCCGTCCGGCTGCTCTTCTGTCACCAGGGCCGATAGGACCGGGCGTTCCCCGGAGTAGTAGTAGGTGACCTTGCCCCGCTTCTTCACGTTGAATGCCATCGCGGTATCCTCCTTTCGTCTGCCGGGTACAGAACGTACCCGGCGCTTCTTTTCGCCGCCGAACCGCCCGCTTTCCTGCTGTATTTTGGCCGGGCGACGCGCTGGAAGGTTTGCGAAGCCTGCGATCAGGCAGGTATTTCTGTGGCCCCGGCGAACTTTGGCGTAGCGCAAGGTAAGCCATTCCAGAATTCGAGGCTTTGGAGCGAACAGGATGACACCACCCTCCTACGATCTGCTGCTCAAGGGCGGGCGGGTGATAGACCCCGCCAACCACCGCGACGGCCCGATGGATGTCGCCATTGCGGGCGACAAGATCGCGCAGGTCGCGCCGGACATCGCGCCGCAGTCGGCAGCCGCCGTCGCGGACGTGACCGGCCATATCGTGACGCCCGGCCTGATAGACATCCACATGCACGCCTACCACACCCGCGAGCCGGAGGGACTGAGCCTTATGGCCGACTTCCACTCCTTCCGCTCCGGCGTCACGACGGTCGTGGATACTGGCACGGCGGGGGCCAAACACTTCCTCCACTTCAAGCGGACGGTGATAGACCGCGCCAAGACGCGGATTCTGGCCTTCATCAATATCGTCAAGTCCGGGATGGTCGGCCCCTTTGAACACGACATGGCCGAGATGGACCCGGAACTGGCGGCCTCTATCGTGCTGGCCTACCCGGAACAGTGCGTCGGCATCAAGACCGCGCACTACTGGCCGAATCAGCCCTACGACGACCTGCATCCCCCCTGGCTGGCGGTGGATCGCGCCCTGGCCGCCGGAGAGATCTGCAAACAGCCGGTCATGTTCGACTTCTGGCCGCGCCCGGAGCGGACGTATGAAGACCTGCTGCTCAAGAAGATGCGGCCCGGCGATATTCATACCCATGTCTATGCGCAGCAGTTCCCCCTGCTGGACGATCAGCGCAAGCCACGCGCCTTTCTGTTCGAGGCGCGCAAGCGCGGAATCGTCTTCGATGTCGGGCATGGCGCGGCCAGCTTCTGGTTCCGGCAGGCGGCCCCGGCGATGGAAAACGGTTTCGGGCCGGACTCCATCAGCACCGACCTGCACATCAGCAACGCCAACGGGCCGGCGCTGGATATGCTCACGACGATGTCCAAGATTCTCAACCTGGGGATGCCGCTGGAGGAGGTCGTCTATCGCTCCACCGTGACCCCGGCGCGCGAGATCGGCAGGCCGGAGCTGGGAACGCTGACCGTCGGGGCCGAAGCGGATGTGGCCGTGCTGCGGGTGTTAGAGGGAACCTTCGGGTTCGTGGACTGCGGACGCGCGCGGCTGACAGGCCGCCGCAAGCTGGAGTGCGCGCTGACACTCCGGGCCGGAAAGATCGTCTACAATCCGAACGGGCTGACCCTGCCGGAGTGGCCCGACGCGCCCCCGGCCTACTGGAAGCTGCCGTAAAGGAGAGGCACATGGGACTCTACGCAGAACTGGGAGTGCGCCCGGTCATCAATGCCTGTGCCACGCTGACCCGCCTGGGCGGGTCGCTGATGCCGCCGGAGGTGCTGGAAGCGATGGCGGAGGCCGCGCGGCATTTCGTGGACTTGCAGGAGCTGCAGCGGCGGGTCGGAGAGGAGATCGCTGCGCTGACCCGCAACGAAGCGGCCTATGTCTCCTCCGGGGCGGCAGCCGGGCTGACTCTGGCGACGGCGGCCTGCATCGCCGGGACCGATCTCGCCGCCATCCGGCAGCTGCCCGACCTGACGGGCCTGAAAGACGAGGTCATCATCCATCGCGCGCACCGGAACGGCTACGACCATGCGGTGCGGCAGGTCGGCGTGAAGGTCGTCGAGATCGGCAGTGACGCGGGAACGGAGCGGGAGGAGTTGGAACGCGCCTTTTCGGAGCAGACGGCGGCGGTCTTCTGGTTCCAGGGCGCGATGACGGGTAAGAGCGATCTGCCGCTGCCTGTCGTCATCGAGATGGCGAAGGCGCGCGGCGTGCCGGTCGTCGTGGATGCAGCGGCGCAGTTGCCGCCGGTGGAGAACCTGTGGCGCTTCACGCAGATGGGGGCCGATCTGGCGGTCTTCAGCGGGGGCAAAGACCTGCGCGGCCCGCAGTCGAGCGGCCTGATCCTGGGGCGGCGCGACCTGATCGCGGCCTGCGCGATCAACGGGAATCCGAACCACAGCATCGGGCGTCCCATGAAGGTCGGCAAGGAGGAGATGGTCGGCCTGCTGGCCGCCGTTCGCCGCTATGTGAATCTCGACCATGCGGCGCGCGCGCAGAACTGCGAACAGATCGTCGCGGACTGGAACGCCGCCCTGAACCGGCTGCCCGGCGTCTCGGCCTGCCGTGATTTCCCGAACGAGGCCGGACAGCCTCTCCCGCGCAGCCTGGTGACGATCCATGCCGATGCGGCGGGCGTCAACCGCGAGACGGTTATGAAGCGGCTGGAGTCCGGCGATCCGGCCATCATGGTTTCGGCGGGCGGCGCGGATTCGCTTCTTCTCAACCCGATGACGCTCGAACCCGGCGAGGAGAAGATCGTACTGGAGCGATTGATCGAGGCGCTGACAAATCCCGGCGAATAAATTCGCGTCTGGAAAAGCACGAAGTCCACCTGCGTGGACTGAATGCGGAGTCGGCGCAGGCCGACTTTGTGCTTTTCCAGAAGCGGTTTCAACCGCCGAGAATACCCATAGACATCATCCATGTTCCTCCTTTTCCTCGCCTGTCTCATCGTAGTCGGCGCGGTCGTTCTGATGGCGCGGCAGGTGGAAGTCCGCCTGGCGCTGCTGGGGGCCGGGCTGCTCATGGCGCTTCTGGCCGGAAAGCCGCTGGCGGTTCTCGACACCTTCACGACCGCGATGGTGGCCGTGATGGTCGCGCCCATCTGCGCGGCGATGGGGTTCGCGGCGGTGCTGAAGGCGACCGACTGCGACCGGCATCTG
>DASRGL010000360.1:0-12955 GCA_035651115.1 Chthonomonadaceae bacterium
GCTATGTGCCGATAGACCTGGCCGAGAAGGTGCTGAACTGCCGCGACCTGCTGGATCGCTGGCTCCCGGCACAGCGCGCAAAATTCGGGCTGTGATCGTGATTGTACCTCAGTGCTATGGCAGTTAAAACTGCACCTGCAAAAGCACGAAGTCCACCTGCGTGGACTGGCCCTCACCCCCGACCCCTCTCCCACGCTGCGGGAGAGGGGAGAGGCTGAGGAGGGAGTCGGCGTAGGCCGACTTCGTGCTTTTCCAGCCGCGAATTCATTCGCCGGGCAAAGTCAGCGCGACACATAAAAATGCGGTGGCGCATCCGGCGCGCTTCTATCGCGGGACGGCTTTGGGTACGATAATAAAAGGCGGCAACGCCGTGTAGCGAGGAGAAAGACGTTCTATGGCATCCGTAGACCCGAAAGTGTTTCGGGCGTATGACATTCGCGCGCTGGTTCCCGACCTGGTGGACGAGACGAGCGTGTACTACGGCAAGGTGGGCGCGGCGGACGCTTACCAGGCTCCCCTGACGCCGGAGGGAGTCGAGCAGATCGGGCGCGGGCTGGGCGACTTTCTGGACGCGCCTGCTGTCGTCATCGGCTACGACGCGCGCCTCTCCAGCCCGGAGTGGGCGGCGGCGCTGGCGCGCGGGTTGGCGCGGCAGGGCGTGGACGTGCTGGACATCGGCCTCGCCACCACCGATATGGTCTACTACGCCTCCGGCAAGTGGAACCTGCCTGCCGTCGAGATCACGGCTTCCCACTGCACCAAAGAACTCAACGGCATGAAGATCGTCCGGGCGGGCGCGCACGTCGTCGGGCAGGGCGCGGGCATGGAGGAACTGCGCGACCTCGTGGTTTCCGGCAGCTTCAGGCAGGCCGGTCGTCCGGGCAAGGTTTCCCAGAAGCCGATGATGGAGGAGTATATCGCGCATCTGCTTCAGTTCGTGGACGTGCCGCAGATCAAGCCGTTCCGCATCCTCGCGGACGCAGGCAACGGCGTCGGCGGGCTGGTGGCGCGCGAACTGTTCTCGCGGATGCCGCAGTTGAACGTCACCGAACTCTATTTCGAGCCGGACGGCCGCTTCCCCAACCACGAGGCCAATCCGTTCGAGCGGGAAAACATCGAGGAGTTGATTCACCGCGTTCCGGCGGAACAGGCCGATTTCGGGGTGGCCTGGGACGGCGACGCCGACCGCGTCTTCTTCCTGGATGAGCGCGGCGAACCCATTCCCGGCGACTTCGTGACGACGCTGGTGGCGCGGCACTTCCTCAAGCGCGCTCCGGGCGCGGGCATCGTCTACGATCTGCGGGCGTCCTGGGCCGTGCGCGACTGGGTGGAGAGACTGGGAGGCAGGCCCATCGCGGAGCGCGTCGGCCACTCCTACATCAAGCGCACGATGCGCGCCGAAAACGCGGTCTTCGGCGGCGAGGTCTCCGGCCACTACTACTTCCGCGACCACTTCTACGCGGACAACGGCTATATCCCGCTGCTCTCCATTTTACAGATGCTCTCGGAGGAGAACGTTCCCATCAGCCGATTGGTCGCCAGCCTGGGCGAGTACCACATCTCTGGGGAGATCAACTCGACGGTGCAGGACACGCAGGCGGTCATCGCACGCATCCAGACGCAGTACGCCGACGGCAGGCAGGACTTCCGGGACGGCATCACGGTCGAGTACCCGGACTGGCGCTTCAATGTCCGCCCCTCCGCCAACGATCCGGTCGTGCGCCTGAACCTGGAAGCGAAAACGCAGGCGCAGATGGAGGCAAAGCGCGATGAACTCCTTGCGCTGATACGGCAGTAGCGGCGGGCCGGGAAGCGAGGACATTCCCGGCCTCTTTTTGTGCGTCGGAACGGGCGTGCCAGCAGCCGCAGAGGAGAGATTCGGCAGCCTGCCGGTTCAGCGCGCAAAAAATCTGTTAAAAATTCGCCCGGAGCGGGAACATTGAGCGTAGGAACTTCCGTATGAGTGAGTGTGCAGCACTCAAGTGATGTGGTTGCAACATCTTAAACTCACAAGAAGGAGGATTCAAGATGGCTCGACAATCCAACAACACTCTTGTGCGTCGCCCGGCGGAGACGATTTCGCGCTGGGATCCCTGGACGGAGTTCGACCAGATGCGCCGCCAGATGGATGACATGTTCGGTCGTTTCTTCGGCTATACGCCGCTTTCCCGTCTGATTCCCGCAACACCCGGAGTGAGCTACAGCGGCGACTACGGCCTCTCCGCCGATCTGTATGAGACCAATGACGAGTTGGTGCTGATTGCGCCGGTTCCGGGCGTCACGCCTGGCGACCTGAATATCGAGGCGACGGCGGACACCCTCACCATCAGCGGCGAGCGCAAGCCGTTCTATCAGAACGAGAACGCCACGCAGTTGCGCCAGAGCTGGTGGTCGGCGGGACAGGGCGCGTTCCGCGCGGAGTTCTCGCTGCCGGTCGAGATAGACCCGAACCAGATTCAGGCGCACTATCGCAACGGCGTCCTGGAGCTGCATCTGCCCAAGTCCGAGGCGGCCAAACCGAAAGCCGTCAAGGTCCATGTCGCTACCGAAGGGTAGCGGTCTGCGCGTAGCAAGTTAAAGATAGCGGCCCGGCAAAGCCAGAACGCTTTGCCGGGCCGCACGGCGTTATCAGGAGGAACACCGCAGGTCAGGACGCGCGCGTTTTGGACTGCGCGATGCGGCGCAGCAGCGCCAGGTCGGCGCGGGGCAGCGCGCCGGTCAGCACCGCCGCAGGCAGATAGAGCAGCACCGCCAGCCCGCCGACCAGCAGGAACTCCGGCAGGGTGCGCATCGGCAGTTGCAGCATGCAGAGCGGCACCAGGCCCGCCACCAGCGCGCGGCCCGTCGCTCCCAGGCAGGAGCGCACCAGGCCCGTTCCCCGGAAGTTTTGCAGGTAGACGCCCACGATGATGAGTTCGGTCGTCTCCGCCGCGATCACCGCGCCCAGCGCGCCGTTCTGCAAATACCGATGGCACAGCACGATGAACAGGGGCGTGGAGAGCAGGTTGTAGGGCGCGGCCAGCGTCGCGGCGTTGGCCCGGTTGTGCGCCCGATTGCTGATGATGAGCAGCGCGCCGAAGCAGACGCTCGACCAGCGCAGCCACAGCCCGAACCCGATCAACTGCATCAGCAGGGCCGCATGGTGGAACGAAGCCGGATAGCGCAGCACCGTGAGCAGCGTATCGGCGCGCAGGATGAGCAGGATGGCGAACGGGATCGCGAGAACGAGCGTCAGATTCACGAAGCGCGGGGCCAGCTTCTCGTACTCCTCCTGCGCCCGCTCGTAGGCGTCGGTCAGCACGGGCATAACGGCCTGCACGATGGTATCCGGCACGACGAACAGCACTCCCACCAGCTTCATCGCCAGGTTATACCAGCCGGTCGCCGCATAACCCGCGATCCAGGAGATGTAGAGAACGCTCGTCGCGTCGCCGTAGCACCAGAGGAACAGGCGGTAGCGGAAGAACGGCAGCCCCTCCCGGAACATCCGCACGAAGTCGGCCCAGGCCAGCCGCGCGAAGCGGATCGGGTTGTGCTTCTGCGCCCAGAGCGTGATCAGGCTCGTCGTCACATTGACCACTTGGCCCCAGGCGTAGCCCGGCCTGCCGTAACCGGCGGCGACCAGCGCGATGCTCGTCGGCAGCCCCACCGACTGCGCCACCATCTGCGTGCGCGCGATCGCGCCGAACTGGCTGTGGCCCTGCCGCCAGGCCAGCAGCACATCGTAGATCTGCCCCAGAAAGACGCTGAGGATGAAGATAGGCAGCAGGTGCAGCACCGCCGGTTCGGTGTGCAGGAGGAAGCGGCAGACGCAGTAGGTGGCTATCAGGATGGGCAGCAGCAGCGTGGCGCGCGCCGCCAGCATCGCCGTCGCGATCCGCGCGCCGCGTTCCGGGTCGGCAGCGACCGAGCGCACGATATGCTCCGAGCCGCCGAACATGACCAGCAGCGCCACGAAGCTCAAGAAGGTCCCGGCATAGCTGACCATGCCGTAGCCCTTATCCTGAAGGATGCGCGGCACGACGGTGGTCTCCAGCAGGCGCAGCGACCACGACCAGAGCTGCACCGCTACCAGCCAGGCCAGGCCGCGAATTATGGTATGGGAACGATCCACCGAACTCTTGCGCCTCTTCCCTCAGAATAACGGCTCCGGTCAGGACGGAGAAAAGCCGCGCATGGAATAGAAATAGTTGCGCGTGGCGCGGCAGAACTGCTTTCCCGCCTGAAGCCACTGCCGCTCGGCCAGATTCTGCCGTGCATACTGTATTTTGGCGCGGCAGCTCTCGCGTTCGGAGAGACGAAAGCCGCGCGTGATCAACTGACGGTGGGTGGCATTGAACGCAGGCGAACGCATCACCTTGCGCCGCACATAAAGCTCCCCCTGGCGCATCCGCTTCAGGTTGCCGGACATATTCAGGCTGTGCTGCCGATAACCCAGGATATCCTCGTTGACGAACGCCAGGTCGCCGCGGGCGGTCAGGCGCAGCCACATGTCCCAATCCTCGCTGACCACAGCCTCCGGGTCGAACAGTCCCGCCGCTTCCAGCGCCGTTCTGCGGATCAGGACCGCGCCGGGCGTGGCAATGCACTGCCGATAGGCCAGCGCCGCGAACGTCGTGGGCGCGTGCAGCGGCAGCGTCTCCAGTCGTTCGCCCATGACCGCGCGGCGGTCGCGACACCACGCCTCAAACCGGTCCGGCAGAAGCGGCTTGCCCTGCTCATCTATATAGTGCGCGACGCCGTGCGCGCCTACCGCTTCCGGGTAGGCGTCGAGCGCGGCCGCCAGCGTCTCCAGCGCGTCCGGCTCCCACACGTCGTCCGAGTCGATAAAGACAACGTACTCGGCGGCGGGATTCATCTCCGCGATGACCCGGTTCCGCGCCCGACTCAGCCCGCGATTCTCCTGCCGGATCAGCCGGAATCGCGAATCCCTGCCGACGAACTCCTCCGCGATGCAGGCCGTTCTGTCCGTGGAGCCGTCGTCCACCACGATCAGTTCCCAGTCCGTGAGCGTCTGCGCCCGCGCGCTCTCCAGCGTGTGCCTCAGATATTTTTCGGCATTGTAGGCCGGAATCCCGATAGCGATCTTCAATGACCGTAGGGTGTCTTCCATGATCTTTCCTGAAAGACGCGGCGGTTCGCCGCGCCTGCGGACATGAGAGAATCGGTTCTCTCTCGGAGTTTCGCCAGCGGTCGTTTCGCTCACTTGCCGATGTGCCGCGTCGTGCGTACCGCAGAGTTATTGTTGGCCGATGGGAAGGGCGTCTGTATCCGGGTTGCGTGGGGCCTCCTGTGAGGGATTTCAGACCGGCAGGTTCGTCTGGGCGGCTGTCAGCGCCAGATCGCCGGATTTCGGAACCAGCAGCGCGTCGGAACTCACGGCAAAATGCCGCCGCACGTAGGCGCGGCCTTGCAGCAGCGCCCGCAGGCGCTTGATGCCGAGTTGCCTGCGCCGCCCGCGCAGCAGATTCAGGATCACCTGACGGCGCAGGCAGCGGTAGAGCCTGTCCAGATGCGGACGCGCCGCCGCCCGGTACGGCCCGCGCAGCATCTTCTCATGCACGGCCCCGACGCCGAAGTTGCCGCGCTGTTCGAGCGCTTTGCCCTGCGCGCCCTCGCGCACGCCGTAGGTATGGACGATAGGCGGGAGGGGCGCCGAGTAGACGCGCAGGCCGTGCGCCAGGGCGCGCAGCACATAGTCCGTCTCTTCCGCGCTCGGAATCTGTGCAGAACCCGCGCCCAGAACCGGATCGAATTCGCCCAGTGTCGCGACGACGCGCCGGTGCAGGCTCATGTTGGCCCCGATGCCCGTGCCGATGTCGCGCGCGACCGAATCCCACTGATAGTAGCCGGCGACCGGGACGGGATAGGCCGGGCAGAACTCCGCGCCGGGGCGATAGGTGGGCGGGGCGACGACCGGGCCGAAGAGCAGATCGGTCTTGTCGGCGGCAAACAGCGCATGAATGGCGGCCACCCACTCCGGGGCGGCCTCGCAGTCGTCGTCGGTGAAGGCGAGAATATCGGCGGCAGCGGCCCGGATACCTGCGTTCCTGCCATGACTCAGCCCGCGCTGCTGCTGCGGCAGATGCCGGATGCGCGGGTCGTTCTGCGCGGCAAGATAGTCGCCGATCTCCGCCGTGCCGCTCTGATCCACGACGATCAGTTCCCAGTCTGAGAAGGTCTGCCCAAGAAGGCTCTGCACCGTATGCGGCAGCGTTCGGAAACGCACCGTGCTGATGATAATGGAGAGACTGGGCATAGCGACCTCGGCTTGGCCCGGAGAGACGCGCGGGCCTTCGGAGAGATTCTGGCGCGTGCGCGGGCGGTCTTTAGCCGACACATCTACCGGATTTGCAGACGGAAGCAGACAAGCCCACTCTATATACCGGGTCGGGGGACGGAGGGTTCCCGCACGATCATCGCAGAGGACTGCATAAATCGTGCCAGTCGCGCAGGTTGTGTCGAGTGCGGTGTCTCTTTGAGGTCAGCGATGGCGCAGGGCGGCGCGCACGATCTCGCAGTTGCGGCGCGCCAGCGCCTGCCCGCGCTCCAGCGCCGCGCGATGCCGCCGCTTCGTCTCCGGCAGGTCGCGCAGCATCGCTTCCATCCGGCGCAGAATCTCCTCGGCGCTGGAATCCCGCATCGAGAGAACGCAGTCTTCCAGGTCGAGTTGCCGCATCAGGCCGCGCGTTTTCGGCTCGTATTCGAGGGCCAGGATCGGCGCGCCCCCGACCAGGCCGAGAATGCCTCCGTGCAGGCGGCTGGAGAGGACGAGATCGCACTGCCCCATAAAGTAGGCGAACTCGTCGGGGCGGACAAACTCGTGCAGGACATGGGCATACGGCTGGAGATCGGCGGGCAACTGTTCCCAGATACGCTGCGAAACGTCGTCGTCCTGCTGGATGCCCGCCACACCCTGATGCGTGGTCAGAAAGACGAGTTCAGCCGCGTGCCGTTCCAGCAGGGAGCGGCAGACGGCGGCCATGCGGCCCTCGAAATCGCGCTGCCTGCGCTCCGGGTCGGAGTCGCCCAGCCAGTGCCACTGATGCACGCAGATACCGAGGCGCAGCGGACGCTTGCGGGGCGGCGCAAGCGGGTTTTGGGGAGGCCGAGGAGCGAGCAGCAGCGCCTCGTCTATGGTCTGATGAACGTTCTGCGCCTTCACGCCGACCTGTTCGCGCACGACCCGCACCGATTCCGCGTCCCGGCAGAGAATGGCGGCGGCGCGCTCCATCACCGGGCGCAGCATTCCGGGCAGCGGATCGTCCGGCACGAAGGGGCCGACGGACATGGCATAGAACACGAGCGGCTTGCCCAGCGCCAGCGCGAGTCGGTATTTGGCGATCCGCTCTTTGCGCGCGCGCGGCGAGGTCCAGGAGGTACTCAGGCACGCGCCGCCGGAGACGACGATGAGATCGGCCTCCCGATACTCCCGCAAAAGCTGCCGCTCTCTCGGCAGCAGCAGAGGCAGGCCGGTGCGCGCGCTCCAGAGGAATCGCTTCAGCGCCGTCTTCCGCACGAGACGCGGCCACAATCCGGTTTCGATCCAGGTATAGGCGGCATTCGCCAGCGTTGGGACAAACGTGAGTTCCGGGTAGAACGTGCGATAGATGCCGGGTTCGGGCAGCGGCCCGCTAAAGCCGCTATGCACGACGGTCTGTGGCCCAAATGTCGCCTCCAGAGAGCCTTTCATCGCCAGCAGGATCGCCGCATCGCCCGCATTGACGATCACATTGTCCAGAATCAGGACGCGAAAAGGGCGCGCTGCGGACGCACAGGAAGAGGTCATGGCAAGGGCCGCCTGCGCCGGTCCCTGCGCTTCTGGCTGCGCGCCGCCGGTATCGGCGCTGGCAGGCGCTTCCAGCAGAGACACGGATATGGGGGCAGCAGGCGTTTCTTTCATGGGTCAGTCGGCCTCGTTGACGTCAGGAGACAAAAGAGGGCATGGAAGCCTCTATCTATTATACAAGGAGAGAGGGTGCAAAGAGTATGCCTTCATGGAGGAGATGGCAATCTCCGCGCCGCTTCTGCCGAAAACCGGCAGGATTGCTGTCCGGCAAATGGTTTTCTCCGTCCGCCAGGGTAGAGAGTTCTGTACAGAAGTACAGTTCTCCTGCTGCACGCCTGTACGATGCCCTCTCGTTCCCTCTCTCGATACAATGGATACCGGGTAGGAAGAGAGAATCGCACGGCTGCCTGCGTGGGAGAAGGCGCGGATCGGCGTTCGGGGGAGTCGGGATTTCGCGCGTCGCAGGACAAGGAAAACGCCGTGCCGATGGGGAACGTTAGCCGTAAGCGCGCCTGTTCTCTCCCAGGGAGAGACGCTTCCTGGGAGCGCAGGAACTTCAGGAGAGGGTACGGAAGGCAAACCTCTCCGCAACAGAAAGGTAGGAACCACGATGCGCCAGACTCTCGCTGCGAAACAAGACTCTGCCGTTGTCGCCCGGCGGGTCTCGGAAGACGACTCGCGTACCGGCTTTGTACGTGTCTCTCGATTGCGCGATTTGAAGCCCGATGAAGGGACGGTCGTTCGCGTCAGCGGACATACTATCGTGCTGTTTCTTCATCAGGGCAAGGTCTTTGCGGTGGACAATCGCTGCCCGCACATGGGCTTTCCTCTCTCCAAAGGCTCGGTCAAGGACGGCATTCTCACCTGCCACTGGCACAACGCCCGCTTCGATCTGGCCTGCGGCGGCACGTTCGACCTGTTTGCCGACGACGTGCGCAGCTATCCGGTCGAGATTCGGGGCGAGGGCGACGACGCCGAGGTCTGGCTCGATCCCGATCCGCCGACTCGCGATCCGGTAGCCTACTATCGCAGCCGCCTGCACGACGGCCTGAAGTACAACCTGCGCCTGGTCATCGCCAAGGCGGTTCTCGGCCTGCTCGGAGCCGGAGCGCCGCCGGAAGAGGCGCTGAAAGTCGGAGCGGAGTTCGGCACGCGCTACTCCGCCAACGGCTGGGGGCCGGGCCTGACCATTCTGACTGCGATGGCGAACATCCTGCCCTGGCTCCAGCCGGAAGACCAGGCCCGCGCGCTCTATCAGGGCTTGACCCACGTCGCCCGCGAGTGCGCCGGAACGCCGCCCCGCTTCGCGCTCGATCCGCTGCCGCGCAAGGAGACGCAGGCCGGCATCCTCAAGCAGTGGTTCCGCGAGTTCATAGACCGGCGCGATGCCGAGGGAGCGGAACGCTGCCTGCGCACGGCCATCGAGAGCGGCATACCGTCCGCGCAGGTCGCGGACATGATCTTTGCCGCCTGCACCGATCACATGTATCGCGATGTCGGGCATCCGATGGACTTCGCGAACAAAGCCTGCGAACTGCTGGATAAGATCGGCTGGGAGAACGCCGGGATTGTGCTGACGAGCCTGCTGCGGCGGCTGGTCAACTCGGCGCGCATGGAGGAGTCGTCGGCCTGGCGGCATCCGGTAGACCTGGCCGACCTGCTCTGGCAGGAGTTCCCGAAGCTGGAGGCTGCTGTGCAAGAGGGCCAGGCGAAGCAGGGAACCTGGAAAGGCCGGCAGGCGTTGGCCGATACGCTGCTTCAGGAAGACCCTGCCGCCTCGGTGCGCGCGCTGACGGCGGCGCTGCGGGCCGGAGCCTCGCCGCAGGAGTTGGCGGGAGTCGTGGCCTACGCAGCGGCGCGGCGCATCGCCCAGTTCCACACCCGCAACGAGTTCGGCGACTGGGACACGACGCTCCACACCTTCACCTACTCCAACGCCATTCATCAGGCGATGAAGCGCGCGCCCTCGGTCGAACTACTGCGGGGCGTCTACGATGCGGCCATGTCCATCTATCTCGACCGCTTCCTGAACATGCCCGCCGCCGCGCTGCCGCGCACCAACGGCGCGGGCGCAGTCTTGCCGGACGGCCTGCTGGAACTGCTGGACAAGCAGCAGCAGGTGAACGAGGCCGGAGCGCTGGTCTCCGCCGCGCTGACGGCGAAACAGTCCGATGCGGAACTGCTGGCGGCGCTCGGCGAGGGACTGTTGCGCGAGGATGCCGACTTCCACACCTTCCAGGCTATCGAGGCGGCGTTCCGGCAGTACGAGGAGTTACGTGGAACGGAATGGGGACGGCACGTCCTGATCGCTGCCGCACGCTATCTGGCGGCGCACGCGCCGACGCCGCGCGCCATGGGCCAGACCTATCTCATCGCGCAGCGCCTCCATCGGGGCGAGGCGCTTTATGAGGGGTAGCGGCCCTCACCCCCTGCCCTCTCCCACGCTGCGGGAGAGGGCAGGGGGTGAGGGCGCTGCTTGCAGCGCCCTCCTCTGGGCGCTTACGAGTTCAGATGCCGATGGAGAAACGCCAGCACGCGGTCCTGCGCAGCCTGCACTGCCGGATCGTCGTGCTGGCGGTCGAACCCATGCCCTTTGCTGGATAGGGTAATCAGTTCGTGTTCCACCCCGGCCCGTTCCAGCGCCTCTGCCATCAGAACGGACTGCTCGTAGGGAACGTCCGTGTCCTCATCCCCATGCAGCAGCAGTGTCGGCGGGTATTCGGGCGTCACCTGGCGGACAGGGCAGAACGGCGTGAAGGCGTCCGGTTCCATCGCCGGATCGTGTCCGCCGACTTCCAGGGGCCATAGCCCCTGCTGCCGACAGTAGAGGTAGAAACGCCCGCGCCCTTCGCTCTCGCTCCAGGAAACCCCGGAGAGCGGCGGCCCGCCGACATCGGCATACGCCTCCTCGCGCGGGACAGCGGGCTGCTGGCAGTAGAAGGGATCGGGGCGGCTATACCAGTCGCCGATAATGTCGCCGTAGCCGTAGAAGGAGACCAGCGCCTTCGGGCGCGGCGCGACGCAGCAGCCCGCCATCAGCGTCAGATAGCCGCCTGCGGAGTGTCCGATGACCGCCGCGCGGTCGGGGTCTATCGCAAACTGTTCGCGGCCCTGCGCGCGCAGCCATCGGAAGGCGTCCTGAAGATCGGCGATGATCTCCGGCAGTTTCGTCTCCGGCGCAAGGCGGTAGTCTATCGAGACGACCGTGAAGCCCTCCCCAAGATACCGCTCCAGATGTTGAGCCGCGATGCCCTCGCGATTGCCCGTGATTAATGCCCCGCTATGAATCCAGACGATGACCGGGCGCGTTGTATCTCCGCCTGCCGGATAGACATCCGCGTAAATCTCGCACGCGCCCACAGTCTTGTAGAGAGAGGTCTGCTTGGTAGGGATCACGTTCAGTCTACCTGATTATCCTCAGTGCGACGATAGTGCAGGCAATAGGTAGGATAAAGGACGTTATCATACACATACCTTCGGCGGGGTAGGGGCGATCTCCTTCCTGGCTTTGGAACCGGCGGCGCTACAATCAATCAATCGACGGTTTTTTTAGACGCCGAGAAAGAGGAAAATGAGTGCCCGAAAAAGAAACCTTCAGCATTACAAACGAAGATACATGATACGCGCGTTAGCCAGAGCAGCAAAAAGCAGGAGGCTTAGTACTACAGTTGTAGATGCATGGCTCTCTTGAGCCTCCTGCGATAATGACACGCTCTGGCAACTTCCTGATGTGCCCTGCGCCAGAACGACCAGAAGAGCCAATGCTTTGGTTCCAGAGACCGTCGAAATACTAACACCGACAGGAGTTTTCGTATTTCAGCGACACTCAAGCGCACCAGAGGCCGCGTGACTGCTTGAACTGCCTCAGAGAATTGCTGGGGTTCGACCGCCCCTTTTTGAGATCGCACTCCCTTTCCTGAGCGCGCAGAACGGTCAGGAACGCATGCGCCAGCATCGCTAAGGTGATATGCCGATGCCAGCCATGAAAGGAGCGGACTTCATACTCATCCAATCCGACTTCGCCTTTGGCACTCTCGAAACAGCACTCGATCGTCCAGCGGGTTCCCGCGACCTGCACCAACTTCTCAAGCGGCGTACCCGCAGGCGCAAAGGCGATGTAGCCGGTCCGTTCCTCCGGATCGAACAGGCTTTTGCGGACCAGCAGCCAGCGTTCCCATTCGCTGCCCTGTCCATGATTGAGCGGCAACCTGGCCCACTCGTAGAGGCGTGGACCTTTACTGCCTTCGCCACAGCAGAGCCGATGCCACGCCTCCTCAGGAACGCTGGGCAACAACTCTTTGACGCGATGCGGTTGGAAACCCACCCAGACGCTCTCTTGTCCGGTAACCGCCAGCACGTGGGCCACACCGTGTTGTTGCAGCCATAGTTGCAGACTGCGATCGTTACCATAGACCGAATCGCCCGTCACCCACCGGCAGGGCACGCCTGCCGCAAAGGCGCGTTCCAACATCTGGCGGGCGATCTTGGGTCTGGTGATAAAGCCGACCCTATCCGGCACATCCGCGGCTCGGCAGCGGAGAGGATCGTCGGTCCACTCTTTGGGCAGGTAGAGTTGGCGATCCAGAAAGGTATGTCCCTTCCCGGTCGCATAGCAGAGAAAGACACCGATCTGGCAGTTCTCGATGCGACCTGCCGTTCCCGAATATTGACGGGCCACGCCGCAAGACTTGTCGCCTTTCTTTATAAAGCCGGTTTCGTCGAGGACCAGTACGCCCTCCGGGTCGCCCCGATGCTCCACGACATAGCGAACGAGGTCATCGCGTACGGCATCGGCATCCCAGACTGCCCGTCCCAACAGATGCTGAACACGATAGGGCGTGGTGTGTCCCAGTTGCTCGGCCATCTGCCAACCGTTCTTACGCTCGATAGGACTGAGCAGAGCGCACAGATACTCCTGAGCCGTGTGTCGGGCGTCCGGGCGGGCAAAACGTGGAGCGATCCGTTGGGCAACCGCTTCCAATGCCTGTTCCCACGACTGGACCTGAACCAGCAAGTCTTGATGATGCGGAAGAGTGAATGTATCCATACACTCCTTCTTCCACATCCGTAACCAATTCTACAACTGTAGTACTAACCTGAACTCAACTTGCTACCCGACGTATGTCGAGTAATCTAACCATTTAGGCTTTGCATAGCGGCCTCTTC
>DASRGL010000361.1:0-14720 GCA_035651115.1 Chthonomonadaceae bacterium
TGCCGTCCTGCCAGTGATAGCCGCTGGCGAAGTTTCCGCCGGGATAGCGCAGCGCCGGAATATGCCACTCGCGCGCTTTCTTGATCACGTCGGGGTCCATGCCGAGCAGGTTGTCTTTGGGAAACAGTTCGCACTGATCTATGTCCACCGGCCCGCCGCCCGCGTGCGTGACAACAAACCGCGCCCGCTCGCCTTTCGCCAGCGCGCCGTCCGGCAGAACGAACGGAACGGCGAACTTGCGCCACACCGCATTCTCGACGGGCAGCGCGGCCTGCGCGAACACCCGCCCCGCTTTCGGCCCGACGCCCTGCAGCGCGACCGTGATCTCTCCTTTTCCTTCCGGCGCGCGCGCATAGAGATAGCCCGTGTAGCTGCGGGTGCGATGGCTCGGCAGGGGAACGGTCTGCGCCAACGCGCCGCCTGTCGTCAGGCGCACGCAGAGCGGCGAAAGATAGCCCCCGGCTTGCCAGGCGGTCGGGCCGGTCAATTCCCAGTCCGACGGGGCTTTGTCGTTCGGCGTGATACGTTCGAGGTTGGGGTTGAGCAGCGCCTGCGCCCAGATGCCATCGTAGACAACGCCGCCCAGATGCTCGATGAAATTGCCGAAGATCAGCGGTCTGACGGGCGCAGCGGCCGTGCGCGCGGCGTTGATGCGGACGGTCGTCAGATGGCCGGGCGCGCGGTCATCGCGCCGGTATCGAAACAGGGCGCGAGTCGGCGTGACCGGAGCGGACGTTTTGCCCTGTGCGACAGGAGTAACAGCGGGCATGGGCGGGCGTTGCGCGTCCGCACGCGCAACCGTCCGGCAGGGCGCTATCAGCAGCGCGCCTACCCCGAACCATGCGACCAGGACGCTTTTCCTTCTCATCAGCTGCAAGATGGCTGTCATTGTCGGCATGGTTCTCCGGCCCTCCATACTGTGGCGAATGCTAGGTTCCGATCTTCTGGCCGGGGAAGGCTTTAGCATAGATTTTGGTCAGCAGGTCTACGGAAGGACGGGCCTCGCGCCCATCCACGCGCGGCGGGCGATGCTCCGCAATGGCCTGATAGAAGTCTCGAATCTGCGCCTCATGCCCGCCGAGGCTGATGGCCCAGGGATCGGACCGCCCGCCCGTCAGATAACCGGTATCCTCCAGCGTGTCCAGCATATCCTTGCCATCCAGCCCGAATCGCGTCACTCTGGCGTCATCGAGCGCGGCGGAGCCGTTCGTGCCGTAGACCTCCAGGCGGGTCGCCAGGTCGGGCTGGCAGCAGGTGGTCACTTCGATCAGGCCGCGCGCGCCGTTCTCGAAGCGCACGACCACGAAGGCCAGATCTTCCGCCTCGATGGAGTGGTTGGCCGTCTCCAGATGCGCGTACTCGACCTCGGCGACCGGCCCGGCCATCCAGACCATCTGATCGAGCGAATGGATGCCCTGGTTGGCGAGCGCGCCGCCGTCCAAAGCCCAGGTTCCGCGCCAGTCGTCCTTGTCGTAGTACATCTGCGAGCGCCACCATTTCACGGAGATGCTGCATGAGAGCAGACGGCCCATCCTGCCCTCCGCGATGGCCCGCTGCACCTTCTGCGCGGCGGGACTCATGCGCCGCTGGAAGATGCAGCCCAGGCGGACATCGTGCCGGTCGCAGGTGGCGATGAGCCGGTCTACTTTGGCAAGGTCTATATCGAGCGGCTTTTCGCAGAGGACGTGGATGCCGCGCTCCGCCGCCGCGATGCCGTGTTCGGCGTGCAGGCCGGAGGGCGAGCAGATATGGATGGCCTGCGGCCTGGCGTCGTCCAGAAACTCCTCGTAATCCAGCCAGCCAGGCGCATTGTGCAACTGGCACATGCGGGTCAAACGCTGCTGGCGGTAATCACACACTCCGACCAGTTCGACTTCCGGTATCCGGGCAATGATCTTGAGATGCTCATTGCCCATGCCGCCGCATCCGACTAATCCGACACGTAGCGGTTCACTCATTCAGACTTGCTCCTCATCCCTCCTGATAAGGGAGGGCTATTGATCTTCTCAGGGATGGCCGGGCCGATAGACGCCAGGCCGGGACATGATTCGGCGTTCGTGGGGCAAACTCCTTGTCGGAGCGCGCTGCCGAGCAGGAGATTGAGATAGCAAGTCCGGGTACAGAACGTACCCGTCTGGAGGGCCTGCGGCCAATCGTCCTACCGGACGGGATGCGTACTCAACGCCTCTCCGCATGTATCGCACTCTGCTGCATACCAAGAGGCGGCCTTTCCATACGGGTGCGTCCGGCAGGACGCTTGGCGGCGCAGCCGCCACCGAGACGGGTACGTTCTGTACCCGCTCAGGCGTCAGGTATACTCTGCGCAGAGGAGAAAGGAGAGGCAGATGGCGCAGGTGGAGTTCATTGCGCATCGCGGCGAGTCTGCGGATGCGCCGGAGAATACGCTGGCCGCGTTCCGGCTCGCCTGGGAACGGAAGGTGGACGCCATCGAACTGGACATCCATCTGACGCAAGACGGCGAGGCGATCGTGTGCCATGACGCCGACACGGAACGCACGACCGGCTTGCGTAAGGTAATCCGGGAGAGCGCCCTGGCAGAACTGCGGCAGTTGGACGCGGGGCGATGGAAGGGCGCGCATTGGGCCGGAGAGAGGCTGCCCACGCTGCGGGAGGCATTGGAGACGATCCCGCAGGGAGCCAGGTGCTTTATCGAGATCAAGACCGGCCCGGAAGCGGTTCCCGCCGTCGAGAGGGCGATCCGGCAGTCCGGGAAGACGCCCGCGCAACTGGCGATCATCAGTTTCCGCGCCGAATCGCTGGCCGAGGCGAAACGCCGCCTGCCGCAGATCAAGACTTACTATCTGGCCGGTTTCCGCCAAGACCCTGCCGCCCATGCCTGGACGCCCGACGTGGAGACCCTCATCGCGCAGGCGCAGTCGATCCGGGCCGACGGCCTCGACCTGTCCGCCCCCGGCCCCATAGACAGCGCGTTCGCGCGGCGCGTGCAAGTGGCGGGCCTGACGCTCACTGTCTGGACGGTGGATGACCCCGAAATCGCCCAGCAGATGGTCGCCGCCGGTGTGGACGGCATCACCAGCAACCGGGCGGCATGGCTGCGCGCCGAACTTCAGCGCCGGTAGCGGGCGATCTACTCGCTCTCCGGCAGCCCGGCCAACTCCTCTTCGACTTCGCGCACGCCCTCTTCCATGCCGATCTGCCGATACGCCTGCGCCGCCAGGAGAAGCGCTTGCTTCGCCCCGGCGAAATCTCCCTGCTCTTTCCGCGCCAACGCGAGATTGCTTCGCGTCATGGCGCACTCGTAAGGGTAGTTCGGCTCCGTGTAGACCCGCAATGCCGCCTCATAGCAGGCCGCCGCTCTTTCCAGGTTCTCGCGCCGGTCGCCCGCAGGCAGGCTTTGATAGGCCACGCCGAGATTGCATTGGGTCATGGCCCAGTGAGAGGGATCGTCCGGCTCCGTGTAGACACGCAGCGCGGCGGCATAGCAGTCCATCGCCCTCTGCAGGTTGGCGATTTTGTCCCCGTCAGGGAGAGCGACGTAGGCGAGACCCAGGTTGTTGTGCGTCAGCGCCCAGTCGTAAGGATAGTCCTGTTCGGTATAGACCCGCAGCGCCGCCTCATAGCAGCCGATGGCCTGCTGCAAATTGGCGCTTTTGTCTTCGGTGGGCAGGTCGGTATAGACATTGCCGAGGCAGCCCTGCACCATCGCCCACTCCACAGGCATCTCCTGTTCCGTGCGCACGCGCAGCGCCGCCTCGTAGCAGGCCAGAGCCTTCTGTAGATTCGCGGCCCGGTCGCCCATGCGCAGGCGCGCATAGGCGTTGCCCATGTTATGCTGCGTGGCAGCCCATTCGACAGGAGTGCGCTCTTCGGTACGCACGCGCAGCGCGGCTTCGCAGCAGGCGATGGCTTGCTGTAAGTTCTGGCCCCGGTCGCCCGTCGGCAGATCGCCATAGACGGTGGCGAGATTGCTCTGAATCCTGGCCCAATCTTCGGGATAGCTCTGCTCGGTATAGACCCGCAGCGCGGCCTCGTAACAGGCGATGGCCCGCTCCAGGTTCCGGCCCCGGTCGCCCGTCGGCAAGTTGTGGCAGGCCAGTCCCAGGTTATTGTGCAGGGTGGCCCAGAGTTCCGAGTAGTCCGCCTCGGCGCAGACTTGCAGGGCCGTCTCGAAACAGGCGATCGCGCGGCGGACATTGGCATCACGCCGGCCCAGAGACGTGCGCCCCAGTCCCAGCCCCAGGCTGTTCAGGGCAGGCGCGGCGAGAATGTTGGCGGGCGGGCCGTTTTCGATACCGGTGGGAGTCCACCAGTCGAGCAGGCGGTGATGCAGCGCCATGTCGGGCTTGCTGCCGCCGAGGGAGCGTTCGGCCAGGGCGTCCCATTCCAGGCGCGTCGGCTCCGGCTCGAGCTGGTAGCAGTGATACCAGGCCAGCGCCGTGTAGTCGTCGGTATCGCTCTGCGCGCGGGACTGCCAGTAGTCGCGCCAGTCCGTCTGATGGCGGCGTTCTTCGTCCGGTTCGTCGGGAGGGGCGAGGCGGCGGCGCAGCGCCGCCTTCATGCGCGGATGCAGCGTCCGCCAGTCCGCCTGCTCCGCGCGCGTGATGAAGCTGTAGCCTTCCAGATCGTCCCAGGCCGCATTCTGGTCGGCTCCGGGCAGGGGCGAGTAGGCATACCGCGCCGCCTGCTCATCAAAACGCGGCGTCAGCGCCAGGCGCGCGATCCAGTCGGCCTGCGCGTCGTTGGGCAGGGACTTCAGGAACCGCTGCGCGAGCCGGTCGTAGTCGCCGGGGGCCATGTCGAAGGAGGCCGGATCGGTCTCCACGCCCCGGTTCCGCTCGTTGACGATGGTATCCGCGCAGAGGCCCAGGCTGTAGGGATGGTAGGCGGTGTCTCCGGAGGAACCGGCGGTCGCCTCGATGTCCACGCACGCCTCCAGCACGGCCCGCTGCAAGCGGCCCTGCGTGACGCCGCACTGGCCCAGGAAGGTTTCAGCGTCGTAGCGGGAGAGGCCGCCGAGCAGGTGTTGTTCGAGATAGTCCGGGCTGCGCCAGTCGGCGTCTACCTCGTCCCAGTTCAGTCGGTCGCGCCCCGCAATGACGATCAAGACGCTCTGAAGGTTCTCGTAGAGCGCGCCGACCCACTTTTCGCGCTCGACCTGCTGGATGGCGCTGTCAATGCCGCGCTGCAGGGACTCGAAAGAGTCCAGGAAGACGACGGCGCGGCAGGCTTTGCCGGAACGCGGCGGCAGGTTCGCCTCCAGGTCGCGGGCCAGGCGTTCGGGCAGGATTTTGTAGAGGTCGTCGGTATCGCGGTGGCGCAGGTCGAAAAACTCTGCGTTGCCTGCCGTCGTCAGCAGGCGCTTGCCCAGCGCGGTCTCCTTGAACTCGTGGCCGAGCCGTTCCGTGACCTTTTTCGCCGCCCACAGGGTCAGGCTGCCGCCGGGGATGCTCTCCGCCGCCTTGCCGCTCGCCTCGCCGATGAACTCCCAGGCCGTGTGGAGCGTGCCGCTATGCCGTAACTGCGGCTCCTCGCCCGCGCCCTGCCGGTAGCGCAGCATGGCGTAGGCCAGGTCGAAGCTGGGGCAGTCTACTCCTAAATCCAGGCGCAGTTTCAGGTAGGCCGCCGCCGGGTCGTTGTGGTAGAGGGAGCCGGAAACCGGCTCCAGATCGAGGCGGGCGCTTGGCAGCGGCGACTGCCCCGGCAGGGAGACGAACGGCGGCTCTTCCAGCATGGCCCGCAGCCGCTTGGTCAGCCAGGTCTTGCCGATGCCGCCGACGCCGTAGAACATCAGAACGGGCAGCGGGCTGCCTTCGACGGCGTTGACGTATCGCTGAAACAGCGTCGTCTCTTTCTCGCGGTTCGTGAAATGCCGGAGTTCTTCGCTCGGTCGGACGCGCCCTTTGTTCATGGCCCGCCAACTCCTTTTCTATGCGCTAAGTCTCAACCGCTTGCCGCCTATGCGAAGACGGGAAGGGCGTCGCCAGAATCAGACTGGAGATAGTTTCGTTTCCGGTGTATAATGAGAGAGGGCGTAGTTACGCCCTCCCTTCAATTCATGGAGTCGAGACATGGCCGAGAAACTAGAACAGGCACGAGAAGTACAAGAAGTCACAGTGCAGCGTCCTAAGCGCGCAAAATTGACGGCGGAGGAGTCTCTTAAGCGCATGGAAGCGTTCCCTGAAAGGAAGGAGCAGATCGTTGCCTCTGTCCGAAAAAGCAAGGGTCGAAGTCTATCTTCCTGATCTGCCCTCTGCCGCCTATAGGGAGCTACTGGACGCTCTGGAGCAGGAGTTCACTTACACCTTCGGTGGCTGTACCCTTGTGCGCGGATTGAACGGCAGTTATCAATCCCTGTTGGGCCTGCCTGTTCAAGACCGAATCAACCTGTTGTATACGGACACGCCCTTCACATTCGACGAAGGGTTCCCCCGGCTTTCTCGCTACACAGATCTGCTGCGTCAAACGGCTTTTGAGGCACTGGAAGAAGAAGCCGTTCTTGTCGTCGCCTTCAAGGTTTACCACTCTGAATAGATGACTGCGACTCAGTTCTCGGTTGAAGCGGACAGAGCGTCAGATCAGTCCCAGGCGTTTGCCGACCTTCGCGAAGGCGGCGAGCGCGTCATCCAGGTCTTGCCGGGAGTGCATGGCGCTGGGCATGGTGCGGATGCGCGCTTTGCCTTTTGCCACCGTCGGGAAGACGATAGCGAGCGCCATCACACCCTCCTCGAACAGCCCACGCTGTAGCTCTAATGCCTTGCCCTCCTCCCCGACCATGACCGGCGTGATCGGCGTCTGCGAGAGGCCCGTGTCGAACCCCAACTTCTGCAAGCCCTCTTTCCAATAGCGCGCGTTCTCCCAGAGCCGCTCGGTTAGCGAAGGATCGGTCTCCATCAGTTCGATAGCGGCCAGCGCCGCCGCGACGACAGCAGGCGGCTGCGCCGTGCTGAACAGGAACGGGCGGGCGCGCTGCACGAGCCAGTCTATCAGAACCGCGCTGCCCGCGATGTAGCCGCCCATCACGCCGACCGCTTTGGAGAGCGTGCCAAGCTGAATGTCTATCTGCTCATGCACGCCGAACTGATAGGCTGTGCCGCGTCCGCCGCCGAGAACGCCGGAGCCGTGCGCGTCGTCCACCATCACAGCGGCATCGTACTGCCGGGCCAGCGCGACGATCTCCGGCAGCGGCGCGATGTCGCCGTCCATCGAGAAGACGCCGTCCGTGATGATGAGCCGCTTCTTCGCCCCCTGCGACTCCTTCAGCGCCTCTTCCAGCGCGTTCATATCGCAGTGCTTGTAGATCTTGCGCTGCGCTTTCGAGAGCCGCACGCCGTCAATGATGCTGGCGTGGTTGAGTTCGTCGGTCAGGATGATGTCCTCGGCGTCCGTGATGGTCGGAATGACGCCCGCGTTCGCCGTGAACCCGCTCTGGAAGACCAGCGCCGCCTCGACGTGCTTGAAGGCGGCCAATCGCCGCTCCAACTCGATATGCAGGCGCATCGTGCCGATGATGGGCCGCACGGCTCCCGCGCCCGCGCCCCACTCCTGCACGGCTTTGATCGCGGCCTCTTTCACTTTCGAGTGGTTCGCCAGGCCGAGGTAGTTGTTACTGGAGAGATTGATGACATTGGGCTTGCCGTTGACGGTGATGCGCGCCTCCGAAGGCGTCTCCATCACGACGAGCGGCTTATAGAGGTTCTGCTCCTTGAGCGCCTGAATCTGCGCCCGGAGCCAGGTTTGCAGTGTCGCGTTCATATTTGACCAACCCTTATAGCGAGACAGGAAGGAGGGCCTATTCCAGCGAACGCAGGATCAGCCCGCTCCACAATTTGGGATAGAAGAAGGTGGATTTCTGCGGCATCTTGTCCCCGGCGGCGGCCACGTCGCGCACCTCCGTCACCGTCGGGTTCTGAAGCAGGCAGGCCAACTGGTACTCGCCGGATTGCACCTTCTGCACGGCCTCCTCTTCGTCGCGCGTATAGGCGACATCGGGCGTATGCGCCAGCGCCGCCCAGGAGATGCCCAGCGTCCGATCCAGCACCAGCGCCTGCAAAATGGTCACGTCCAGATGCCGCCAGGCCGCGCAGTGCGCGTTGTCCAGCGCCGCATCCGCCAAGCCTAGATCGCGCAGCGTGAGCGCGTAGGCTTTGCCCTGCGGCAGCAGCAGCGCGAACCGCTTCTCCTCCGACGTCTGCCGCTTGATCCAGGCGCGGGCGGCAGTCGTCGGCATCGTCTGCACGTGAAAGTAGCGATCCAGTTGCAGCGCCAGTTGCTCCAGGCGCGCAGCGGGGAGATTCTTGACCAGGCGGTGGGTCGGCAGGATGACCAGGCCGGGGTCTTCAAACGCGCTCAGCCCGATCAGCAGATAGTCGGAGGGTTTCTGTCCTCCGCCGTCTCCCTGCTCGCGCTGATAGTTCAGCGCGGTCTCATAGCGATGATGGCCGTCGGCAATCCAGACGCGGCGCGGCGCAAAAAAGGCGGCGATGTCGGCAAGCAGGCGCGAGTCCGTATGGCGATAGAGAAGGTGCTGCTCGGCGTCCGGCGTGCGCTGGCCGGGAAAGATCGCCATGAGCATCGGGTCGGACGCGCCGCGCGCGGCTTCCAGGCGATTCGCCACCGTCTGCGCCGGGTCTTCGTAGAGGCCGAAGATCGGTTCGGGATTGGCGCGGGTGGCGCGCATCAGTTCCAGGCGGTCGGCTTTCGCTTTCGGATGCGTCTCCTCATGGGGCAGCACGACGCCGTTCTCGTAGGGTTCCAGCCGCAGCGCGACGAACAGCGCACGCCGGACGAGGAGGCGCTCCGGCTCCAACGGATGCTCGAACTGTTGGACATACTCGTAGAGCGCGGGCGCGTCGTCCTGCACCAGCGCGCCGTGCGCCAGGCCGTCGCGCAGGAAGGCGGCGGCGCGCGTGTAACGGTTGTGGCGGGCGTCATCGCCGGGTTCCTCTTTGTTGAGGATCAGGCGCACGATGTTCTGCGGATGCCGCGCATAGAGCGCGTCCTGCTGCGCGGGCGAAATCACGTCATAAGGGGGCGCGATCACGGCGGCGATGGGGACGCGCGCCGGAGCATAGTGAATGCCCGCAAACGGGGCGATCTGAGCCATCCGAATAGTTCCCTCTCTGTGTGGTTCTCTCTTTCATTGTATCCCCTAACGCCCCGGATTCCGCGCGGCCCGCGCCCTATTTTGCCGCCGCCCGCCGAGACATTCCTATTCCTCGCGCGCCTATTTTGCATTTCACTGACAAATTTTTGGGAGAGTATGGCACGAATGCGCCGTTCAACACGTCTATATTCGTGTCAAGAGCGCGGATGTATCCATCGCCCCTTGCTGCTCGAGGCAACGTTTGCTCCTACAGGAAACGACACGAGACAGCGGCTCCGACGCACCATTAAAGGAGAGAGAACGATGCGAACTCAACGCGGGCTGCCCTATGGGCTGACCCTGATCGCGCTGCTGGGTCTGGCCTTTGCAGGCTGGACACATTCCAACCCCGCGTCCGCGCAGGCGGACGCCAACAACCCCGCCCCTCCGCACGGCGGCATGATGATGCACGGCGGCCCGGCAAGCCTCGCCGCGACCGGCGATTTCGTCTATGTCCTGCGCGGTAACACCCTCTACAAGATGAAGGCCGACGACCTGTCGCTGGTCACGCAGAAAGACCTCCCCGCTCCTGGCGCGGAGGCTGCCGCGCCTGCCGCGCCTCCTGCGCCCGCAGGCGGAGACAACCAGTAGTTTCCTGTTGGACATGGCCCTGAAATCGTCCTGTACAGACTCCTGGGGCGCAACGCCGGCTGGCCCCGACAGGGCGATACGGGTTCCGAACCTCGGCGCGGTCGGCATCGGCCGTCGCGCCCTCACTGGATGACACCTACCGACGCTGTCTCGCGCGTTTCCTGAGCCGTCGGCCCCTCTCTCCTGAAAGGGAGGAGCCGACGGCTTCCTTATGCCTCTGCCAGCCCCCGCCAGAACCCGCAAAAAAAGTCAACAAATCGCCGACTTATTCCGTCCTATACCGGTCAGAAGCAGCAGCGCATCCATCGCGGGCTGCTTGCGGCGCCAGTCCGCTATGACAGGGAAACGACGCGAGACAGCGACTCCGACCTACCTTAAAGGAGAGAAAATGATGCGAACTCACGATGGATCGCCCTTGAAGAAAGCCTTACCGATGCTGCTGGGCGTGGCTCTGAGCAGTTGGGGAGGATCGCTCCCGGTACACGCGCAGGATAGCACGCCCCCGGATACGACGGTCAAGAGTGACGTGCTGTCGGATGATGCCGTGCGGCAGATGTTCGGGGAGGAGGCCCTGAAGAATCCCGAAACGATTCCAGACCCCATGCCTCTGAACTACCCGTATGCCGCGCCCGCCGGTCTGGACATGCGACACTGGGTAGACTATTCCAAAACCGAGACGCGGCCCGGTTCCGCCAGCGATGTCCGGTTCTACAAGGACAAGATGCTGCGCATAGACCTGGATGAAAACGGGCAGGTGAAGCGGCGAAACACGCCGCTCTACTATCGGCGCTCGGACACCGCCCCGCAAGGGAACACCTACTACGATATTGACCGGACGACGACCTACTACGATGTAGATGTCTACTCGCGCCCGGTCGGTATGGCGTCCAACAACGACTACATCTATCTGGTGCGCGGGAATACGCTCTACCAGTTGCGGACCTCGGATATGTCTGTCGCCATGCAGAAGGACCTGCCGATGATGGATATGTCCGGCACCAGCGGCACCACCGGCACGGACACCGGCGCTGCCGCGAACACGCAGACGCCTTCTGACATGCAGACGCGGATGCGCTCTCGCTGGATGATGCGGCCCGTCTCTCTCTCCCTCAGCGGGGATAACCTGTTCCTGCTGCGCGGGAACACGCTCTACCAATACCGCGCTTCCGATCTGTCGCTGGTCACGCAGAAGGAACTGCCGCCGATGACCACGACCAGCGCCCCGGCGACCGGCGCCTCGGTCCAGCCGGGTACGAACGAAACCGGTAGCGACACCAGCGGAGCCAATCACTAACTTGGCCTAGCCGATTGAACAGTCTTGGTCTCGGAGAGACAGTCTCGCCTCTTTCCCTCTGGAAGTCGCCTGTTGCGGGGCAAGCCCCGCAACAGGTGGCACGTTGTTTGGCCCTTTTTATCCCGCCCGCCGAAAAAACTGAACAAAACGCCCGGTTGATCCGTTCCTACAGTGTTCATGGCTCTCCGCACGCTGCTGTGGGCCAGTCCCGCTCAGACTGCGGCGGAGCCGATGTCGTGCATTCGCGGCCTGGAAGCCGCGCAGGGAGGAACTACCATGAACCGTATGTCAAAACGGAGCGTCCTGCTGGCTCTGGCAGGGATCGGTCTGAGTTGCTGTATGGGCGCGCTGCCGGTTTCCGCCGACGACCGGGAGACCTACGCAGACCCGATGCCGCTCTCTTATCCGTATGCCGCGCCCGGCACGCTGGATATGCGACACTGGAAGGACTACACACGCACCGCGATGGAACCCGGCTCGGCTGCGGACAAGCGGATGGAGATGCGTAAAATGCAGGACGCGCAGACTCTATCGGGCAAACCGATACAGGACGATGCGGAAAACCTGGCCCCGATGCCGCTCTCCTATCCGTATGCCGCGCCCGGCATGTTGGATATGTGGCACTGGACAGACTATACCCGCACGAAGCTCGAACCCGGTTCCGTGAGCGATGTCCAGTTCGAGCGCGACAAACGGATGCGCGAAAAGACGGAACAGAAGTAGCCGCGCGGGTTGTCGCGTCCTCACGATGGGAACATGGCGCGCGTCGGCGCTCATGCTGCGCAGGCACATCATCTTGTGCCTGCGCAGCGTGTTTTTACCGCTTTCCAGCACGGCATTTGTGAGGTAAAGTGGTTGTGGACAGATTCGATCGCCGTATCCGGGAGAGGCCGCCTCTATGCAAAATCCGCTTGAATCCTACCGCCGCACGCAGCGCGAACTCCGCCGCCATTTCGAGGCGTTCACGCGGGCCAACTGCCCGACCTGCCCTACTCCCTGCTGCCTGCGTCCCGCGCGCATCCTGCCGACCGACATCCTGCTCGCCGAGGCGACCGGCTGGAAGTCCCAACTCGCCGCGCCTCCCCAGATGTCCGATGTCCCGATGCCCGACGCCCAACGCCGAACGCCTGATGCCGACATGGTCTCCGAGATCGCAGGGCGCGTCACGGAGGCGCTGGCAAACCCGCCGGAGCAGGCCGAAGCCGATCCCGCAGAGACGGACAACCTGCCCTGCGAGTACCTGGGCGCAGACGGCTGCACCTTCCCGAACGATCTGCGGCCCTTCGGCTGCACGACCTACATCTGCAAATATATGTACGCGCAACTGGACAGGCAGGAGTTGGCGCGCATCAAGCGGCTGGTGCGCGAACTGGAAGACAAGCACATTCTGCTGTTGCGGACGGTGCGCCCGGTCTCCTGGCAGAAACGCCGTTCGTAGGCAGAGCGTGGATTCAGCGCAGCGCGCGCGCCCATTCCAGCAGACGTGCCGCTGTATCCGGCTCTGTGAGGGGCCGGCCGTGTCCGGCCAGCAGCGCGGCGGGGCGCAGTTCGGCCAGCTTCCGCGCGCTCCGCTTCGCCTGCCGCCAGTCGTCCGTCAGGCTGCGCATCGGCAGGCTCAGGCCGAGGACACGCCTGACAGGAATAATGTTCAGCACGGCATCTCCGCTGAACAGCAGGCCGTCTCGCTCCCGGAGATAGGCGACATGGCCGGGCGTGTGGCCGGGACAGGCGACCACGCGCAGCGGCCCGCCCGGAGCCTCAATCGTCTCTCCCTCCGCCAGCATTCCCTCCACGCCGCAGCGTTCCACCGGATAGAGAATCTCACCCGCCGCGAACGCCAGCGCGGTCTGCGGGCGCAACAGCCGCCGCCAGCCGGTCGGGACATAGCTGCGTTTCGGCAGCGAGAGAAAGCGCGCCTCGTCGCGATGGGCATAAATGCGCGCCGCGCCCGGTTCCCCGCGTTCGCGCTGATTTTGGCAGGCGAAGAAGGCCGCATTCCCCGCATGGTCGCAATGCCCGTGCGTGAGCAAGACCGCCCGCACCTGCGCCTTCTCGACGCCGACCTGCCGCAGGGCCGCCAGCAGACTGTGCCGGTCTTTCTGCAGCCCGGTATCCACCAGAGCGGCGTCCTTGCCTTCCTTCAGCAGGTAGGCGTTGCTCCAGGCCAGCGCGATCTGATAGACTCCCTGCGCGACTTCCCGTATCATCTGTATTCCCTAGACCTACCCCCCGTCCCCCTCCCTAAAGGGAAGGGGTGACTATAGCAATAGCCTGTGCGTTCTTTCGTTCTCCCACCGAATTTCAAAAGAGGGTAGAAGCCCTCCATTTCATGCTCCCCTTCCCTTTAGGGAGGGGGACGGGGGGTAGGTCAGCCGTGCTATACTGAATCGGAGTGTTCTCTGTATTGTACGCGCAAAGGAGGCAAAACGCGGCGATGCGGGCAGTGGTGCAGCGGGTGTTGCAGGCGGCGGTCAGCGTGGTGGAGAGCGGCGCGATACGGGAGATCGCGGCGATTGAAGCGGGCTTTCTGGTGCTGGTCGGCGTGCGCAGCGACGATACTGAGGCCGACGCGCAGTATCTCGCCGAGAAGATCGCGAACCTGCGCGTCTTTGAAGACGAGGCGGGCAAGCTGAACCGTTCGCTGCTGGAGACGGGCGGCAGCGCGCTGGTCATCTCCAACTTCACGCTCTACGGCGACTGCCGCAAGGGACGCCGCCCCAGCTTCACGGAAGCGGCTTCCGGCGCGCGGGCCGAGGCGCTGTATCGGGCATTTGGCGAGATAATGGCCGCGCAGGGCGTGCCGGTGCGCTATGGCGTCTTCGGCGCGGAGATGCAGGTCGAACTCATCAACGACGGCCCGGTGACGCTGCTGCTGGACAGCCGCCGCGCTTTCTGAAGGGAGGACGGTTCCATCGAACACACGCAATCCGACCCGACAGAAGTCCCCGACGCCCAACACCTAACCCCTAACACCCAGCAGGAATGGCCCGTGCTTGGCGGCATCGAGCGCGCGTTCCGGGCGCGGCGCTGGGCCTGGATCGTTGCGCTAACCCTCCTGCTGCTCTGGGAAGCCGTCTCGTTCCGTTCGGCAGTCGGCGGGGACTGGTATCGCTCCGGCAACGACATGGTCGCGATCCTCGCGGAAGCCCGTACCGCGACCCCGGCGGAAGTCCATGACTGGATCGTCGGCCCCTGGATCGGGCGCGAGATTTTCGTCTACTACCGGCCCGTTACCAGCCTGGTGATGTTCGCGGAGTACCGGCTGTTCGGAGAGCATAGCGCGCCCTGGCAGGCGATCTCGCTGGCCCTGCATCTCGGCTCGACCGCCCTGCTGGCCCTGTTTATCCGGCGGCTCTTCCGGTCCTATACGGCGGGCCTCGTGGGCGCGTTGCTGTGGGGCTTTCGCGACAAGATGGCGCTCGCTATCGAGTGGACGCCCGCGCAGACCGACCTGCTGGCTGGATTCTTTGCCCTGCTCTGCCTGCTGGCCCTGAAACTCTACCTGGACGAACGGCGCTGGCACTGGCTCCTGCTCGCCGCGCCGAGCGGCCTGCTGGCGATGGGTTCCAAAGAGGTCGCGCTGATTCTGCCCCTCCTAATCACGGCGCTGGCGCTGCACGCCGGAACGCTGCCCCGCAAGAAGCTGGCGGCGCTCCTCGGCACGACCTGGCTCGTGACGCTGGCGTTTCTGCTCTGGCGCAGCCACGCCCT
>DASRGL010000362.1:0-4033 GCA_035651115.1 Chthonomonadaceae bacterium
TCGCGCCCGTTCTCGCTCGGCTTCGTCCATCAGGCGGCGGAGTTCGCGCACATCGTGTCCGACATTGACGGCGAGCGTGACCCGCCCCCCTTTGTCCCAGGCGACCGGGCCGCCGTTCATCAGGAAACGGGCCTCATAGCCGTCCGGCGAGAGGACATAATACTCCTCGCTGTCGAAGCGTTCGCCGCGCAGGGCGCGCGCCAGCGGCCACTCGTTCGGCGTGACCGGCGTGCCGTCCGCGCGCAGCACCTTCCAGGCATCCGGTTTGGCGAGCGCGGCCCGGAACTGATCCGCCGTCTCGTAGCCCATCAAGCGCGGCCCATCCGGGTTGATGCGGACAAGCTGCCCGTCCTGATTGAAGAGCGCGACGTGGGTGAAGGGGATATTGTCGAAGATATGCGCCAGAAGCTGCCGCTCCGTCTCCGCCTGCTGATACGCCTGCTCCAACTGCTCGCGCGCCTCATGCCGGTGCGTGACGTCATGCAGCATCAGCACGCTGCCGAGGATGCGGCCTTCCGCCGAACGCACAGGAGCCGCGTTCACCAGCGCCCACATCGGTTCGCCCTCCGGCGGGAGGACCCGGACTTCCAGGCCCTGCACGATCTCCCCTGCGAGGGCGCGCACGATAGGACGCATGGCCTCCGGGATCAGCAGGCCCTCCGCATTGAACATCCGATGCGAGGCCAGATACTCGGCCAGCGTCGGCAGCGATTCCCGCTCCGAGCCGCTATTGAGGTAGCGGTGTCCCGCCGCGTTCGTTTCCACGAGGCGCCCGTTCACGTCGGCCATCAGGATCGGGTCTTCTACCGCATCGAACAGGGCGCGCAGCCGGGCGCTGGCCTGCTCCGCTTCCTGGCGGACGCGCAGCATCTCTTCCTGCTGGCGATGGCGATGCGTCGTCTCCTGCACGAGGCTCCAGACGCCGCGCGGCTGTCCGTTCCCATCGTAGACCGGCAGATAGCTTATCTGGAACTGCCGCTCATCGTCCGGCTGGCGGGCCAGCCGCAGCCGCATCTCCGCTCCCATGACGGGCTGGCCGGAGGCAAGCGCCTGATGGCAGAGCGCATCCGGTTTGCGGGCGGCTTCCGCTCCGATGATCTCGGCGCGCGTGCGCCCCAGCATCGCCTCGACCGTCGTCCCCGCGATCTCGGCCAGCGCCGCATTCGCATACTCGAATCGGAAATCGGGCCAGGCAAGGAAACAGAGGCCGAACGGAGCGTCTCTGGCAAGCGCCTCCAGCAGAGCGGCGCGGTCGTCCGGGCCTTCCGCATCGCGCCAGGACACCACGGCGGTCTCTCCGATACTCTGTTCCTGTGTCTTCGCTCTGTGTCGGCTCATCTCGCAGCCTCCGGCAGGCCGTCCGCACGCACAGCCCTGCGGATTCGTGCCTTGCATTTCGTCGGAACTGCCGGGAAATCCTGCCGGGAATGAGGGCAGCGCCCTGTTCAGAAAGCGGCAGGCAGGGAAGGAATCCCGGACGATTCCCTATTGAAAATGCACCGGCTTGTGGTAGAATAGACAGGTGCAGTGGCGGCCTGTGCCGCAAAGCCGCCTCTCATCGTGTGGACGGCCCGCAAAGGAGTTTTGATTTCATGAGTATCTACCCCTCTCCCGATAAACTGGATAGCCTGGAAAGCAAGTACGCGCTGGTCATTCTGGCCGCCAAGCGCGCCCGCCAGATCAAGGATGGCGCGCGCAAACTGGTCGAGACCCGCTCTTCCAATCCGATTACGATCGCGCTGGAAGAGATCGCTGCCGACGCGATTATCCCCCGCATCGTCGAGGATGCGACGGTGGCGGCGCATCAGGCTGCCCTGGAGCCGCACGAGCCGAGCCTGGAAGACATCATTGGGGCCGGGCCGGTGCTGGTGCTGGAGCCGGAGCCGGACAGCGCGGCGGCACAGTTGGCCGCTCTGCGCAGCGCCGAGCCGGAGTCCGAGGACGAAGAGCTTGCCTCCGAAGACGCGGAGGAGGTCTTCCGCGAGATCGGCGCGTTCCCGCTCGATGCGCCCGAACTGATGGACGACCTGGACGAAGAAGAGGAACTCGAGGCGGGGCTGAACGAAGACGAGGAAGAGTAACAGGAACGCACGTCATGCCGAAGATCGTAGGAATCGACCTGGGGACGACGAACTCGGTCGTGGCGGTGATGGAGAGTAGCGAGCCGACCGTCATTCCCCTGGCCGATGGCAGCCGTCTCTGTCCCTCGGTCGTCGGCTTCGCCCGCAACGGCGAACGGCTGGTGGGCCAGCTTGCCAAGCGGCAGGCGCTCACCCTGCCCGACCGCACCATCGCCAGCATCAAGCGCAAGATGGGGTCGGATCATAAGGTCGAGATAGACAACCGGCAGTTGACGCCGCAGGAGGTCTCGGCCATGATCCTGCAAAAGCTGAAGGCGGACGCGGAAGCCTATCTCGGCGAGAAGGTCGAGAAGGCCGTCATCACGGTTCCCGCCTACTTCTCCGACGCGCAGCGCCAGGCCACCAAAGACGCCGGAACCATCGCCGGGCTGGAGGTCGTGCGGATCATCAACGAGCCGACCGCCGCCGCGCTCGCTTACGGCGTGGATAAAGAGGACATTCATCACGTGCTAGTCTGGGACCTGGGCGGCGGCACGTTCGATGTCTCCGTGCTGGAACTGGGCGACGGCGTGTTCGAGGTCAAGGCGACCTGCGGCGATACGCAGCTTGGCGGGGATGATTGGGACAACCGCCTGATGGAGTGGATGGTCGAGCAGATTCAGAGGGAACACGGCGTCAACGTCCGGCGCGATAAAATGGCGATCCAGCGTCTCAAAGACGCCGCCGAAAAAGCCAAAATGGAACTGAGCAGCCGGACGCAGACGAACGTGAATCTGCCGTTCCTGTCTTCCGGCGCGGACGGCCCGATCCACCTTGATATAGACATCACGCGGGCGCAGATGGAGCGGCTCTGCTCCGACCTGCTGGATCGGCTCGTTCCCCCGACGCGGCAGGCGCTCGACGATGCCGGGCTGGACATCAAGGCGCTGGATCGTATCCTGCTGGTCGGCGGCTCGACGCGGATGCCCGCCGTGCAGGAACTCGCGCAGCGACTTTTCGGTAAGGAACCACATCGCGGGCTGAACCCGGACGAGGCCATCGCGCTCGGCGCGGCCCTGCAGGGCGGCGTGCTGAACGACGAAGTGACCGGCGTGCTGCTGCTGGACGTGACCCCGCTCTCGCTGGGCATCGAGACGGTGGGCGGCGAGATGGTTCCGGTCATCGCGCGCAACACGACGATCCCGACGCAGGGAACGAAGACCTTCACGACCACGCGCGACGGGCAGACTTCGGTCGAGATCAAGGTGTTTCAGGGCGAGCATCGCCTGACGAGGTACAATCGGTTTCTGGCGGAGTTTGAGCTGACGGGCATTCCCCGCGCGCCGCGCGGCGTGCCGCAGATCGAAGTGCTGTTCGATGTGGATGTGAATGGCCTCGTCCATGTCTCCGCCGTCGAGCAGAACACGGGGCGCAGCCAGCAGATTCAGATTCATCACGCGACGGGCCTCTCACAAGAAGATATAGAACGCCTGGCAAAGGCGATGGAGGGATAAGGCCGGGCATTGAAATACCCGTCTGGCAAGCCTGCGGCTAACCGTCCTGCGGACGGGCGCAGACTGAACGCTTCTCCCTTTGTATGCAGGCCAGTACGATACGAAGGATAAAGTCTTTCCAAGTGAGTGCGTCCGCAGGACGCTTGGCGCGCAGCGCCTCCCAGACGGGTATTTCAATGCCCGGCCCCTTTCGAGTTCAGGAGTGGAAGAGCAAGATGGCGACACAACCGCGAGATTATTATGAGGTACTGGGCGTCTCCAGAAGTGCCAGCGCCGAGGAGTTGAAGCGCGCCTACCGCAATCTCGCGAAGAAGTATCACCCGGACATCAACAAGGCGGCAGACGCAGCGGATAAGTTCAAAGAGATTCAGGCGGCCTACGATGTCCTGAGCGATGAGACGAAACGCCGCCAGTACGACCGCTACGGCCACGAGGGGCTGAACGGCGGGATGGGCGGCT
>DASRGL010000363.1:0-16036 GCA_035651115.1 Chthonomonadaceae bacterium
CGGCGGGCCTGGAGCCGGAGTTGCTTGTAGTCGGTTTCGCTCAGTTCGATGGGTTCCACGGCGGACGTACCTCCGCGATGGAATACGAACAAGCAAGCGAACTGACTTCAGGCTGCAAGAACTTTTGACACCCTACTTAGACACACCATGCCCGCCTTTTCACTCCTTCACCCTCTCTATTCGGCCTGGCAGATTCGGCAGGCGGTGAACCGGCTGGATCATGCCAACTCCGACGTGCGCGCCCGCGCCGAGGAGCGGCTCTGCGCGAGCAGTCCCGCCTGCTGGCCCGCGCTGGCGCGGGCCGCGTTCGGACGGCGGACGGGCGGGGGCGTGGCGGCAGCGAAACTCCTCTATGACCTGGGCGATGCGCGCGGTCTCTTCGCGCTCCTCGAACAGTTCTACGACCGGGATATGTATAGCTGGTACGGCCCGCATATCCGTCGCGCCCTCAAGCAGATCGGCGAGGAGCGCGTGCTGGCCGCGCTGGAGACCGCCCTGAACCGGATCACGGAGGTCGGCGCGGAACCCCGCACAGCGCACCACTGGAGCCTCTATGTGGCCGTCTATGCTCTGCACGCGCTCTCCGCGCTGCACGCCGATGTGCCGCCGAACACCTGGCGGCGGGCGCTGGCCGTCCATGTGCCGTTCTACGAAGACCTGCGCGCCTGCCGCACGGCGCTCACCGCCACCTGGCCCGAAACCTCGGTCGTCGCGCTGCTGGCCTCCGTGCGGCGGACGGCGGCAGACGCCCTGCTGACCTTGAACCGGCCGCACGCTTTCGAGCTGCTGCGCGAGGCGCTGGCGCACCCCGATCCGCAGGTGCAACTGACCGCCCTCTACGGTCTGCGCGAACTCCGCGACCCCCGTGCCTATGTGCTGCTCCAGCCCATCGCCGCCAACCGGCATCATCCGCTCTGGCGCGATGCGCGCCGCGTCATCGAGGCGCTCGGCGCGAAACAGCCCGACGCGCTGACGCTGGTGCGCGCCTCGCAGCCCGCCGAAACGCCCGCCGCCGAACTGCTGCGCCCGGCCCGCCATCACACGGACGACCCTCCCGAAACGCTCCTTCACCCGATGCCGCCACCGCCGGAGTTCGCCACCGGCAAGCGCGTCGCCACAGAGGACACGGAGGCGCACAGGGAGAATTAGAAGCAAAAAACGAAAGGAACTCCGTCTCTTTGCTGCCTTATCGCCTCTGCGCCATTGACCTGGACGATACCCTGCTTGGCCCGGATCACCAGATTTCCGCGCGCAACGCCCGCGCCGTGCGCGCCGTCGTCGAACGGGGCGCGACCGTCCTGATCGCTTCCGGGCGGATGCACGCCTCGACCCTGCGCTTCGCCGAGCAACTGGAACTCGATACGCCCATCATCTCCTACAACGGCGCGTGGGTCAAAAACCCGCGCACCAGCGAGGTCTGGCTGAGCGAACAGATTCCCGCCGACCTTGCCGCCGCCGTCATGGACTACTGCGAGCCGCGCGGCCTGCAACTCAACTACTATCTCGACGACATCCTCTACTCGGCGGCCTACACGCCCTGGCTCAAGCTCTACCACGACCGCACTCTCTCCCCGGTGGAGATCGTGCCGGACTTCTACACCCGTTTGCGCGGCACGACGCCCATCAAACTCATCATCGTGGACTCGCCGGAAACCACCGACGCCCTGTTGCCCTACTTCCGCGAACGCTTCGGCAAGAGCCTCTACGTGACGAAGAGCAATGTCGAGTATCTGGAGTTCATGCCGCCAAAGGCCAACAAGGGCGCGGCGCTGGAACTGGTCGCGCATCGGCTCGGCATGACGGCGGCGGAGACGGTCGCGTTCGGAGATAGCTGGAACGACGTGCCGATGCTCCGCTGGGCGGGCCTGGGCGTCGCCGTCGGTAACGCCAAGCCGGAGGTCATCGCCGCCGCCGATAAGACGGTGCTGCGCAGCGAAGAGGACGGTGTCGGCATCGCGCTAGAAGAGATTTTCGGTCTGAAATTCTAGCAGGAGAGCAGAGGAGCGAACGATGGCGCTATTGAAGCGACTGGACGGCAAGAAGAAGATACATCTCAAAGATTTCGATCCCGACGACCATGCGAATCTGTCACGCGAGGAGGCGGAGGCGCGCACGGAAGAACTGGGCAAGGAGCTGCGGGAACTGCAAGACCTGCTCTATGCCGCGCAGGAGACCCCGCTATTGATCGTGCTGCAAGGTCTGGATACGGCAGGCAAGGACGGCACCATCACGCACGTCATGGGGTATATGAACCCGCAAAGCTGTCGCGTCGCCTCCTTCAAAGTGCCGACCGCCGTCGAACTGGCCCACGATTTCCTCTGGCGCATCCATGCCGAGACGCCCGGCAAAGGCCGCGTCGTCATCTTCAACCGATCCCACTATGAAGATGTGCTGGTCGTGCGAGTCCACGATCTCGTGCCGCCGGAGATATGGAAACTCCGTTACGAGCAGATCAACGACTTCGAGCGCTTGCTGGCCGACTCCGGTTCCGGCACGGTCATTCTCAAGTTCTTCCTCCACATCAGCAAGGATGAGCAGGAGGAACGCCTGCTCGCGCGCGAGAAAGACCCGACCAAAGCCTGGAAACTCTCGGCGGAGGACTGGAAGGAGCGCGAGCGCTGGAACGACTATCAGGCGGCTTACGAAGACGCGATCAACAAGTGCGCGACCCCCTATGCCCCCTGGTATATTGTCCCGGCCAACCGGAAATGGTTCCGTAACGTCGCCATCGCCGAAACCATCGTCGAGACGCTGCGCCCGATGCGCGAGGGTTGGGAGCGGCGGCTGCGCGAAATCGGAGCAGAAGAGCTAAGACGTCTGCGCGCTTTGCGGCAAGGCGGCTAAAAACAGAGGAATCCACAGATGATTGTCTGAACTGTGATTCGTCGGATTAACGGATGGACTGTGATTAAGCCAAGCCCCATCATAGTCTATCCTGTAATCCGATAAATCATAGTTCAGACATTCTTAATCTGTGGACTCTTATCTTGGCACCTGGACGGTGAAATCGAATGTCAGGGGGCGGCCCTGGCGCTGGAACTGCACCCAGATTTTATAGCGGCCCGGACGCGGAAACAGCGTGTGGAACGTTACGGTCGGGCCGAAGCGATCTCCGGTCGTCTCCAGGGGGTGCGAGTGCAGATAGCTCTGCGTGTCCTCGCTCAGAATGACGCAGTGGCCTCCCGCGCCGAGGAACGGCTCCAGATCGGTGACGGGAACGTCGTTCTCCGAGAGCGTGACGGCAAGCTGCGTCTCGTCGCCGGACTGCGGCGGATCGGGCGTCAGGCGCAGCGCGACGCGATAGTTGCCGAACACCTTCGCCTCGGCGGGCGTGACGGCGAGTTTCTGCGGCGGCGGGGGCGTTCCCGCGACGGTCACGGGCAGGCGGAAGACCTGGTTGCGGTCGCCCGTCGGCGTCAGGTCGGCGAAGAGCAGATAGTCTCCGGCGTGCGGGAAGGCGTAATCCAGCGTCAGCGTGCCGTTTGGCTGCGGTTCCGGGTGGACGTGGTCGAAGAAGGACAGGTCGCTGCTGACGAGGATAAGATGCAGCTTTTTGGTATGCACCACGTCCAGAGCAGTCACGACGCGGCCATCGGCGCGGCGCGGCGTGAAGGTCATGCGGACGGTCTGGCTCGGCTGCGGCTGCGTGATGGGCGCGAAGTCGCCTCCTTTTGCCTGGAGTGTTCCTGCTGAAGGCGGGCGCAGAGAGGCGTACTGTCGCGGCGCGCGGGCGGCCAGCGTCAGGTCCATCCGGTAGCCGTCGTCGTGCAGTTTGTTCCAGGGGCGGGGCGCTCTGTTGGGAATCAGCGCCATGCCGCACACCTCGCACCGGCCCGGTTTGCCGGAGCCGAGGGAGGGGTGCATCGGGCAGACGTAGGCCGCCTGCGTCGGCTGTCCGAAAGCCAGGCTGCGGTCTATCCAGGGTTCAAAGTCAGCGACAAGGGGAGCAGACGCGCCGTTGCGCGGCACGAGGACCTGCGTCTGGAAGAGCGGCGCGCGGCGCAGGAAGGTCGCCGTGCCGATGAAGTGCGCTCTGCCGCCGGGTTCGTTCGCCGCCGTGAGGGGAACCGCCGTCGCCTCCGTCCCGACGCGCACAATGGCCTGCACGGTGTCTGACGCAATGGGGCGGGGCCGGTCGTCGTGCTGACCGAGCAGGTAGAGATCGAGGCGCGCGGTCTGCGGATCGAAGGTGAGTTCGGCGCGGTTGCGGCCCAGCGGCGCGATCAGTCCCTTGTGCGGCCCGACGGTGTTCAGGTCGCGATAGCCCAGAAACCAGGGCAGTCCCTCATTGTAGTTGATGAGAAAGATGGCCTCGACGAACATCAGCGAGGCGTAGCTCCACCCCAGCATTCGCGCCCGCCGTGCGCGGCTCCCTTCCGGCAGCATGTCCTCCAGCAGCTTCACCGCCCCGATAGCGAGCGCGATGAACCCCATGACCGTATGATGGATGTAGACGCCGACCGCGACGTTGGCGTAGGGCGCGGCGGAGTGGACGTGCGTGAACAGCAGCGCGCCCCCGACCAGCGCGAAGACGGCCATCGCGCGGGCCTGCACCTGCCGTGTCGGCGGCGCTTCTCCCTTCCCGCGCCACAGTCCCCGGATTCCGAAGAAGAGCATCAGCACGGCATAAGTCTTGTGCATCAGCACCTCTTTGTCGGTGATGGGGCGCTGCGCCGAGAGCGGCCAGGAGTCGGTATCGCTATAGATCATCAGGAAGACGCCGCCCGCCAGCAGCAGCAGCGGCCCGACCTTGCGCAGCCGCTCTCCGGCCTTCGGCGAGACCATGTCTACCAGCAGCATCCCGGAGAGAATCAACACCATCCAGCCGAAGATATGGTGCATCTGGTTGGAGTAGAAGAGGGCGTCGGGGTCCTGCTTCTGCTGGAGAACGGCGAGGTCTTCATGCGTGGGCAGGGACTGGGTCACGCCGGTCTGCACGCCCGCGCCGTGCTGGTAGACGAGCATCGCGCCCCGGTGTCCGGTGATGCCGAGCAGCACGCACGCGCCCACCGCGACGACGAGATAGCCCGCCATCTGCCGCCGCGTCATCTTCGCGCCCAAAAACAGCCGCCCTGCGGTGAGAAAGACGAAGATCCAACTCGTAATCGTCGCCAGGAGTTCGTGCTGCTCCATCGGCTCCTGCGGAATGCCGTCGCGCGCGGCCCAGATTTCGGCGAAGTTGCCGCAGACGAAGGCGAACAGCATCCCGACCGTGCCGAGAATCAGCGTCACCTGCGCGGCCCAGGCGAACCGCTCCTCCTTGCGGAAGAAACCGATCGCCTCCAGGCCGACCGATACCAGCAGCAATACCAGGGGAAAATGCACCAGCGCGGGATGGAGAAATCCCATA
Organism: Chthonomonadaceae bacterium; assembly: GCA_035651115.1. Lineage (GTDB taxonomy): Bacteria > Armatimonadota > Chthonomonadetes > Chthonomonadales > Chthonomonadaceae > DASRGL01. Next base: position 5,351 of record DASRGL010000363.1, read on the forward strand.
AAACGTCCGAGTTCCAACCGTCCTGATCCGTCCTTAATGCAAAGTATTGTCGGGCCGTATCATGCGGCCCGGCAGGAACTGCTCGGCGAAAACTTGGCCGCAGTATATCACAAAATCCCGGCTTTCGGAACCGTCTGGCGTGATTTTCGGAATCGCTTGCTGCGCTGCCTGCGCGCCAGGGAAACACCGGAACATGGGCAGAGCGCGTGTCGTATTGGGAAATGAGAGGGTTTTGCCGATAATGCAGACCGCGCCGGAATTGCGACCCATCTCAGCCCGGTCGCTCCGCTCTTATCGCCGCAAGGAGGCGGCCCGTATGCCTTCGGAAACGCTGCATCTCGACGGACATATCATCGACTCGCTGACGCTCTCGAAAGTGCTGGACATCATCCTGCGCGACGGCGGACAGTACCGCATCACGCGCTTCCAGATGGGCGCGACGCGCGCGGACATCAGCCATGCCGAGATCGTCGTCAGCGCGCCGGACGCCGCCACGCTCGAAAATATCCTGCACCTCGTCCAGCAGCACGGCGCGACGCGGGCCGGAGGCGAGGCGCGCACGGAACCCGCGCCTGCCGATGGCGTGTTCCCGGAAGGCTTCTATGCGACCACCAATCTGGAGACCGCCGTGCGCGTTCAGGGCCGCTGGCTGCCGGTCGAAAACATCGAGATGGACTGCGGCCTCGTTCTAACAGGAAGCGGCGAGCAGGCGGTCGCGCGATGCGTCCCGATGCACCGTGTCCGCGAGGGCGACCGGATCGTTATCGGAGATGAGGGCGTGCGGGTCACGCCCGTTGAGCGTCCCGATCCCACCGATGTGTTCGGCTTCATGGGCAGCGAAGTCTCGACCGAACGGCCCAAAGAGCGGGTCGTCGCGGCCATCGCGCAGGCCATGCAGGAGGCGCGCGCGGCGGGGCAGAAGGCGCTGTTCGTCGGCGGCCCGGCCATTCTGCATACGGGCGCGGGCTGCTACCTGGAAGCTATCATTCGCGCAGGCTGGATAGATGTGCTGTTCGCGGGCAACGCGCTGGCGGCCCACGACATCGAGCGCGCCCTGTTCGGCACGTCGCTCGGCGTCGAACTGGCGACGGGTTCGGCGGTCGCGCACGGCCATGAGCATCACCTGCGCGCCATCAATCGCATCCGCGCGGCGGGCGGCATTCGGCAGGCCGTCGAGAAGGGCATTCTCCGAACCGGCATCATGCACGCCTGTGTCACGAACAACGTCCCATTCGTGCTGGCGGGCAGCATCCGCGACGATGGTCCCCTGCCGGACGTCATTACGGACAGCGTGAAAGCGCAGGACGCCATGCGCGAGGGCGTGCGCGGCGTCGGCATCGCCCTGATGGTCGCCACCACCCTGCACTCGGTCGCGACCGGCAATCTGCTTCCCGCCTCCGTCCGCACGGTCTGTGTGGACTCGGACCCGGATACCGTGATCAAACTGATGGATCGGGGAACGCATCAGGCGTTCGGCCTGGTCACCGACTGCGAGTTCTTCCTGAAGGAATTGGCGGCGCGTCTGCCTGGAGTCAAGTTATGAGTCGCTCTCCTCTGTTGAACCTGAGTGCTAAAGCGCCGGAGGCGCAGACCGCCATTCATCCCGCGCCTCTGTCTGCGCAGTCAGACGGGCAAAGCGCCCAGGCGCGGCCTGCGCGCCTGCTTATGTGCGCGCCGACGGCCTATGCGCTCAAATACGAGATCAACCCCTGGATGAAGATGGAGAACAAGCCCGATCTCGACCTGGCGGCCCGGCAGTGGAACGCACTCTACCACGTGCTGACGGAGCAGGTGGGGGCGCAGGTGGAACTGGTCGCGCAGGCTCCCGAATGTCCCGATATGGTCTTTACGGCCAACGCCGGACTGGTGCGCGGACAGTATGTCCTGCTCTCCAACTTCCGCCATCCGCAGCGGCAGGTCGAGGAGCCGTATTTCCGCGCCTGGTTCGAGGCGCACGGCTACAAGGTTCAGCTTCCGTCCGTCGGCTGCAAGTTCGAAGGGGAAGGGGACGCGCTCTTTGCGGGCGATCTGCTGCTGGCGGGCTATCTCAAGCGCAGCGACATCTGCGCCCATCGCTGGATGTCGGAGGCGCTGGCGCTGCCGGTGCTGTCGCTGGAACTGATAGACGACCGCTGGTATCACCTGGACACCTGCCTGTTCCCGCTCACGGCAGATACGGTCGTCTACTATCCCGGCGCGTTCGATCCCTACGCCCGTGTGGTCATCGCCAACAATTTCCAGACCATCGAGGTCTGCCAGGAGGAGGCGCTGCGCTTCGCCTGCAACGCCGTCGTCATCGGGCAGAGCGTCGTGCTTCCCGCCGGTTGTCCCAGACTGACGCGAGAGCTGGAATCACAGGGCTATACCGTCTACAGCATAGACCTTTCCGAATTCCTGAAGGCGGGCGGCGCGGCCAAATGCCTGACGCTCTTTCTGCGCTGAGGGTCTGCGCAGTCCCGCGTTCAGCGCCGTGAGCAGTGTCGGGCCAAGCTGGTCACCATAGAAGGACATACTCGCCTCGTACTTACCGGCACGATACTGTTCCGGCGTCAGGGCGTAGGCCAACCAGTCGTTGGTCAGCGCGACGATAGCAGGATGCTGGAAACCGGCCTTGCGCGCCGCCGCTTTCGCCGCCAACCCGATCTCCGCCGTCGGCTCACAGGGAAAGCCCATCAGCAGCAGGTCGCCTATCTGCGCAAAACTCAGTTGCGTCTTCTCCGGCATCAGCCCGTTGACGAACTGCTTCGCCTGCTGAAATGAGACGCCGAACTGCGCGGCGGCCAGCACGAAGTAGGCGCTCGGCTTGCGCGGCGGCAGGGAAACTGGCTGCTGCCAGGCCATCAGCGGCGCTTCTGCCTTCGTCTCTATCTTCCCCAGCAATCCCCCCGCGATCTTCGCCAACTCGCTCCCATACGCCGTCACCTTCGCCTCCGCCGTCGGCTGCTCGTCCACGCCGTTTGGAGAAGCATCGCCCTCCGCGCCGTTCAGAAACAGGCAGACGGCCTCCCCGCCCATCGCCTTCTCTGCGGCATTTGTCATTACGCCCGGCCAGTCGGCGGAGATTTCGAGCCATTTGTCATCGAAAAGCGTCGGATGCGCGGCAAAATTAACAATCGCCGCCAGCGGACGCCCCTCCGCCGTCGTCACCTTGAGAACGCTCATTTCCGGGTCGGTGAGTTTTTCTCCCCGCCGGTTGCGGTTCCATTCCCCCGCCGAAACGCTCCCGCTTCCCACCCGCGCCGGAACCAACCGCCTGTCCGCCTCCACAATCGCCGCCGCAATCTTCTCCGCCGTAAACGCCAGCAGCTTCGGATCGAAACGCGGCCAGTCCTTCAGCGCGAACGTGTTGCCGCTATGCATGGCAAGCGGATCGGGCGCGGAATGCGTATGCGTGGCGCACAGCAACAGGTGAGCCGCATCCAGACCCTTCACGCCCGCCGCCTGCACGCGCTTCCCGATCTCCCCCGCGACGTTCGCAGGTAGGAAACACAAATCCACCGACACGATGCCGACTTTTGTCTCTCCCTCCGCCAGCACGAGCGCCCGCGCATAGACCGGGTCATGCACGCCCGTCGCCGGTGCGCCTTTCCGCGCCGCGTATCCGCCCAGCGGAACCTGCTGCGCCTTCACATCCGGCGTGATACTGACCTTCGCCGCTCCCGCCCGTAATAGTTCACCACCCGCTGCGCTAGAGGCACAGAGACACCGAGGAAAGACCAAAACCGAGAAAAGCAAGAAGAGCAGAGAGTTGAATCCACAATGGACACGAAGGGACACGAAGCAAACGGCTCTTACGCCAGGTTTCTCTCTGTGGGCTTTTCCTCGGTGTCTCTGTGCCTCTAGCGCAGCGGGTGGTTTATTCCGTATTTCTCCTGTTTTTCTCCGTGTCTCCGTGCCTCTGTGGTTCATGCTTCCTCTTTCTGGACTTGCAGGCCGGTGAAATCGAACTGGAACGGGATGACCCGCGCGCCCGCCTCGGCCAGCGCATCGGAGACGGCAGACTGGCGGCCCGGAGCCGTGCAGAAGAGGAGACAGCCCCCGCCGCCCGCCCCGCACGCCTTCCCTCCGACCGCGCCCGATTCCATCGCGGTATGGAAGAGCGATTCGATCTGCGCGTTGGTGATGGAGGCATCCAGGGATTTCTGATGCTTCCAGTTCTGATTGAGCAGGTCGGCGAACTCTTCGATATTGCCTTCGAGAAGGACGGTACGCATCCGAATGGCGCAGTTGCGCAGGTAGTAGAGCGCATTGACCGTCTCCGGCACGCCGCGCCGGAACGCGCCCCAGACGTTCTCGTGGATATTGCCGGAGAGGCGCGGTTTCCCGGTATAGCAGAGGACGAGGCGGCTTTCGAGCGTCTGCACCGTCTCCGGCGCGATGTTCAGCCGCTCGACCTGGACGGCTTCATCGAACGTCATGTAGTTGAAGCCGCCGAATGCGCTGGCGTACTGATCCTGTTTGCCGCCCAGGATGCCGAGCATCTCTTCGAGCTGGTAGGCCAGTTCCGCGATGCGCGCCCGGTCTTCATCCGAGGTGATCTGCGACTTGACCAGGCTGAGCCAGACGACGTTGAGCGCGGAAGAGGTGCCGAGACCGGAGCCAGAGGGCAGATCGGACTGATAGGAGACGCTCATCCCTTCCCGGCTCTTCAATTCCGCCATGCGGGTCAGCGCGGCCTCGCTCTGATCCTCCGAGTCCAGGATTTCCAGCTTCCCGCTCACGTAGTGATTGATGGCCGCATTGCACACCGCGCCGCCCGCGCCCCGCGCGAAGACATTCACGTCGGTCCAGCCTCCGGCAAAGTCAATGCGTACCGGCGCGCGACTCGTTACGATCATGGCGCTGCTCCTCTAATCCTCGTGAGTGATGGTCAGGCCGGGCTGCGGTTTGGGCGTCAGAAGGCACTCTGCGCCTGCCTCCATCATGGCCGTGCCGACGCGCTCCGGGTTGTCGGTCAGGGCGATGATGGTTCCGCCTCCGCCCGCGCCTGCCAGCTTCGCGCCCCAGGCTCCCGCCGCCCGCGCCGCCGCGATCAACTGTTCGTTGGCGGGGCCGGAGCCGCCCAGTTCCGCGACCAGCGCATGGTTCTCGTTCATCAGCGCGCCGAGCGTGGGCCAGTCGCGCAGGAGGAGAGCGCGCTTGCCCAGGCGTCCCAATTGCGCGATGCGCGCGTAGTGGTCGCGCACGAGTTTTTCCCCGGCCAGCCAGCGTTCGCGGGGCGAGGCGTGTACCGTGCCGGAGTGGTGCTTGATTCCCGTGTGCGCCAGGAGGAGCGGCGGATCGGGGACGAGCGCGGCCAGCGGCTCTATCGTCGCCAGCGGCTCATCATCACGCCGCTCCAGACTCTCCTTGCCTGCGAAGTCCATGTAGTTCAGCCCGCCGAACACGGCCATGTGCTGATCCTGGAAGCCGCAGACGACTTTCATGATGCGGTTCTCGATCTTGCCCATCGTCTCCGCCAGAAAGTGCGGCCCCAGCCCCCAGCCGAAATGGGCGTTCAGCACGCCGACGAGGGTCGCCATCATCGCGGTCGAACCGGCGATGCCGGCCTGCATGGGTATGTCCGTATTCAGGTGGAGCGAGAAGCGCGCGGTCGCCGGGTCTATCTCGAAGAACTGCAAGGCGGCCCGCGCGATGTCTATTTTGTCGCCCTGAAGCTGCAGGTCGGCGCGTGTGCGCAATGTCGCCGATTCGTCGGCATTGACGATATGCAGCGCGTCGGCGGGCGCGGTCAGTCGGCATTCGGCGCGCTCCTGGATGGTGCAGGAGATCACGGAGCCGCCGTACATATCGGTCGGATTGCCCACGATGCCGCACCGTCCGGGCGCGGTCGCGATGATGACAGCCAATGTCTGCCTCCTCATGGATTCCCATTTTGATGCAGGTTTGGACGCTGCCGGGCGGTTATCCTGCCACGCGCCGATATGTGCTACAATGCACGCAGACCGGGACGCGCAGCGCGCGACTTTTTCTCCCAGGAAGGACCACAGATCATGGCAAATCGCACGGCGGTGCTGGACACCACAAAGGGCGTCATCAAGTTCGAGCTGTTTGAAGACCTCGCGCCTGTTACCGCGCAGAACTTCATCGAACTGGCCCAGCGCAAATTTTACGACGGCCTGAAATTTCACCGCTACGTCGCCGGATTCGTCATTCAGGGCGGCGATCCGCTCGGCAACGGCAGGGGCGGCTCCGAGCGCACCATTCCGCTTGAAGTCACGCCACAACTCAAGCACGCCGCCGCCGGAGTGGTGGCGATGGCCCGCTCGCAAGACCCCAACAGCGCCTCGAGCCAGTTCTATATCACGCTGGCCCCGGCCTCGTTCCTGGACATGAACTATGCCGTCTTCGGCAAAGTCACCGAGGGGCTGGAGAATGCGCTGGCCCTGCGCGAAGGCGACAAGATGAATAGCGTCACCATCGAACCCGCCTGACTTTCCTCTGCACACCCCAAATAGACGAGGAGCCGGGTTGAACTCGGCTCCTCTTGTGAAGTCGGATGTAGCGGGCATTCCGCAGCTATAGCGTAGCGAGAAAGGTAGGAACCTCTGAAGCGGCAACCATCTGCGGATTAAGCGTTTTCAGCCCTTCGCTATCTGTGGCCCGAATCAGTCGCTTGTCGGCAGCAACAAGAACAAAGGAAGCGCCGGACGCCTTGATGTAGTCTAGCAGTGTGGTCAAGATGGCCGAATCCGCGCAGGCGGCAGCGCGACCAGACTCTACTTAAGCCAGGTTGCGATGTGCCGTCTGTTTGCATGATTCTGCCCCCCGCCTGTCGAATAGAGACGATAGCGAGGCGACCTGGACTCGGCAGGCCAGAAGGGGCAGCGCCGGGCAAAATGAGAGGTTGCCAGACCGATCCCATAAAAGAGTGTAGAGGAGCCTCCCCGATGGCGCTGACACAGGAACAGATAGACTTTTTCTGGGCCAATGGCTACCTGCCTTATGGCAAGCTATTGGAGGATGCGGAGATCGAGCGGCTGCGCTGCGAATACGACCGGGTGTTCGCGCAGGCGGCGGCAGAGGGCGGGTCGCGCAACCTCTCGGTAGACCATACCGACGATTTCGAGCGGCAGCGTTCCGCGCCGCAGCAGATGTGGCAGATCATGCAGGTCTGCGAGCGCAACCTGCACTTCCTGCGGCTGTGCTACGATGACCGCATCCTCGACCTCGTACAAGACCTTCTCGGCCCGAACCTGATGCTCTTCCACGATCAGGCGCTGTTCAAACCGGCGCACACCGGCGGGCCGGTCTTCTGGCATCAGGACAACGCCTACTGGCGCTGCAAGCCCGCCAATCTGGTCTCCTGCTGGCTCACGCTGGACGATGCGGACAAGGCGAACGGCGCGATGCATGTGCTGCCGGGCAGCCATCTTACTCCCGTCTGGCACGAACACAGCGACAGCACGAACATCCTGCTGGAGAGCAAGGGCATAGACGAGTCGAAAGCGCAGGTGGTCGCGCTTCCGGCGGGCGGCTGCATGTTCCACCACTGCCAGACCCTTCATTACACGCCGCCCAACACCACCGACCGACAGCGCCGCGCCTTCGTCATTCACTTCATGACGCCGGGAACCAGGGGCCACAACGGCGAGATCATACGCGTTGGTTTCCACCATCCGATGCTGCGTATGAGTATCTGAACGAATCTTTGCGGGGGCAAGCCCATGTATGAAACTCAACCTCGTTATAGACACTGGACACGGCAGGAATACTACTGCGCTGCCGAGCAGGGCATCTTTCATCCCGATGAACGGCTCGAACTGTTCCGAGGAAGGATCGTCCAGAAGATGAGTCCGCAAGGCCACCCACACGCCAAAATCGTGACAAAAACGGTTAAGACGCTGGAATCTGTTTTTGCCTCTGGCTGCTATGTTGTTTCACAGCAGCCCCTCTATGTCTCTGAAGAGAGCGAACCGGAACCGGATGTCATGGTTGTAAATGGCACAGTAGATGATTACGAGGATCATCCGACTCCTGCCGATATTCTTCTGCTTGTGGAGGTTTCGGACTCGACCATTCGTTTCGACCGGCAGGATAAGGCCGCGCTCTATGCCGAAGCTGGCGTTGCCGAATACTGGATCATTAACGTACAAGCGCGCACGCTGGAAATCTGCCTTGATCCGGCTCCGATGGAGGAAGAGCCTTACGGATTCGGCTATCGGTCTCGGAACATCTACGTAGAAACCGCGACAGTGACGCCTCTCGCCGCGCCGCAGTCTACGGTGCGCGTCGCCGATCTGCTGCCGCGCCCCAACGCCTGAACACCCAACGCCATGAATTTCGACGGCTATCTGCACGACCTGAAACGCGCCGAGTTCTATAAGGGCCAGATTGCGCACGTGGAGCGCATTCCGGCGCGGCAGGCGCGCTATGGCGCGCTGGAACGCCCGCTCCATTCGTCGCTGGACGCCAAGCTGCGGGAACTCGGCGTCCGGCGGCTCTACGCGCACCAGGCGGAGGCGGTCAACGCGGCGCGAGACGGTGAGCATGTCACCGTCGTCACGGCGACGGCCAGCGGCAAGACCCTCTGCTACAACCTGCCCGTCCTCGATGCCGTCTTGAGCGACAGCCGCGCTCGCGCCTTCTATCTCTTCCCGACCAAAGCTCTCGCGCAGGATCAGCTCGGCAAGCTGAACGACTTCGGCCTGTTCCCAACCGTCCGCTTCGCCACCTACGACGGCGACACGCCCGCCGCCGACCGCCGCTTCATCAAGAAGGGCGCGCACATCGTCCTGACCAACCCGGATATGCTGCATGTCGGTATCCTGCCCTATCACACGACCTGGAGCGGGTTCCTGGCAAATCTTAAGTATGTCGTCGTGGACGAGATGCACACCTATCGCGGCGTGTTCGGCGCGCACGTCGCCCATATTCTGCGGAGATTGCGGCGGGCCTGCGCCTTCTATGGGGCCGATCCGCAGTTCCTCTGCTGCTCGGCCACCATCGCCAACCCGGAGGAACTGACCCGGCGGCTGACCGGCGTGGACGGCCCTATCGTCGTGAACGAGAACGGCGCGCCCTCCGGCCCGCGCACCTTCGTCTTCTGGAACCCGCCGCTCGTAGACCTGGAACAGGGGCAGCGGCGCAGCGCGCACGTCGAGGCGACCGCGCTGTTCACCGACCTGGTGACGCAGGGCGTGCGGAACATCACCTTCACCAAAGCGCGAAAGAGCGCGGAACTGATCCTGCGCTATGCCCGCAGCGACTTCGAGCAGCGCGCGCCCGACCTCGTGCCGCGCATCATGTCCTACCGCGCGGGCTACACGCCCCAGGAGCGGCGCAAGATCGAGCAGGGGCTTTTCACCGGCAAGCTGATCGGCGTCACGGCGACGAACGCGCTGGAACTGGGCGTGGACGTGGGCGGGCTGGACGCCACCGTGCTGACCGGCTATCCGGGAACCATCGCCAGCACCTGGCAGCAGGCGGGCCGCGCCGGGCGCGGCGGCGACGAGGCGCTCTCCGTGCTGGTCGCCTTCGACAACCCGCTCGACCAGTTCCTCATGCGCCATCCCGACTACTTCTTCGGACGCCCGCACGAGCGCGCCATCGTAGACCCGGACAACCGCCGCATCCTGGCGCAACACCTGCTCTGCGCCGCCTACGAGCGCGCCCTGTCGCCGGAAGACCTGCCCCGCTTCGGCCCGAATGCCCGCATCGCTCTGGAGACGCTGACCGAACAGAACAAGCTGCTCTGGCGCGGCGGCAGGTGGCGCTTCACGGGCGGAGACTATCCGGCAGCGGGCGTCAATATCCGGTCGGCCTCGGACAGCAGCTTCAAGATCGTGGATGAGGAACATGGCAGCCGTCTTGTCGGCACGGTGGAGGGCAATGTCGCCTACAGCACGATCCATCCCGGAGCCATCTATCTCCATCAGGGCGAGACGTATCTCGTCACGCGGCTCGACATCGCAAACCAGACGGCGTTCGTGCGCCCCGCCGAGGCGAACTACTACACGGAGGCGCGCGAGAATTCGCACATCCTGATTCTGGACACGAAGCAGAGCCGCGATCTGGGCCATACGAAGGCGTTCTTCGGCGAGGTCGTCGTGACGAAGCAGGTGGTCGGCTACCGGCGCAAGCGGCTGTTCAGCGACGAAGTTTTGGAGGTGGTGGACCTCGATCTGCCGGAGCAGACGTTCGAGACGGAGGCGTTCTGGTTCACCGTGCCGAACGCTATTCTGCGGACGCTGGTGACGGAGGGCGGCGACCTGGGCGGCAGCATCCATGCCATCGAACACGCGGCCATCGGCATGATGCCTCTGCTCTCCACCTGTGACCGCTGGGACGTGGGCGGCGTCTCCCATCCCGCGCACCCGGACACCGACCTGCCGACCATCTTCATTTACGACGGCTATCCGGGCGGCGTGGGCATCGCCGAAGCGACCTACGCGACACTGGACGAACTGCTGCGCGCGACCCAGGAGATCATCGCGGACTGTCCATGCGCCGACGGCTGCCCGTCGTGCGTGCAGTCGCCCAAGTGCGGCAACAACAATATCCCGCTGGACAAGAACGGGGCCAGAAGGCTGCTGGAGTTGTTGGCCCCCCTCCCTGACCCTCTCCCCAAGAACAGAGGGAGGGAACGGTCAAAGCGTTGATCTGTGCCGCTTCTTTGCACTCTGGCGGTATTTGAAAGAACAGATAAGCCTGCAAACTGCACGTTCCCTCCCTCTGTTCTTGGGG
>DASRGL010000364.1:0-17856 GCA_035651115.1 Chthonomonadaceae bacterium
GCCGCTATAGAGCAGCAGCGTGAGGGCGAAGGCGCTATAGGGTTCCGGGCGGCGCAGCCAGCGGCGATGCGGGGGCGAGAGGGCCAGGAACAACAGCAGGCAGGGGACGAGGAGCAGCATCGTGTGCTTGCTCAGGAAGCCGAGGCCGGTCGCGATGCCCGCGCCGATCCAGGCGGCGCGCTGCGCGCGTTCGGTGGGCGCGTACAGGGCGCGCTCCAGAAAGACGCACGCCAGCGCCCAGAAGCAGACCAGGAGCGGATCGTAGGTCGCGATGACGCTGCCGACCGCCATGAGAGGCGTCAGGCCGAGCAGCACGACGGTGAAGAACCCTGCCAGGGGCGAGAAGAGCCGCCGGGCCAGCGCATAGCAGCAGAGCAGCGTGCCAAGCGAGGCCGTCAGCACGCCGAAGCGCACCCCGAACTCGTTCGTGCCGAATAGGGCCGTCGTCAGGCGGATGACATAAGCGATCATCGGCCCCTGGTCGTAGTAGCCGAGCGCCAGGCGGCGCGACCAGTCCCAGTAGTAGGCTTCGTCGGGAGCCAACTCCAGCATCGGCAACTGGCAGAGCCGCAGCAGGGTCGTGACAACGAGGAAGAGGAGGGTCGCCTGATGCCACCGCCGGCCAGAGGCGAAGCGGGATGTATCCGGGTGGACGCTCACGGGTGAATGGCGAACAGGTCGTCGGAAAGCCCCTGATTGATCTGGACGTTGCGAATCGTCGTGGCGGCGGCGGTCACGCCCTCTGCATTGCGCACCTCGACGCGACTGGGCAGCCAGATGCCGTCCGCCACCTCCTGCGGGTCGCAGTAGAAGAAGGTGGCGCGCAGGCGGTTCTCCCGGTCGTACCACTCGCGTTTGCGGGTAATGCGCGTGTCCGGGTCTATCCAGAGCCGATAGTGCGAGCCGGCCTCCTGGCCCTGATAGGTCATATCATAGACCAGCGCGGCGCGTCCGTCCTGCATCTCCTCCCGGACAAAGCGGCCCTGCATGTAGCTGAGCGTGTTGGGGGACAGCACGCCGCTGTATTCCAGCAGCGAGAGGCGCTTGCCGGGCGACTTCTCCAGGTCTTCGACCTTCTTTTCCAGTTTCGGCACATGGTAGTAGCGCATCGCGCCGTTCATGATCAGCACCGCCTCGCCAAGCACCGGAATCCGTCCCGTCAGCCGCAGCTTGTCCGGCTGCTTATACTGGAGAATCAGGTTGCGGATGCGATAGGTAACGCCGAAATCTTTCCCGATCTTCTCCAGTTCCTTCGAGTCCAGCTTCGTCACCTGCACGCTGGCCTGCATGTCCTCGATTTTGGTGGTGAGATCGCTGAGATCGCGGGGATCGCCCGGTCGCGCCGCCGAGCGCGCGGCGACGCCGAACCCGATCCCTATGACGGCAAGCAGGGCCGCCGCCAGAACGCCGGGCTTCCGCCGCAGACCGGATCGCCTGTCTCTTATGGATCGCGCCTGTCGCATAGGGTGATAACGCCTCCTCTTATCCTTGCCCTGTCGTTAGGGTATACTAGCATGGGAAAGGTCGCCTGCACAAAACGTGAGCGTGGCCCCTCTCTTTTGCACCGGCGACCTGCCGAAAATTTCGTAGGCAGTATAACCGAAACTGCCGTCCAAAGTCAAAGCCGGAAGCCGGGTCGAAACCAGACTCATCTTATTGACTCAAGCAGCCCTCCGTGAGTACCAAGAACCTACTGCTTCGCCATTCTGCACGGCGTCCTGGCGCGACCTGCCTGGGCGTGGCGCTTTTGTGCGCCCTCTCCCTTCTTCGGGCCGCGCCGGAACGCCGGAAGTCCGAGCCGCCGCAGAAGCCGTCTGCCCCACCGCTGACGCATCCGACCTCGCTGACCCCGTCGCCCGTCCCGCGCGCGCAGGCGGAGAAACACCGCCAGCGCATCGGCGCGCTGAAGCAGAGCCGCCCGGAAGCCTTTCCTGCCGCGCCGGAGCGGATGGCTCCCAGCCCGGAGATAGAGGCGCGCATGGAGGCCGAGCGCCAGGAGGGGCTTGCGCTGCCCATTATCCTGCGCGGCAACCCGAACCGGCGCGAGATCGCGCTGACTTTCGACGACGGCCCGCATCCCCTCTTTACGCCGCGACTGCTCGACCTCCTCCGCGCGCTCCGCGTGAAGGCCACCTTTTTTCTGGTCGGCAAGAAAGTGGATAACGCCCCCTACCTTGTCGCGCGTATACTACAAGAGGGGCATGATGTCGGCAACCACACTTACGATCATGTGAACCTGACCCGGATTCCTCCCGATATGGTGGAAACCGAGATTCGGCTGGGCAACGATGCCATTTTGCGCGCCTGCGGGATGCTGCCCGTCTTCTTCCGTCCTCCCGGCGGACAGTACGACATCGAGACGGTGCGCGCCGCGCAAAAGCTGCGCATGACGACAGTCTTCTGGACGGACGATCCCGCCGACTATCTCAGCCCCGGCGAAAACATCATCGAGACGCGCCTGCTGACCCACGTGCGCAATGGAGCCGTCATTCTCGTCCATGACGGCATCGAGCAGACTTTCCGTATCCTGCCGGACCTGGTGGCCCGTCTGCGCCGCGCAGGGTATCGCTTCGTCACTCTCTCGGAGATGGCGCAGCATCTGGAGGCGACACCCTTTGCCCGCCGATAACGCTGACAGTACAGAAAATCAGACCCCGCCCGAAGCCCTCACCCCCGGCCCCTCTCCCGCAGCGTGGGAGAGGGGGGAGTCTCAGTCCGGGGTTTCCCCTTCTTCCACACTCCGGCAGAATGAGGAAGAGAAAGACATGCCCGCGCCAGAGTCACCCCTCTCCCGCAGCGTAGGAGAGGGGCCGGGGGTGAGGGCTACAGAAATCCCGGCCTTCCCCGTCTTCTACGACGAGCGCCATCGGCGCTGGCCCTGGTTCGTGCGCGGCGTCGCGATTGCCGCCTCGGTCGCGGCGGTCGGGCTGCTGCTGCTGATCGTCAGCCTGATCGCGCTGCCCCTGATGCCGCGCACGGCGCTGCCCAGAGTCACCGGCCTGCCGCAGGACATCGGCAATGCCGACCCGATCCTGACCGACCGTCAGAACCGCAAGCTGAACGTCGTGCTGACCAAAGGCAAGCGGCAGCTCAAAAAGCTGCAAGAGAAAGCGGCCCGTGAGAAAGCCGAACGCGACCGCCAGGCAGCCGCTTTCGTCGCGGCGGCGCGCAGCGTGCCGAAGAACGCGCCGCCCATCGTCGCCGGGTTCTACGTCAACTGGGAAGAGACCGCCCGCGCCTCGGCCCATCGCAACATCAACTCGATTACGCACCTGATCCCCGAATGGCTGCATCTCAAGCCGGGCGGCTCCGACTATGCCGACCCGAAGCAGATGTCCTTCATTGACGCGCGCGAAACCAGCGACAAGCAGGACATTACCCCGCTGGCCCATTCGCACGGCGTTGCCATCCTGCCCCTGCTGAACAACTATACGCGGCCCAAAGGCGCGGAAGAGGGCGTCGGGAACTGGGATACGCGGGCCGTCCATGAGATCGTCTCCGACCCGCGCGCCCGCGCCAACGTCATCGCCCAACTCCGCGACTGGCTGCTCAAGAAGGGTATGCAGGGCGTCAACATTGATTTCGAGGAGGTAGATACCGACGACCGCGCCGGTCTGGTGCTATTTATGAAGGAGCTGCATGAGGCGCTGAGTCCGCATGGGCTGCGCGTGACCCAGGACGTGCAGTTGGAGTCCGACGCCTTCGATCTGCCCGAACTGGCGAAGTGGAACGACTGGATCGTTCCCATGTTCTATGACCAGCACGCGGGCGGAACCGCGCCCGGCCCGGTCGCCGCCCTGGACTGGACGCGCCACAACCTGCAACAGCTCTTGCGCCAGGTTCCGGCGGACAAGGTCGTTCTGGGCGTCGGCAATCATGCCTACGACTGGCGCAAGGGCGACAAGACGAACGCTGCCGAAGACCTGACCTATCAGAGCGCCATCATCCAGGCGAAAGAGAACGAACTGGAGAACGGCCTCCGCTTCGACCCTGCCAGCCTGAACCCGACCTTTACCTATCTGGACACGGTCAAGGACGCGAACGGCGAGGAGCGGGAAGAGGAGCATATCGTCTGGATGCAGGACGCGACCAGCGTCTATAATCAGTTGACGCTGGCGAAGCCGCACGGCATTCGGGGCGCGGCCCTCTGGTTCATGGGCGCGGAAGACCCCAGCGTATGGCAGTTCTTCGACAAGGGCCGGTGGAACGCAGACTGGAAGCCGATGGTCGAGAAGGGCGCGCTCGATACCATCACTTACGGCGGGCAGGCGGAGATAGATTTCGAGGGCGAAGGCGAGTTGTTGCAGCCGGTCGCGCCGCCCGGCGACGGCAAGCGGACGGTGACGCTCGATCCGAAGACGGGCCTGATCACTGCCGCCGCCTACGACAGAGACCCGAAGACGGGCGCGCTGGCGCTGCCCTCCTCCTATGTCGTGCGCCGCTACGGCGGGGAAGAGGGCAACCCGAAGAAGCAGATCGTGCTGACCTTCGACGACGGCCCGGACCCGGCCAACACGCCGCAGATACTCGACATTCTCAAGCAGTATCATGTTCCGGCGGTCTTCTTCGTAGTCGGGCAGCAGGCAGAGGCGAACCCCGATCTCGTCCGCCGGATGTGGGACGAAGGCCACGAGATTGGCAACCACTCCTACACGCATCCCGACCTGTTCCGCGTCGCTCCGATACGCCAGCGCCTCGAACTGACGATGACACAGCGGCTCATCCAGGCCATTACGGGCCACTCCACGCTGCTGTTCCGCCCGCCCTACGGCGGGGACACGGAGCCGCAGACCGGCAAGGAGGTCGTCCCGATGGAGCGCGCCGCCGAACTCAACTATATTACGGTGGGCGAGAAGAACGACCCGCAAGACTGGCGGCTGCACTTCACCAAACCAGGCACAGAGGCGGAAGACCTGAGCCGACCGCGCAATGCGGAGGACATCGTCAAGAGCGTGGTCGTCAACCGGGACGTGGGCAGCGTCGTGCTGCTGCACGATGGCGGCGGCGACCGCACGCTGACCATTCAGGCGCTTCCGCAGATCATCACGCAACTGCGCGCCCTCGGCTACCATTTCGTCTCTCTCTCCGAGTTTGCGGGCATTCCGCGCGCGCAACTGATGCCGCGCGTCACCAGCAAGGACATTCTGCTGGCGGGAGCGGACAGCTACGTCTTCGAGGTCTCCTACTGGTTCCAGCGTATCCTGACGACGCTGTTCGTGCTGTCGGTCTGGCTCGGCGTCTCGCGCATCGGCTTCCTGCTCATCCTGGCCCTGATCCAGCGGCTGCGGGAACGGCGGCGCGTCTTCCCGGCAGGCTACGCGCCCTCCGTGTCGGTGGTCATCGCGGCCTACAACGAGGAGAAGGTGATCGCGCGCACGGTGCAGGCGCTCCTCGACAGCGACACTCCGAACCTGGAGATCATCGTGGTGGACGATGGCAGCCAGGATCGCACGTCGGAGGTGGTGCGGGAGGCCTTCGGAAGCGAGCCGCGCGTGCAACTGATCCGCAAGGAGAACGGCGGCAAGGCGTCCGCGCTGAACCGGGGCATCGTGGCGGCGCACGGCGATATTCTGGTTTCTCTGGATGCCGACACGCTGTTTGCGCCGGACACCATCTCGCGGCTGGTGCGCCATTTCGCCGATCCGAGAGTGGGGGCCGTCTCCGGCAACGTGCAGGTCGGCAACGCGCGCAACCTGCTGACGAAGTGGCAGGCACTCGAATATATCACCAGCCAGAACTTCGACCGCCGCGCCTACGACCTGCTCGACTGTATCACGGTGGTTCCGGGGGCGGTGGGGGCGCTGCGGCGCGTGGCGGTCGTCGAGGTCGGCGGCTACACGCACGACACGCTGGCGGAAGACACCGACCTGACCTGGAAGCTGCACCGGGCCGGGTGGCGCATCGTCAACGACAACTCGGCGATGGCCTATACGGAAGCGCCGGAGACGCTGCAAAATCTGGCGAAGCAGCGGTTTCGATGGGCGTTCGGCACGCTGCAATGCCTCTGGAAGCACCGCCCGGCGCTGGGGCATCACGGCGCGTTCGGCTGGCTGGCGCTGCCGAGTCTCTGGCTCTACCAGATTCTGTTTCCGGCCATCTCGCCGTTTATGGATGTGGCGATGGTCTGGTCGCTCTTTGCGGGCAACTGGGCGCAGCTCGGCCACTACTATCTGCTGATGATCGGCATCGAGTTCGTGGCGGCGGCCATCGCCGTCAAAATGGGGCGCGGCGATCCGAATCTGCTGCCCTGGCTCTTCTTCCAGCGGTTCCTCTACCGCCAACTGATGTACTACGTCATCCTGAAGTCGGTGGTCTCGGCTATTCGCGGCGGCGCGGTCGGCTGGAACAAGTTCGAGCGCACCGGTACGGCCCGGATCGCGGAGAAGGTGGCGTAGGTTCACCCTCATCCCTGGCTCTCTTCATTTTCTGCTCGTACCATGTGGTGTTGTGTCCCTGCCTTGTACAGGAATAAGGGAGCCAGGCAGATGCGCCTACCGTATTTTTCCCGCCTGAGAACGTGTAGAAATACCCAATGTGGCAGTTAAAACAGCGCCTGTAAAAGCCCAAAGTCCGCCTGCGCGGACGGACCTACCCCCCAACCCCACTGCACGGTCTGTCTGATTCCGAAACGATTCGGGACAGACCGTGCGCCCCGAAAGGGAAGGGGAGGAGCGTCGGCGCAGGCCGACTTCGTGCTTTGGCAGCCGCGAATGCATTCGCCGGGCAAGGTATTTCTACGCACTCTGAGTAGACGTGAATTGTCAAGGGAATTTGGCCGGTTTTTTTACCCGGCAGGATTTAGGCGTTGCCCTGTAAAACATACCAGGGTACAGGCACGAAAAAGACGGGAGGTAAAGGCATGGCGAAAAAGAAGAGTGCGGAACCGACGCCGGTTCCAGAAGAGGTGACCTCGCTGGGGATGCTGGAAGGCGACATCTTGAAAATCCTGTGGGATGCCGGCGAACCTCAGTCCTCGGTGCAGGTGTACGAAGCGATGTACTTTATGCGCCGGGATCAGAAACAGGAGATGCAGTCGCCTTCAACGATTGCCGTCACCCTCAGCCGCATGGTGGAGAAGGGGCTGCTTACGGTAGAGCGGCAGCCGCGCGGCGGCAAGGGCTACTACAAGCCCATATTCAGCCGCGAGCAGATCGTCGCCCGCATTCTGGACGATGTCTGTCGGCGTCTGACCGGGCAGCCGCTGGGCTATCTGCTCACGCGCTTGAACCCGGCCTCCGCAGGCGCGCAGAACCAAGATGGCCTTACCCTGAAGGGACTGGACGAACTGCTCCAGACGCTTGGCAAGATGGAACAGGAACACAGCCAGTGAGCGCGTCCGGCGGAACCGGGCCGTACAAGCGGGAACAGACCTCTCCCGGCGAACGTCCTTTGTCTACCCTCTGCCCTGCGCGCGAGATCGTCTCGCGACGGCAAAGAGGCAAGAGGCGATAGGACGCGGGGAGGCGGGCAAATGGAACAGGCAAGACGCGGACACGGCGGGACATGGCTCCTGCTGGCAGCGGGGATCGGCGCGATGATGGCGGCGCGCGCCGCCCTGCAAAAGTACCGCACGATCAACCTCATCGGAAAGACCGTGCTGATCACCGGCGGCTCGCGGGGATTGGGCCTGCTGCTGGCGCGCGAGTTCGGCAAGCAGGGGGCGCGGCTGGCCCTCTGCGCGCGCGACCCGGAAGAACTGGCCCGCGCCCGTGAGGAACTGGAATGGTGCGGCGCGGAAGTCTTCACCTATCCCTGCGACATCACGAGCCAGGAGCAGGTCAAGCAGGCGGTGCGCGCCGTCGAGGAACGGTTCGGCCCGATAGATGTCCTGGTCAACAATGCGGGCATCATCCAGGTCGGCCCGATGGAACTGATGACCCCGGAAGACTACGAGGAGGCGCTGCGGACGCACTTCTGGGGATCGCTCTATATGACGCTCGAGGCGCTGCCGGGGATGCGGCAGCGTCGGCAGGGGCGCATCGTTAATATCGCCTCCTTCGGCGGCAAAGTGAGCGTGCCGCACCTGCTGCCCTACAGCGTCAGCAAGTTCGCGCAGGTCGGGCTTTCCGAGGGGATGCGCGCGGAACTGGCGAAAGACGGCATCCTGGTCACGACGGTCTGCCCCGGCCTGATGCGCACGGGCAGCCATGTCAACGCCTATTTCAAAGGTCAAAATCGCGCCGAATACACGCTTTTCAGCCTGCTGGGCGCGGCCCCGCTGGCCTCGATGAGCGCGGAAAGAGCGGCCCGGCGGATCGTGGCGGCGTGCAAACGCGGCGATGCCGAACTCCTCCTGACCCTCCCGGCCCGCGTGGGCGACATCGCCGCGACGCTTTTCCCGAACCTGACCGCCGACCTGCTCGGCCTGGTCAATCGGCTGCTGCCGGGGCCGGGCGGCATCGGTACGCACCGCGCGCGCGGCGAGGAGAGCCAGACCGCCCTTTCCCCCTCCCCTCTGACGGCCAATATTGACCAGGCCGCCGAGCGAAATAACGAAGTGCTGCAATAGCTTCTCAACACCGGGCATTGAAATACCCGTCTGGCAAGCCTGCGGCTAACCGTCCTGCGGACGGGATGCGTATTCCCGGCTTTTCCCATCGTATCGCACTGGCCTGCATACAAAGGGATAGGCTTTCCAAACAGGGCGTCCGCAGTCGCGAGAAGCGGCTGTCTCGCTCGTGCGAGACGTGTTTAGCCGCATTCTCGCAGTCGCTTGGCGCGTAGCGCCTCCCAGACGGGTATTTCAATGTCCGGTTTTTACAGCGTGTTCAGATCGAAGCCCGGCGCTTCGATCTCCGCCTCTCGCCCCTTGAGGTTCACTTTGGCCCGGATCAGGCGTTCCAGCGTATCGGAGATGGGGTCGAGTTTCGACTCCTCATGGCTGATGGCGATGCCCATCGTCAGGCGGCCCGTGTCGTCGTAGTAGAGTTCGGTGAACTCCGCGCCGTCCATGTCCCCGACAATGACGGTGTTTCTGCCGCCCTGCGGGTCGCCGCGCAGCGCCATGTGAATATCGAACTCGTCCGAGAAGAAGTAGGGAACCTGATCGTAGGGCGCGTTCTCGCCCGCCATGATCTTGCCGACCGCCTGCCCCTGCCACTTGGCGTTGAGGAAGTGTTCGGCGTGCCACTCCTTGCCGAGCGCGATGTCTTTGAAGTAGGCGATGTCGCCCGCCGCCCAGATGTGCGGATCGGAGGTCTGCAAGAACTCATTGACGCGCACGCCGTTCTTCGCGTCCACCTCCAGTCCGGCCTCCTGCGCCAGTTCGGTATTGAGGTCTACGCCGATGCCGATGACGACCAGATCGGCGGGAAGCTGCTGGCCGTTCTTCGTGCGAACAGTCTGCACTGGGCCGTTCTCGCCCTGGCCCTCGAACGCCGCCGCCGAGTCGCCGAAGACGAACTGAACGCCCTGCTGCTCATAGTAGCGCTGCATAAAGCGGCCCAGCTTCTCGCTGGCGAAGCGCGACCAGGGATAGCTCTCCGGCTCGACGATAGTAACGTCCAGTCCCCGCGTCCGCGCGCTGGCGGCCACCTCCATGCCGATGTAGCCCGCCCCGATGATGACGGCGCGTCGGCTCTGCCGCAGCGCCTCCCGGATTTTGACCGCATCTTCGATGTGGCGCAGCAGGAAGACGCCGGTGCGCTCCGCGCCGGGGACGTTCAGAGGCCGGGCGCGCGCGCCGGTCGCCAGCAGCAGCTTGCCGTAGCCGAACGTCGTGCCGTCTGCCAGCGTCACCGTCTGCGCGTGTCGGTCAATCTGTGTCACTTTCGTCGCCGTGTGCAGTTCGATCTGATTTTTGGGGTAGAAGTCGTCGAACTTGCTGTACGGATCGTCAATCGCCATATCGTCGTTGGTGAGGAAGTTTTTCGAGAGCGGGGGCCGGTCGTAGGGCGGATGGGGTTCCTCCCCAATGATGACGACCTTGCCCTCCTTGTCCTGTTCGCGGATGGACTGCGCGGCCCAGACGCAGGCCAGTCCGCCGCCCACCAGCACATATTCGTAACGCGACTCCATGATGGCATCCTCTCCTTTTTCGCATTCGCTTGTTTTTCATTACGCATCGCGCGCCAGACGGTTCACGCCGCTCCGACTTGACGGGATTCGCGCTGCTCTGCTATGATGAGACGCAACCCGGCCCGGCCCTGCCGCCGATAGACAATACGCCCGATGGAGGAGATTTCGTGACCCCGCAAGAGACGATTCGCGCGCTGGCCGCGCATGTCAAGAACGCCGTGCTGCCCCATCTGGGAACCTGGCGGGCGCGCAAAGTGACCGGCACGGCCCACAGCGGCGACGCCACGTTCGATATAGACGACATCGCCGAGGGCGCGGTCGAACAGTTTCTTCGGGATCACGGCCTCAATGTCGCCTACTACTCCGAAGATCGCGGCCTGGTGCGCCCCTTCTCCGACCGCGAACCCGAAGGCATTCTGATTATAGACCCGATTGACGGCACGCGCGGCGCGGTCGCCGGATTCGAGGCGTGCGTCGTCTCGGTCGCCTGGACGGACTACACGCCGGAGCCGACGCTGGCCGATGTGCGCTATGCGGGCATCACCGAGATCAAGGGCGGCCTCACCTATTCGGCGGAGCGCGGCGGCGGCGCGCAGATCGTGGATGGGGCCGGGAACGCCGTGCCGCTCTTTCTCGCCCCCACCACCGAAATCCCGGACATGGCCTGGACGCTGGAGGTCGTCGGCGCGCCGATGGAGCTACTGTTCCAGGCGCTGCGCGATTTGGCGAACCCGACAACGGTACGCGGCGGCTTCTTCATCCTCAACAGCAGCGCCTACGAACTGACCCGGCTCGTGACCGGCCAGTTGGCGGGCGTCGTGGACGTGCGCAACCGGCTCCTCAAAGATTTTCCCCAGACCCGCGAGCAGTTCCGAATCTACGGCGGCGGACGCCTTCTGAGCCTGTACGGTTACGATGTAGCGGGCGCGGCGCTCATCGCGCAGGAAGCGGGTTGCATCCTCACCGACGCCTGGGGCCGCGATCTCTCCGATTGGAAACTGCTCGACACCACCGAGCCGAACTTTGGTTCGCTGATCGCCGCCTCGAACGCCACCCTGCACGCCCGCCTGCTCGAAGCCATTAACACGGGCTTTCAGGAACTCCAACGGCATTTTTAAGACAGGTCTAGGTTCGCTTTTTACCGCCAGGAGGCGCAAGGCCCGGACGGGGCGCAGTTTCCATTTTGCCCCCCCGGATGCCGATGATCTTCCACTGGCCGTTCATGAGCATCAGCGAATAGGAGACCGGTTTCCCTTGCCGGTTCGGCACCACGACCTCGGCGCTGCCGTTGCCGACGAAGTTGAACTCCGTGGAGGTCGGTTGAAGAGATGTGGTTGGAATCAAGTCCTCGAACAGGAACAGGATTTTCTCCGCCTGAACACTGGTCGAGTAGCCAAGCAGCTTGCCATCCTGGATAATCGCCTGGTACTGCGGATTGCCGATATAGGCGTCTGCCTGTATGCGGTCTCCCTGTTTGCCCGCCTCTAAAAAGCCCACGACCGCCTGACCGGGCGCGCCGCGATCCCAGGCATGAAGGCGGAAGAAACCGGCGACGCTCTCCTGATAGACCGCCCCCGCGACAACAAGAACGATGATGACCATCACGATAATCCCATCGAGAAGACGACTCTTCTTTTTGACGGCCTTCGGCGTTGGCGCGGACATTGGCTCGCTCGACATAGCGGTTCTCCTCTGAATGCGGTGATTTTCCTGGCGTTTAATCCTGGCTGAATCTGCCTGCTGGAATCAGGATGCGCGATGCGTTGGGCGCGACGGTAATCGTTGCGGGTGTGGTTCCGGCGGCGTCCCCATCGAGTTCGATAGGTAGCGGGCCGGCGGCGTCGAGCGCGAGGCGTCGGGTGCGGAAATGGCGTACGCCGGGCGCCATGTGAAAGCGATTGCCGACCAGCGCCAGCGCATCGGCGGCGATGCTGCCGATGCGCCGCCAGAGGCTTTCCGGCCCCTCCGGCGCGAGCCAGTGCGCCACCGCCTCCGAGGGGGACGTAGCGGCCTGAGCCTCCCGTAAGCGCGCCCAACCTCCGACTCTCGGACTGATGATGGCTGCGATCCGCATGGCTGCTGGGAACCTCTCCCCGGCCCGCCTCTTCGCAAGGAGGGGGCGGATTGGACGGAGGCTTTAGGCGTCGCGCTCCGACAAGACGCGCTCGCTCTCCGGGGGACGACCTCGGCCTCGCGCGGGCCTGCCCTCGCCACTTCCGAACCAGACGCGCTCGCCCGCCTTCCCGACCCAGGAGGGAACCCCGGGATACTTGGCTTCCAGGAAACGCACGAACTTGGACGGGTCTTCCTGGTTGCCGATGAACATATCGTAGTGGGAAGGAACGGCCAGCCCGGCGCGCAGTTCGCCCGCCAGTTCTGCCGCCTCCTGATAGGTGAAGTTGCCGAGGCAGCCCCGCAGGAAACGCTCGGCGTCGCGCCCGTTGATGGGCAGGAACATCGCATCGAAATGGCGCCAGTGTTGCAGTTTGGTGAGCAGTCCCTCATACAGGATCGTGTCGCCCGCGTGGTAGAACGTCACGCCGCCCGCCTCCACGACATAACCCAGGTAGGGAAAGCCCAGCTGCGGATGCTCGTCGAACGACTCATGTTTGCTCTTGATGGCAGTGATCTTGACATTATGAAGCCGCAGTTTGTCGTTGGCGTTCATAGGGCGCAGCCGCTCGTTCGGGATGCCCGCCTCCTTCCGCATCCGCTCGGCTTCCGTGCGCGGGCAGATAAAGAGGGTGTCCGGCGAGGCTTTGAGCAGTCCGCGCAGGGTCTCCGGGCAGAGATGATCCTCATGCCCGTGCGAGATGAGGGCAAAGTCGGCGATATGGTCGCTTTCCGGCAAGAGCAGCGTGCGGGTCTGCCGCGATTCCCAGGGCGCGAACCAGGGATCGAGATAGAAGATACGGCCTCCCGCCTTGACGATAAAGGTGTGTTGCCCCATCCACCAGAAGGCTGCTTTGCCCGGCTCGGTTTCCGTATGGGCAATGTCCGCCAGCAGGCTGGCATAGTCTTGTGCGATCTCCGCCATAGGTTCGCCTCCTTGCCTCGCATTTGCTCTGTCGTTTCGCTGCCGCTGCCGATGGTTCCTGCCAAAAATCCCGAAACAAGCCGTGGGGAGGCTTGAGGGCGCAATACGGACCTGAAAAATTTGCGATTTTTTTGCATATATGCAGGAAAGAGACGTGCCTTGTAGCGAATAGAGTGGTGAAGGACAACTTCGCAGTTCTATTTTCCAATCAAAGGAGGTTGGACCCTTAATGAACCAAGGATTCCAACAGGAGCGAGAGCGCGCTGGTTTTACGCTCATCGAACTGCTTGTCGTGATAGCGATTATTGCTATCCTGGCCGCAATTCTTTTCCCCGTTTTTGCCCAAGCAAGAGAGAAAGCCCGCCAGGCTTCGTGCTTGAGCAACATGAAGCAACTCGGGCTGGGAACGATGATGTATGCCCAGGACTATGACGAGAGACTCCCGAACGGCGGCCTGGAGCGAGGCTGCGGGTACTTGGGAGGGCCGCTTACGGCGGAGCAGGCGTATACCGGCATCCTCTCGGCCTGGGTTCCCTCGGGAAGCTGGTCGGCGCATCCAGGATGGGATGTCGCGAATGGAGCGATCTATCCCTATGTGAAGAACAAGGACATCTATCACTGTCCGTCCGATGGGGGATGGCAGCGGCATCGCGGAGCCGATGTCAAGTCTGGCGGCGTCTCCTATTCGATGAACGGCTATCTGTCCCCGTTCTATGCGCTGGCCGCCATTGACACCCCGGCCAGCATCATTCTCATGGTAGATCAAGGGCAGGGCGACCCGCAGAACTCGGCGGGCGTGCCGGTCATCTTCGTTCCTGGCGAGATGACGGATAGCTGGTTCGTCTCCTACTACTGTCCGCCCGTGACTCCGGCGACGGGCGATTATCAGCTCTCCGATCCAAACGCCGACTGCTTCGCCGTAGAGACAGTGGCGATTGTCCACTCCGGCGGCGCCAACCTGAACTTCTGTGATGGACATGCCAAGTGGGTCCGGCGCTCGGCCCTGGCGAGCAAGAAAGCGATTGACATGTTCGACTGGCGCAATCCGCACCCGGTCCTGAACAGTTTCTACGCGATGTGTCGGTGGTAGTCGAACGGACACAAGAATCTACAGACACACAATCAGGGCAGGCTGCCAGACCTGCCCTGATCTGTTGCATCTACATCAGTCCTTTTATCAGCGCCTGTCCGATAATCGCCCTCTCGTCCGGGGTCATGTTTCTCGGATCGGCTCCTTTTTTCTGCTGGATCTCCTGCGCCCTGCGCTGAAGCTGCTCATCCGTCATCTTCTGCGCGTTATCGCTGGCAGCCTGTACTTTCTCCGCGACTTCCGCCTGCTTTTTGGCCTCCTCGCTCTTGCACCCTGCGAGCAGCGCGGGAGCGAACAGAACGACGGCCATCGGTAACATCATAAGTGCGTTTTTACCACTGCGGGTAGACTGCATGGTTCCGTCTCCTTTATACCGTTCGAGTCTGGAATAGAACACCTCCCTCTTTTCGCCAGAGGAACACTCATTCCTGCTTGCCTTTCGACAACCGATCTGCCCGGCCAGCTATTACGGACCCGCGTCTGGGTTTGTAAACCGCCCTCACCCCCGGCCCAGGGCGCAGCCCCAAAAGAGGGCGCAGCCAGCAGCGTCCCTACGGCAAGGGCTGCCGGATTCCGGCACGAGCCAGGACAGCCCTTGCGACCCACGCTGCGGGAGAGGAGGAGAGTCTGGCAAAGCGAGCGCGACTCAGTAAGGAGAAATGGTGGCGTATGGCGAATGGTTAAGAACAGTCTATCAGGCACTCTCCGCAGGGGGTGTCCGCGCGGCAATCATTTCAACAGGGAAGGAGCATAAAACGTGCTACGTGAAGCCACTCGTCGTACCTTTTGTAAGGGCGTCGCTCTCGGCGCTGCCGCCGGTCTCGTCAGCGATCTCTCGGTCGGCGGCGCGGAACCCCGCGCGCGAGAGGCGCGGCGCGTCCGGCTGCCCCGCACCAGCCCGGAGGCGGCGGGCATTCCCCCGCAGGCGGTTCTCGCCTTTGTCGAGGCGGTCGAAGAGAAGGTCGGCGGCCTGCACAGCTTCATGCTGCTGCGGCACGGCAAGGTCGCGGCGGAGGGCTGGTGGTTCCCCTATGCGCCGCAGCATCCGCACATGCTCTTCTCGCTGAGCAAGAGCTTCACGTCCACCGCCGTCGGCCTCGCCGTCGCCGAGGGCCATCTGACCGTAGACGCCCCCGTTGTCTCCTTCTTCCCCGGCGACCTGCCGCAGAAGGTAGATAAGAACCTGGCGGAGATGCGCGTGCGCCACCTGCTCACCATGTCCACCGGACACGACAAAGACGCCACCGGCCCGACGACGAGCCAGCCCGAAGGCGACTGGGTGAAAGGCTTCCTGGCCCTGCCCGTTGAGCATACGCCTGGAACCAAGTTCGTCTACAACAGCGCCGCCACCTATATGCTCTCCGCCATCGTGCAGAAGCTGACCGGCAAGACCGTGCTGGAGTATCTGACGCCGCGCCTCTTCGCGCCGCTCGGTATCGAGGGCGCGACCTGGGAGACCTGCCCGAAAGGCATCAACACGGGCGGTTGGGGACTCAGCATCAAGACCGAGGACATCGCCCGGTTCGGCCAGCTCTATCTGCAAAAAGGTCGCTGGAACCGCCGCCAGTTGATCCCCGAAGCCTGGATCGCGGAGGCGACCGCCAGGCAGGTATCCAATGGCGACCCCGCTTCCCCAAGCGACTGGAGCCAGGGCTACGGCTATCAGTTCTGGCGCTGCCGTCATGGAGCCTATCGCGGCGATGGCGCGTTCGGACAGTACTGCATCGTGATGCCAGAAAAAGACGCCGTGCTGGCGATCACCAGCGGCGTGGGCGATATGCAGGCGGTGATGAACGCGGCCTGGGAACATCTGCTGCCCGCCATGCAGTCGGACGGGCTGCCCGTCAGCGAGGCGGCCAGGGAGATGAAGGAGAAACTTTCGGCCCTCTCCATCCGGCCTCCTGAAGGCAAGGCGACCTCGCCGACGGCCGGCCGGGTCTCCGGACGCACCTACCGTTTTGAGGCCAACGACCAGAAGCTTCAGGCGCTCACGCTGACCTTCGCGGGAAACCGAGGCACGCTGACGGTGAAGGATGAACGCGGCGAACAGACGGTCGAGGCCGGAAGCCGCGCCTGGGTGCCGGGCGTGACCGCGCTCGGCGCGCCCGGCGCCAGCAAGGTCGCCGCACGCGGAGCCTGGGCGTCGGACGATACCTATGTGATGAAGCTCTGCTTCTACGAGACGCCTTTCCTCCTGACCGTCACCTGCAAGTTCGGGGAGGAGCAGGTCACGCTGAACCGGCAGGTAAACGTCGGATTCGGCCCGACCCAGTTTCCGCCTTTGGTGGGCCGTCCGGCATAGCCCCGGACGCGGCAGAAGGAAGCCTGCGCCGAGTTTTTCGCGGCCCGGCGCACGATTTTTCCGAAAATGGGAACGATGTGGCTCCTATAATGGTATCATAATATAACGTGAGTGTGTCAGACGCAAGTGAGAGATCGGTACCGCTAACCCAAAGGATCAACGCGCATGGCTCGACAGGACTTCAATCCTTTTGACATTTTCCGCCAGATGGAAGTGGAGATGCAAAAGTTCAGCGAGGAGGCGCTGCGCACCGTCGCGTTCCATCCCCGTGTGGATATGTATGAGACCGCCGATGCGCTCGTCATCAAATTCGAACTGGCGGGCGTCAAGCCGGAGAAATTAGAGGTCATGCTTTCGGCGGATGACCGCGCGCTGACCATCTCCGGCGTGCGCGGTGAGGCGCAGGAGGAGCGGAACAAGCGCATCCGGTGCTACCAACTGGAGATCTATTTCGGCGCGTTCGAGCGTACCGTGACGCTGCCGACCGGTATCCCCTTCGACCGGGAGCGCATCGTGGCGAACTATCGTGACGGTTTTCTCGTCATATCCCTGCCCAAGCAGAAGACACCTGTTCCGCAGAAACGCACCATCGAGATCTCCTCGGAGTAGAAACGCCAGGCGGAGAATGTCTCCTCTCCCGGTGAGGGGGCAAGAAGAGGGGAACGCGGCGCGCGTACTCGCTGCGAATAGAGCGTCGGGCCGATTTCCGTTTTGGTCGCTGCTGCCAGAGTAACGCTACGGACTGTGAGAGTTATCATGGGAAAAAAGAACCTTTCCGATATACTGGAACCCTTAGACAGGACGAACGAGAACGATGACGCCGCGCCGTCGGAGGCGACGGGCGAAGGGCGTCCCGGCATCCCGGACGAACTGAACCTGCTTCCTCTGCGCGAGGTCGTCATCTTTCCGGTGCTGGTCACGCCGCTCGGCGTCGGGCGGGAGAACTCGATCAAGCTGGTCAACGACGCCATCAATGCCGGAGACCGGCTCATCGGCGTCACCTGCCTGAAAGACCCGACCATCGAAAACCCGACCCTGGACGATGTCTATAAGATCGGCACGGTCGTGGCGATCCGCACGATGGCGCAGGTCCCCGAAGGCATCCGGCTCATCGTGCAGGGCATTCAGCGCTTCGAGATCGTCGAGGCGGTCAAGACCACGCCCTATCTGCGGGTCAAGATTCGGCCCATCGAGGAGCCTGCCATCCCCGAAAGCGAGCGGATGGAGATCGAGGCGCTCAAGCGCAACATCGGCTCCCAGTTCGTGCGGATCGTGCAGCTCTCGCCCGATCTGCCGGATGAGATGCAGAGCCTTCCGAACAACGTGACCGATCCCAGCATCCTGACCGACCTGATCGCGCAGCAGATGCCGCGCCTGACCTTCCAGGAGCGTCAGGAGATTCTGGAGACG
>DASRGL010000365.1:0-5994 GCA_035651115.1 Chthonomonadaceae bacterium
CCTTTCGCCTCCGGCGCGGGCAGGTTCGGGAGCCGGAGCAGCGCGAGAAAGCTGAGCAGACTGAACGCGGCGTTGAGCGTGTAGAGGAAGGCGGGCGGATGGCCCCGCAGCAGCCAGCCGCCGACTGCCGCGCCGCAGATGGCGACAGTGCGGCGGATGCTCGTGTCCCACGAGATGGCATTCATTAGAATGTTCGCCGGGACGAGCTGCGGCAGGAGGGCGGAGCGGGCCGGATTGCCGAAGGCGCGGGCGGTTCCCGCGCAGAAGAGGCACAAAAAGAAGAGCGGAATGCCCGCGCGGTGCGACGACAGCAGCGCCAGCGAGAGCGCGCAGAGGCCCACCACGATCTGAGACAGCAGCACGATCTGTTTGCGCGCATGGCGGTCGGCGACATGCCCGGCGTGCAGCGCGAAGAGGAAGATAGGGAACGCCTGCACCAGCCCGACCCAGCCGAGCGTGAGCGGTCTGTCGGTGCGCTGATAGAGTTCCCAGCCGATGACGACGCCCTGCATGGCCTCGCCGAACCCGGAGATATTCCGGCCTAAATTGAACCACCGAAAGGCGGGCAGCCGCAAGGCCGCATACGGGTCATAGCTGCTGGCGGTCTTCTCGCTCAAGCGTGGACGTTCCTGTTCCGGTCTATTGGCAGTGGAGGCGGAGAGGAGAAAGACTGTCCGCAGAAGTTCGTGGAGCAGGGTTGCGTCTGTTGGCAGACGAGCGTTCGCTCAGTCGAGAAGCATGTAGGCTCCCTCGGTCAGGCTGCGGACTCTTCCATTATACATCCCGCCCCGCGCAGCGTCAAGCAGAATCCGGGCCGCCTTCTCATTTTGTCCTCTGTGCATTCTTTCACAAGCAGGCTGCGCAGCCTTTCATAGCCCCGGTTTTCGCCTTCAGAGTACAATGCAAGCGTCGTTCGGGAAACAGCTTCCTCCGCTCCCAGGCCCCGACGCCGACCCAAACCAAGCACGTTAAATGGAGAACTTGCCATGTTGAACACGACCCGAAACCTACACCCCCGACGCTTTACCTTGTCCACACTCGCGCTGACGCTCAGCCTGCCTCTGACGGGCGTCGCCGTGTCTCTGACGGCGGCTCCGGCGCAGGCCGCGATCACCCTGGCCGAAGACGACAGCGAACCGGGGCTGCTCTCCGCGCAAAAGTCGCAGATCGTTCCGATCACGCTGCCCGCCGACGCCTTCCGCTTTACCGGCAAGAAGGAGAGCGCGCAGCTTGTCGAGGCGCTGAAGAACCTGGCGAAACAGAACCAGGCGGTCATCGGCGAGGTCGAAGTGCTGCTCTGGCAGGACGGCGACGCCGCGAAGAAAGACCTGCCTGCCCGGCTCGAAAAGGCGGGTTACGCCTATGCGCCCAAGCCCGCGATGAAGCTGGACGAGGGAACGGTCACGCTCTTTACCGCCGCAAACAAGGCGAAGAAGCACAGCCTGCTGGGTCTCTGGTTCGCGCAGAAAGAGAACCTTCTGCTGGTCTGGACGCTGACCATGCCCGCCGCCAAAGCCCCTGCCGCAGAGCAGGCCGATGCGAACGCCGGGCCGTCCGAACCGGAGCCGGCCTCCAAAACTCCGTCCGGCAAAGTCCCCGCCGACCTGATCGGTGACTGGAGTTGGACGACCATCAGCCGTGTCAACTATGTAGACACGAATACGAACCAACTGATGGCCCCCAGCGGCATGTCCGCAAAGTTCACCTTTACGCGCGATGGCCGCTACAAGAAGTTCTTCTACGTCCGGCAGCGCACCTACTCGCTGGTCTCCGAGGCGACGACGACCGAAGAGGGGACGGTGACGTTCGGCGAGGACAGCTTTACGATGCACCCGGAGAAAGGCCATTACAAAGGCAACACGGGCAGCCGTCTGATAGACCGCGACATGACGCGCGAGGAACGCAAAGTCACCACCTACCGGTGGGAGTGGCGCAGCGAGAACGGCAAGCGCCTGCTCTACATTGGCCCGGATGCCAAAAGTCTGAGCCTGTTCAAGCGCAGCGAATAGGCGTCGAGATAGATACTCAAGAGAGTTGTGATCCGCAACAGCACGAAAACACGATCGGGAGAACTTGAAAGATGACGCGAATCTTGTTGACACTGGGCGTGTTCCTGTTCACCGTCACGACAGCGATAGCAGGACAGGCCCCGGAAAGTAACAAGCCCACGAAGGCACAGATACGAACCGCCGAACTCTTTATTGCGATCCGCGACAGAGATGCGGCGGCGACAAAAGCGGCCCTGACGCGCGGCGCGGACCCCAACGGCCCCAACTGGCTGGGCATGACCCCCTTGATGTGGGCGGCCATGCGCGGCAACCAGCAGATCGCGGACATGCTGCTGGCGAAAGGCGCGAAGCTGGAAGCGAGCAGCATCTACGGCACGGCGCTCAGTTTCGCGCTGGTAGGCCGCCAGGAGAAGATGGCCCTGCATCTGCTGGATAGGGGCGCCAGGATCGAGACCGGCCGCATTGACAAGGTCACGCCCCTGATGCTGGCGGCGTCCAACGGCTACCTTGCGGTTACCCAGCGGCTGCTCAAAAAGCAGGCCGACCCGAATGCGCAGGATAACGATGGCGCGACGGCCCTTCTCTGGGCAGCCCGCAGCGGGCAGCCCGCGACCGCAGACGCGCTGCTCCAGGCAGGCGCCAACCTCAATGCGCAGGATAGCCATGGACGCACCGCGCTGATGTATGCGGCGACCAACGGGCAGGCTCCGATGGTGGCGCTGCTGCTCAAGCGCGGCGCCGCTGTCAACATCGCAGACAAGTCCGGCGCGACCGCCCTGCTGTTGGCCGCCCGCTACAGCGGCGATCCAACGGTCCTCGGCAGCCTGCTGGCGCACGGCGCGGACAGCGCGGCGAAAGATAGCCGGGGCGCGACCCCGCTCTCCCTGTGCGTGGCGCGCGGCTATGACGCGGCAGCGGCCCTGCTGCGCCAGGCGGGCGCTTCCGGCGCGATCCAGCCGAGCGCGGCTCCGGCCCCGACGCAGACTCGACCGGCCGTCGAGAAGAGCCTGACCGTCCTCCAGACGGGCATGAAGACCTTTGCTAAAGGCGTACAGTGTACCTCCTGCCATCACCAGGGGCTGGGTATGATGGCGCTGGGAACGGCGCAGCAGCGCGGCTTTGCGGTGGATAAAGCCCTGATCGGCAGCACGCTCAAGCAGATGGGAGAGGAAGGCAAGAGGATGGCTCCGCTCGTTCATCAGGCGCTTCAGGGCGGGGATGCCGCCAAACTCGCCCCGGCGGTGGACATCGGCGATAACGCTATCGCGACCGGCTATATGATGGGCGGCCTGATCGCCAACGGCATTCCGGCCAATCCGGGCCTGGCGGAGACGGCCCTCTTCCTGGCGACCCAGCAGAAGGCGGACGGCCATTGGGAGTACGGGTTCGAGCGCGGCCACATGCAGTCGAGCTTTGTCATCACAACGGCCCTGGCGCTGAATGTGCTGCACGCCTACGGGCCGAAAGAGTCGCCGGAGAAACTGGCCTCCACCTTTGCCCGCGCCAAACAGTGGTTACTGAACGTTCCGACGCCCAATTCCGAGGACAAAGCCTCGCGTCTGCTGGGCCTCTTCTGGGCGGGAGCCAGCGCGGAGGAGAGGCAGCATTCCGTACAGGAACTGCTGGCCGCGCAGCGCGCAGACGGAGGCTGGTCGTCTTCGCCCTCGGCTGCCAGCGATGCCTTTGTGACCGGGCTGGCCCTGTATGCGCTGCATATCGGCGGCGGCCTGCCCACAGACGAGGCGGCCTATCAGCGCGGCGTTGGGTTCCTGCTGCGCACCCAGGACGAGGACGGCTCCTGGTACGTCAACAAGCGGACGAACCCGGCCAACACCTACTTCGACGCCGGTTTCCCGCACGGGGAGTCGCAGTTCACCTCGTTCGCGGCGACCTGCTGGGCGACGATGGCTCTGGTGCAGGTAGACAGCCCGACGCAAACCGCCAGTCGGTAAAAACAGGGCGACACAAAAAAGCGGGCCAGGGCAGCACGTACTGCCCTGGCCCGCTTTTTGATTTTCAGGCGACAAAGGGCCGCACAGCAAAGTCGCCGAGGGTGAGGGTAACGCTGCGCCGCTCCTGCCGCGCGACGAAGGCGACGACGATCTCACAGGAGACCGCTACGGCCAGCATGACCAGGTTGCGGGCGAGCGGATAGTTGCAGAGGTCTTCCTGTGTCTCCGAGGGAACGCGATAGCTCTCGTTCCAGATCGCTTCGGCATAGTCCCCGGCCAGCCCGATGTGCAGGCAGGGCCGGTCGAGCGTCGCGCAGCAGTCCTTGACAGCCTGCCGGGAGCGGCTGTTGTCGAACGTATCGAGAACCAGCGCGCTGCCTTGCAGCAGCTTGGCGGCGTTCGCCTCGGTCAACTCGTCCGTGCAGGCTTCGACGCTCACGCCGAGCGCGCGATAGAGGCTGTTCGCCAGGATTTTGGCTTTGAATACGCCGATGTCGCTGCGATAGTAGGGCTGTGTGGAGAGGTTCCGCTCCTCGATGCGGTCGCGGTCAATGACTTTCAGCCGGGCGAAGCCCTGCCGCGCCAGGTTCTCGACCAGGTTCGCGCCGAGCGCGCCCGCGCCGCAGACTGTGACCGGGAACTCCTTCAGCCGCGCCATGATCTCGCGGGAACGGTAGAGTTGTTCGTGGTAGAGCGCGTCACTCAATCCAGTCCTCGCTTTCGCGGCCCTCCATGACGCCGACCAGCGATTGCAGGTCGAACTTCCGGTCTTCGCCGCTCAGACAGATGCCCGAACTGATGACCGTCAGATCGTCTTTGCCGATGGCCGAACGGTGTGGGTAGCCGTCGCGGGTCGTCCAGTCCACGAGCCAGAAGTCGCCCCGATCGTGGACATCGCGCAGCGCGCCGCCCGCCAGTGTCAACGCCTGCCGCAGCCGCTCCTCGTCGTGCCGCCCCTGCATCAGCCCGGCAAACCGGGCGTTGTGCTGCGCGGCCAGATCGTAGGCCGTCCGCATCTCCGGCGTGATGCCCTTGAACTGCACGGTTTCCGGCGGCGTGACCTGCTTCAGCGCCTCGCGCAGACGGTCGGCGATCTGCGGGTCGGCGCGGCGGTCGCTCTCCTCGAACCACCAGGCGTGTCCCTCGCCCCGCGCGATCACTGTCTCGAACGCCTGTCCCTCCGTCACCAGATGCACGGCGAGCGGTCGGGCCGCGCCGAGGCGCTGCTTCGCGTCGCCCTCGTTGATGGGATAGGTCAGCCAGGTCTGCCCCCGCAGGCGATGCGCCAGCCGCACGCGTAGCGGCTTCAGCCGCTTGAGATACTCCGCGACCAGCGGCAGGTCGGCCTCCTCGACGAGCCGCGCCGTTTGGTCCGTGTCAGGCCGAAACAGTCCCCATCCCTCGAAGTCGCGCGGCTCCGGTGTAAAGGTCTGCGCCAGCCCGGCCAAGCGTGTCCGCACCTTGCCGCCCGGCACGCAGGGAGCCAGGAAGGTGGTCTTGCGGAACGCCGCTTCTTCCGCCGCCAGCGTTTGCAGTAGTTTGTGAATGTTCGCCATGGAATCTACCTTCCTCATCCCTCCAATAAGGAAACGGAGAATCACTCGTGGGCCGGGCCATCGGTCTGCCCGTTGGGATGGCCGCCGTTCCAGTTGTAGAGAGAGCCGCCGATGCGCCCGTAGAGCGGATCGTGCGGGCCGTCCTCCGGGCGGTAGTGTTCGACTTTGATCGTGACGGCGTGGGCGTCGGCAGCGACAATCGCCATCTTGCCGCCATGCGTCGAAGGGTAGGGGACGTAGCCGCGAACGCGGTCGGTCGTGTCGCCGTAGTCCAGAACGGCGAGAGGCGCGGACAGGCCGGGGCGCGTGGGCGTGCGCCAGAGCGGGCCGGCCTCCACGAAGAGCGCGGTCTGGCCGGGCAGTTCCAGGTTGTCGAAAGGAAAGGGGCCGCGCGAGAAGGTGTCCCAGAGGCGGCGGTTCAGCGCGTAGGAGGTCTTCACCTCATAACCCTGCGCGGGATGGCGCACTTTAGGGCCG
>DASRGL010000366.1:0-2375 GCA_035651115.1 Chthonomonadaceae bacterium
CCGTGCGAGGCCAACACCACACAGTTGCGCCCGGCATGTTTGGCCTGGTAGAGCGCGGCATCGGCATGATGAATCAGGGTGGCCTCATCCTCTGCGTCCGTCGGATAGGTCGCCGAACCGATGCTGATGGTAATGGGAAGCGGGCCTTCCTGCCCGTCGAGGAAAGGCGTGTTCTGAACGGCCGCGCGGATTCGTTCCGCCACCACGCTGGCATCCGCCGCGCCGGTTTCCGGACACAGCACGACGAACTCCTCGCCGCCATAGCGCGCGGGCAGGTCGGTGTCGCGCACGCTGGCCCGAATGACCGAGCCGATATGCGCCAGAATGCGGTCGCCCATCTGATGGCCGTACCGATCATTGACCTGCTTGAAAAAGTCTATGTCCAGCAGCAGCAGGGAGATGGAGTGCTTGTAGCGAGCGGCGCGGCGCATCTCCTCATCCAGATGGGAGCGGAAAGCGCGATAGTTCTTGAGGCCCGTCATGGCGTCGCTGTAGGCCATGCCCTGAAGCCGCTCCTGCTGGCGCGTCTTGTGGAGAGGGAAGGCCACGCGCAGCGCAAAATCCTCGACCATCTGCACGTCGTTGGGGGTCAGCGCATCGGTCTGGTCGAAGCCGATATAGAGGACGCCGATCAACTGGTTATCGGGCAGGAGCAGCGGAATGATGGCGAACGAGCGCACTTTGGGAACCAGCCGCGCCAGCGGAAGGCCGTGACTCTGTTCGGCGTTGTTGACATAGACCGTGCGGAACGAACCGTCCTGTCCGCCAACGCCCGCCGCATCGAGCGAGAGGCGCGAATACTTCAGTTCGCCCTCCGCGCCGCTGGCTCCGCAGGCGACCAGCAGGGAGGGCGTCTCATCGCGCAGAAACAGCGCCGCCACATAGTAGGGCTTGATCTGCCGCAGGGCCAGCAGGACGATGTCCACCGTGTCTTCCAGGCTGTTGCTGGTGTTGATCCACAGGGAGAGGTTGAGCAGATCGTCGGCCTCTTTCAGGCGGCGGTGAATGGCCTCTTGCTTGGCATGAACCTGGCGCGCGTACAGCCCCGCAAAGATGGCGACCGCATTGAAGACCAGGCCCCGCATGGAGGCATTGACGATATGGTCTGCGAATTCGGCGGAGGAGGCATAAGCGTCGTGCATCCGCATCTCGGCCCCCACAAGCGCCGCGCTCAGCACGAATCCGAGGAGAACGACAAACTCGAACTTGCACTCCAGCGTTGCCAGCAGCAGCGGCAGGAAGAGCAGCGGGGAGATCGGCGGAAAGCCGCTCGACGGAGGAACGACGAACAGCAGGCCCGCGCTTAAGAGCGTGAGGAAGGTCGGCAGGATGTAGGGCTGTATGCGGACGCCGCGTGGAGACTGTAGCCAGTTTAGCAGTGCCATCAGTGGGTATCGTTCCTTGCCGGGACGCGCCTCCCGGAATGTCTCCTGAAGCACGTTCGCAGTCCGGCGCGCAAGCAGGCGGAGGGCTGCAAACCAGGAGAGAATGGGCCGATAGCTCTTACGCCGTTAGGGACTCCGCAGGCGCGCCTGCGCGCGCTGCCATTGTCTACGCACGGCCTCCGGAGAAGTTCCTCCCGGACTGCGCCGTGACCGGATGCTAGATGGGACACTCAGGACAGAGAGAGCGGTAGGTATGTCCTCGCTCAACAGGGGAGAAAAGGTTGCGAGCGTTGGGCCGTCAAGCGTTTCCAGAGCGATATTCTGCTCGATGCAGCGCCGCACGATACGCCCGACGACTTCATGCGCCTCGCGAAAGGGCAGGCCGCGCCGAACGAGATAGTCGGCGAGGTCGGTCGCGGTGGAGAAATCTCCGGCGGTTGCGGCGGCCATCCGGTCGGCACGAAAGACGGCAGTGGAAAGCGTGCGCTGAAGCGAAGGGATGACAAGCCGCAGCGTATCGGTTGCGTCGAACAGAGGCTCTTTGTCCTCCTGCATATCCTTATTATAGGCCAGCGGCAGCCCTTTCATCAGGGTCAAAATCGCCATCAGGTCGCCAAATACGCGCCCGGTTTTGCCGCGCGCCAGTTCCGCCACATCCGGGTTCTTTTTCTGCGGCATGATGCTGCTGCCGGTCGTCACCGAGTCGTCGAGGGTGATAAAGCCGAACTCCGGGCTGTTCCACAGGATGATCTCTTCGGCCAGGCGGGAGAGGTGCATCATCAGGATGCTGGCGAAGGCCAGGAACTCCGCGATGAAGTCTCGATCCGAGACCGCGTCCAGGCTGTTTTCCAGAACCGCCTCGAAGCCGAGAGCCTGCGCCACCTGTTCGCGGTCTATCGGGAAGCCGGTCCCGGCCAGCGCGCCCGTGCCGAGCGGCAGGCGATTGACGCGGCGGCGCAGATCGGCCAGGCGTTCGCGATCCCGGTCGAG
>DASRGL010000367.1:0-11709 GCA_035651115.1 Chthonomonadaceae bacterium
GTGCTGCAAGCCCAATCCCTGCTTCAGATAGCGGTCCACCTCGAACTGCGGATCGCGCGTAAAGGCCGCGTCCGGTTCCAGCAGTTCGTAAGCGCGGATACGGCCCAGAAAGAACTGGCGGAAGTCCTGCCGCCACTCGCACCAGCCGATCAGATGCCACTCGCCCTGAAAGTTGTGGAGATGGTAGGGCCGCACGACCCGCTCCGTCTCCGCGTCCCGATGCGCGCTATAGTAGCGCAGGCGCAGACGATGCCGGTTGCGGATGGCGCGGCGGCACGTCTCCATCAACTCCGGCGCGACCGCCGCTTCCGGCGTGAAATGGATCGAGCCGCCGATACTCTCCGGCGTGGACGGCGCGGCCAGATAGGGAGCCAGCCGCTCGAACAGCAGGCGCACCGGATGCGCGTCGCTCTCGCTCAGATACTCCTGCGCGGCCAGTAGCGACCGGCGCAGCGCGGCGGCCTCCGGCTCGGAGAGCGCCAGGAAGGGCAGCACGTAGGTCGTATCCGTGTACTTCCAGCCGCCGCGCTGCCGATCATAGACCAGCGGCGCGTTCAGGTGATGGATCAGGTGATCGCGATCCGCATAAGCCGTGCGTTTCGTCACGCCGAAGTGTTCGTGAACCTGCTCCGCGTTCGGATAGCGGTTGGCCCGAATCTGCGCATCAATCCAGTAGAGGCGTTCGGTTTGCGACATCGCGGCAGTCTTCCTCCTCTCACAATGCGGGCGCGCGATCAGGCCGGAACACGCGACGCGGCAGGAACGGCGGTCACGGCATGGGTGAACGGCGCGTCCGGCAAATTGCTCTCCACGACACAACCCCCGTCCATCCGCAGGCGATAGTCGAACTGGTTCGGATCGAACGACTCGCTGTGCGACACCAGGAAAATCTGCGCAAACTCCCGGCGGATCAGACCGCGCGTCAGCAGGTCTACCAGCGCCTGCGTGCGCACCCGGTCGAAACTGCTCAGAGGCTCGTCCAGGAAGAGCCAGCCGGGACGAACGCACTGTTCGCCGGGCAGCGTGGCAAGCGCGAAGGCCAGGCGCAGCGCCAGCGAAATCTGGTCCCGCGCGCCGCCGGAGAAGACCCGCTTCCGCAGGTGAGCGCGGGCGCGCCCGTCATAGACCGAGATCGCGCTGTTCTCCTCATCCCACTCCACATCCTGATAGCGGCCCTCCGTCAGCAGAGGCAGCACCTGCCGCATGTTCTGCATGGTCAGAGGCATCACGCGGCTGATGATGGACTGGCGCGTTCTCTCGACGATCTCCCCGGCGCGGCGCTTGACGGCCAGAGACCGGCCCGCCTCTTCCAGCGCGCGCTTCTCCGTCTCAAGATCAAGCCTCTCTTCCGCGACCCCTGCCTGCTGCGCCCGAATCGCGCGCTCACTGCGACGATTGCGCAACTGCTCCCGCCGCCGCTCGCACTCCTGCTGCCAACCCGCCTCGTCCCACTGATTAGCCTCCGCCAGTTCCGGGCAGTGCGCCGCAAGCGTCTCCAGCGGAATGTCCTCCTCCACGCCCAACTGCGACCGCAGGCTTTGCACCTGCTTCCGCGCCTTTCCTTCCTCATGCTGCATCGTAGCGATCTCCCGCCCCAACTTCTGATGCTCCCGATCCAACTCTTCGTTCTCAGAGTGCAGCCTCTCCACATCAAACCCTTGCAAAGCCTCTTCGGTTTCGGCCTGAATCTGCGGCAAACGACCCTGCGCCGCCGCGAGCGACTCCGGGACAGGTTCCGTCAACAGCCCGCCCCACGCCCGGCAGAACTCCTCCCGACGCTCGGCCAGCGCGGTTTCATAATTCTCTTTTTCCCTCTCTACATCAGGCAGCGTTTCCGCTTTTGCCGTGTCGGCACTCAGACGGTCGCCAATGACGGCAAGATGCGCGTACAGCGCGCCCGACTCCTGCGGCAGCTCCTGTCCCTGCAAAGTCGAACGAACTTGTTGCAAACCCACCTGCGACCGGGCATTCTCCGCATGTTCCTGCTCGGCAGCCTCCAACGCCTTCCTCAGTTCCTCACGCGAAACAGAGTCCAGTCTTTCTCTCCGCGTCTTCTGTTCCGTCTCCAGCGCCGTCAGGCGACGCTCTACCGCCCGTTCCGATTCTTGCGCCTCTGCTGCGGCTTGCTGCAACTCGACATCTGGCACAGATGCCTGCTCTACCGCAAGATCGGCGCGCTCTTGAGTGGCGGCAGTCGTCCAATCCGGCAAAGCCTCGCCTTCCAGTTCCAGTTCCGCCGCCAGCGCCGCCGCCAGCGTCTGTGCGTCTTCCGCCTGGGCTTCCTTCTCCGCCTGTTGCTGCCGCAGCGCCGGAAGGCGGTTCGCCACTGCAACGGCGCTTGCCACCTGCTCTCGCGCCGCCTGCAATGCCTTCGGCAGTCCTGCGCCCTCTGCGTCTACCCCCAATGCCTCCAGGACTTTAGACAGCCCCGCCTC
This sequence comes from Chthonomonadaceae bacterium, assembly GCA_035651115.1. Classification (GTDB taxonomy): domain Bacteria; phylum Armatimonadota; class Chthonomonadetes; order Chthonomonadales; family Chthonomonadaceae; genus DASRGL01. Next base: position 2,436 of record DASRGL010000367.1, read on the forward strand.
CGCCGCCAGAATCTCTTGCAAGCGGGCCTGCTCCGCCCGCAACGCCTCCAATCTCGCAGCCAGACTCTCCGGCTGACTCTCTTCCAGCAGCCTGCGCTCCGTTGCGAGGCGTTGCTGCACGCCCTCCAACGCATGATGCTCCTGGTAGAGGGCCGTTTCTGCCGCGCGATACACCTTCTGCGCTTCGGCCAATGGTATCTGCGGCAGTGCAGCGAGACGTGTCTGCGCTTCTGCGGGCGAAACCGGGACAGGAACGCCCAGGTTTTCCAGAGCGCGGCGACCGTCCTGCTCACGCGCCGCCCACTCCTGGCGACGGGAAGCCAGAGACTGCGCCTGCGCCGCCGTCGCGCGCCGCTCGCCTTCCAGCGCATCCAACTCGGTTTTCGCCTCGGCCTGCGCCTGTGACGCCATTCGACGCATCCGCAACGCGCGCCCGGTCAGCCAGAGGCCGATCCCGATGAGCAGCGCGCCGAAACCAAGCCCTATCATCACCATTTGCGCTACGAAGCCAACTCCGCCGCCGAGCAGTCCCACGCCTATGAGTGCATAACCAGGTAGCGCCTGCCGGGACGCCGAGGCTGCCTGCCTGCCCGTCTCCTCCCAGCGTGTCCGCGCCTGCTGCTGTTGCGTGTCCAGTTGGGCCAGGCGTTCGGAGGCCGGATCGCCTTCCGCCTGCCGGGAGGCCGCTTCCGCCCAGGCCATCAGCGCCTCGCGCTCCTGCGCCTGCTGCAAGACCGTCCGGCGCGTCTGCTCTTCCTGCGCGTATTCGGCGACCCGACTTTCCTGTTCACTCTGCTCCTTTTCCAGCGCCTCGATGCGCGCCTGCCGCTGCGCCTGTTCCTCCTGCCGCCTTGCCGCGTCCTCTATCTCTGTCTGGTTCCGCTCTGCTTCGCGTTGCGCCTCGGCACGCCGCCGCACCCGCACCTCGGCCACTTCCAGTTCGTGCATACGCGACTGCAAGGTCGGCATTCGCTCTGCTGCCTCGGTAGCCGCCGCAATCTGTGTGGCGAGTTCCTGCGCCTCCCGATGGGCGCGTTCATAGTTTTCGCCATGCTGTAAGAGCAAGGCCAGTCGAGAGTCACGTCGAATGGCGGCCTGCCGTTCCTGATGTCGTGCTTCGGCCTCTGCCGTCTTCTCCCGACAGAGCGCCCGCTTCGCCTCCAACTCCTGCCGCTGCCGCTCACCCTGCTCCCACCACTGCAGCAGATCGTCCAACTCGGCAAGCTCCTGGCGCTTCGTCTCAATGGTTGCTTGCAGTTCGCGCGCCTCATTCTCCAGCGTTTCCAGTTCCTTCAGGCGTTCGCAGAGGTCTTCCCAGGCGCGAAGCTGTTCCCGGCGCGCGGGCAGTCCGTCGGCCAGAATCCGCAGCGCTTCGAGCTTCCTTTCGATCTCCTCCAGCTCTGACTGTGCCTTTGTCCAGGCCCGCATCAGCAAGCAAAGATTATCGCTTACTGCTCTCAGCAGCGAACTCAGACGCTCGTACTCTGCGAGCAGGCCGGCGATCTCTTCTCGGCGCAGCCGTATCTTTTTCTGTCCCTCGCGCGCCTGTTGCATGGCAGCGCATAGTCGCTCCGCTTCCGCGTGAAATCTGCGCGCCTGCGTATACCAGAGACAGCGCCAGGCCACCTGCTCCGCCGCCTCGAGTGCAGGCATCTCGGCGTCCATGTATGCGATCTGAACGCGCTCTCGCACGCCGGACAGCCGAAACTCGTCTTCGCGCGTCACTTTGAACTCGGCGGCAAGATCGGTAAGCGCGCGCAGGTTGAGCAGTTCATTGATGGCGGCGCGGCGCTGCGCCGGATTTAGGTCTTCCAGCCGTTCGAGGCGCTTCTGCTCCACGAAGCAAGTGTTCAGCAGCGCCTCCGCGCTCAGCCGCAACTCTTCCTGAAGCTGCCTGCGGATGGCTACCACACTATTTGAGGAGAGGCGTTCCCCCTGCGCGTCCTGATATTCCAATGTCGCACGGTGGCTGCCGACGAATTTACGCGCGATGGTAAACGGACGGCCATCAATGGAGAAGTCCAGCTCGACGCGCATCTCGTCGGCTTCGTAGCGGCGCAGATCGGCCAGTTGACCTGTTCCCAATCCCTGCCCGTAGAGCGCGAAATAGACGGCCTCGAACAAGGACGATTTGCCCGCCTCGTTCGCGCCTTCGATCAGGATCGTGCCTTGCGGCGGAAAATGCAGCGTCACGTCGGCAAGCTGTTTGAAATTGACGGCTTGAAGCCGGTGCAGCAGTATGTTCATCAGGCCACTCCAAAGAATGAGGAAGGCAAAACAGGTGATTTCTCGCCGCCTGCCTGCCTTTCGCGTCCGGTAGGACGCTTGGCGGCTCTGCCGCCCTCAAGACGGGTACTTTCAGTACCCGAACCCTTGTAGGCTCAGCGCGCCCCGCGAGTCAGGCGCTCGTAGGCAGCGTTCAACTCCTGCGCGGCCCGGCGGCAGATCTCTTGCTCCTCAACATTGTCTCCGTAAAATGGGAGCAGCGAGGCCGCGACGCTCTGCAACTCCTGGCGTACATCGAAGCTAAATCCGATGTCTATCTGCCAGCCTTCCGCTGCATCGTAGAGCGCCAGTTTTTCCGTATCGAACTGGCAGTAGAAGTTGGCCGCCTGTGCCTCTTCCAGCAAGGCCGCGAAATCGAGCGATTGCAGGCGGGAGCGCAAGAGGCGTCCTTGAAAGCGCACGCGCAACAACTGGTCGGGATGGGAAACCTGTGCGATCCGCTCCCGCAACCGGGGCATCCAGGGATCGGACGGCGGGGCTAACGCGTCCTCCGCAACAGCCTCATCCGCAGGCGGCTCTTCGCTGAGGTCTATTTCGAGCGTCCGCATCGGCTGCGGCGTCAGCGGAACGAACTCGGCGCGCATCGGCTCCCCGTCACCGCCCTGTAAGACCCAGAAGCCGCACGTCAGCCCCTCCTCACCGAAGTGGATATGCTCCGTCGCGCCGGGGTTCAGCAGCAGCCCGCCGCCGGGAAGGCGCGTCTCCGCCCGTGTGTGCAGATGGCCGACACAGATGGCGTCCGCGCCGAGGGCGTCCAGGTTGGCGAGCGCAAGGCACGGCTCTGCCGCGAACGGCTGCGCCCATCCCTCGACGCCGTAGTGCAGCAGCACGAAATCGAGGTCGCCCTCGCGCTGGTGTTCCGCAATCGTGTCTTGCAGAGGGCAGACGCCGGCAGGCCGGTTGAAGTCGCTGCTCATGCCCCAGATGCAGACTCGCCGCCCGCGAATCGTCCGCGTCTCCGGCAGCAGCCGATCCGTATTGCGGAACAGACAGATCGCGCCCAACGCTTCCATCTCTTCCTGGGGCAGCGTACCGCCATCATAGCCCAGACTGCGCGGGCTGTCGTGGTTACCTGCGACGGCGAAGACAGGTATCTCAGCCTCGCGCAGACGTTGTATCTGGCGGGCAACGAAGACGCGCTCGGCGTTGCGCGGATCAGGCCGGTCGAACAGATCGCCCGCGTGCAAGAACAGGTCGGCCCGGCGCGCAATGGCCGCATCCACGACCTGTTGGAATGCGGCCTGTAAGCGCCGCCGCCGCAGTTCCAAACGGTCGGGACGCAGGCGCGCATAGTACGCGCCGAGGTGGTTATCGCTGGTGACGACTGCTGTAATCATGGATTTCCCTCCGAAAAGCCCTCATCCCCCGGCCCCTTCTCCCAAACTTGGGAGAAGGGGAGAGCGTCACCGTACCATAAGCAGCTTGCAGGGCGCGGGAGCCATCGCCGTGAGCATCGGGCGCGACAGGCTGGCGAGCGAAACGACGGCCTGCCCCGGCGCAAGGCGCGGCAGCCGCGTCCAGAGCGCCTCATCCACGCCGCCAACGCTGCGCTTCAGGCGCGCGACCACGTTGGCATCCCCGATCTTGTGCAGGATGAAGTTGTTGATCAGCCCCAGGATGGCATCGGGAAGGTGCTGCGGCAACTGCGTCACGAAGACCAGGCCGAGCCACCGCTTGCGGCCCCGCTTGGCGATGCGCTCGACCTGCTGATGCAGGGTCGGCATCTTGCTGATGCGCTGTGCGGAGAGAAACTCGTGCGCCTCCTCGATGATGATAGCGACCGGCGTGATGGGCCTGCCCAGCCCCTCCGCCCGGAGATAGGCCGCATCCTGCGCCTGCTGCACGCCGCGCAGCAGGTCGCTGATGATCAGATTGTTGACCAGCGTGGAGTCGCTGTCGGAGAGATCAATGATGGAGACTTTGCCCGGCTGAAGCATCTTGCCGTAGTCGAGCGGCGGAGCCTGCGGATTGTCGAAGAGGTTCAGGCGCTCGATGCGCCCTAACTTGCCCTGCACCTTACGCCAGCTATCCCACCGCTTCGCCTCGTCCTTGATGGCCTCTTCCAACAGCCGGTCGAACGTCTGCGCCTGGTCGCGGAACTCCGGCGACTTCAGCGGCGGATGCGGCGAGCGCGCCTTGTTCTGCAACAGATCGGCGATGCTGCGGGCCACATCGTAGAGGTGCGACAGGCGCATCTTCGGGTAGCCCTCGCTGAACTCGTCCATCTCCTCCTTGACGAAGCGGTGATCGGCCTCGTCCCAGATTTTCAGTTCGTCCAGCAGCCGGGCCGTGACGGTCAGCGCCTTCTGAAACCGCTCCTCCTGCGCCTCGTTGAGGTCGAAAATCTCCAGCGCGGTGTAGGGCGAGAGGTTAGCAAAGCGCGGCGAAAAGGCGAAACGGCGTGGATGCTGCGGGTTCGCGCAGTTGCGCCCGACCAGGAAATAGAGGTCGGTATTCGGGACTCCGGCAGGCTCCCGGCCCTGTTCGCGCAGCGCCTCGATCATCCGGTCGTCCTCGGTCGGGGCGTCAATGTTCGTGTACTCGCCTTCCGTGTCCAGCAGGATCGTCGCCACGCCCGCCGCCTGCAACTGCGCGACCAGGTTGGCGACCGTTGTGGATTTGCCGCCGCCGGTCGTGCCGAGAATGCCGGTATGCCGGGGCAGCGCCTCTTTAGCCGTCGTTGGAAAGGCGATCTCCAGGTTTTCATGCCCGAACGCCATGCCGAGATGAATTTCGCCGCCGGTGTTCAGGAAATCGCGCACCTCGTCCTCGGAAAGCGCGTAGACCGGGCTGTTGGGGCGCGGGCGGAAGCGATGCGGCTGCAACTGGCCGCCGCGCTCCTCCCCGGCGATCTCCACGACCACCAGGCCGTGATACTCCGGCAGGAAGAAGCCGCCGCGAATGGCCGTCGCGACTACCGGTGGCGCATCGGCGCGCAGTCCGTCCGGCAGGGCGAACGGGCCGCGCACGACCACGCCCAGATAGGTGCGCCCGTCCTGCTCGCTGACGATCCGCACCGCCGCCTGCGAGGGCAGCTTGCCGATGTTGTCGCGGTGCATCAGCACGAGAATGGTATCGTCTTCCGAGGTCGGCGTATCGAACATGGTGATTCCCACGTGTCCCTCCCGGCCCGCAGGCGATACATAGACGCCGTGCGCTGCGCCGGTTTCACGGATCGCGACCAGGGCTTCCGGGGGCAGCCGCCGGGACAGTTCCTCCGGGGCGGCGGGCAGTTCGGCGGCGTTCTCGACAGTGGACATGCTGTTTCTCCCTCCTGCGTTCTGTAGCGGGATGGTGTCAGGCGCGGGTTTCGCGCTCACCCAGATAACGGTAGGGTTCGCCTGCGGCGGCATAAGCATTTTGCAGCGAACCGGCGAAGCTGGCAGCATCGAAGGTGTTGCCGCAGAGCGTGTCGGCCAGGTCAATGAGCATCGGGAAGCCGCGATACGGCTGCAAGACCGAATCGGCGATGGCGATAGCGGCGGCCTCATACGCATGATCCCGGTGGGCATAGAAGACGCGCGCGGGCGCTTGAGGCGCGGCCCGATAGACGCCCGTAACGACCTCCGGCCCGATCTCTTCCATAAACTGCACGACATCCTTGCGCTCCTCTCCGGCGCGACGGCTCTCGATCAGCCGCAACTTTGCGAACTGCGCGGAGAGGGTTTCGACAATGGCGAACTCCAGCGGATGCAGCGCGTCCCCGATAGTGAGCAGCAGCCGGTCGGCGGGACTGCTGGCGACATAGACGAAGCGGCGGTGCTGCTGGATCAAGCGGCGCAGCACGTCCAGCCCGGCATTGAGGAGTTCTCTGGCTCCGCCGCCGGTGAGCAGCAGCATATTCGAGGGAACCGGATTGCCATGTCCCATCCGCCAGGGCGCCTGCGAGCGATCCACCAAAAGGGCGCGCTCGGCATACTCCATAAGGGTTCGGCGCACGAGACTGCTGAGTTCGTCGCGGGGTTCATCGGAATCATCGGTAGGGCGTTGCGCGCGGCGTTCCAAGAGTTCCATCGCCTCGGCAACGGGGTCGGGATGATGGGTATGCAGGTCGCGGCGATAGAGACGCTGCACCCACGTTCCCTGACTGCCCTGATAGGCGACGAGCGCGATGCCGATCTGCACGACCGAGAGCAGCAGGGAGTCGTGCGCCGCCACCGTGCCGTCGCAGCATTCGGTCGCGCCGTTGAACAGCAGGCAGCGATGCGTCTCCTGTACGTCCTCCGCCGTTAATTGATAGACGCCAGCGCAGGGAGGTGCGAAGCGGTCTGTGCTGTTGCCAATCCGAGAAAAGAGGAGTTGACGGATCGGAGCGCGGACGCGGCGTTCCTGCTCCACGCTGGCAGCGACGGCCTGGCGCAGCGCGTCATAGAGCGTGGCGAGATCGGCTCCTTCGTGCCAGGTCTGGACATCCAGAACCGACGTGACCGGCTCGCCGAAGGCTTCGGCAAAGCTATCGTTGGGGTTCGGCCCGGCAGTCTGTTCCGGCATCGTGTCCTCCTCCTTTTGTATTCAGCAGCGGCAGTATCTCCTGCTCTTCTGATTCTTCGCAGGAACGCAGGCGAGTGCGACAACGATTTTGCAGGCAAGCGCCAGAATTTTCAGGAGAGGCCCAGGCGGGCCAGCAGGGAAGCGGATTGACCGTGTTCTGCAACGAAACGACGCGCGTAGCGGAGGGCGGGAGCAGGCGGCAGCGCAAAATCAGCGATGAGAATGGCCTGCACCTCCGCAACACTCTCCTCGCTGGCGATAAGAGAGGGGAAACGGGCCAGCAGGGCCGCGCGCGGAGCCAATAGTTCACAGGCGAAAGCGTCCGCGCTTGCCTCAATCGCGGAGACCTCCTCCGCGCGGCTCTCCTCCTCGCGCTCCAGCAGATGCGTGTGCAAGGTCAGGGTAGTGCGCGCGAGCAGAGCGTCCACCCGCTCCGCCAGTGTAAGAGGCCGCCTGCCGTCCAGAACGGGCCGCAGACTCTCCCCGAAGCGATCCAGCAGGTCGAGACGCGGATAGAGATGCTCCTGAAGGAAGTGCGCGGCCTCGTGCGCGAAGGTGAAGCGCCGCTCCGCCGGAGAGTCCTCGGCATCCGCGAAGAGAAATCCATGGCCGTGCCAGGCGAGAATGCCGCCGCGCAGACGCCGATCCCGGCAGAGCGTCAAGGCCGGGGGCAACGCAATGCGATGGCGGAGCAGAGTGTCGCGCAGCGTGGAGACACACAGGCCCGGCAGCATCTCGCAGGTAACCGGATAGAGACGAGGCAGGAGAGTTTCTGCCTCTATGGACAGAGAAGCAGAGACTCCGGCTTCGCCCCGCAGCCTTTCCGCAGTCATCCGGTAATCAGACATGGCTGTCCTCGTCCGGCTCGATCTCTTCCGCTTCCCGGTCGCGCGCCGCCAGCAGCATCGCCGTCTCACTTCCTGCCGGACTGTCCTGTTCCGCAGCCTCTGCGAAAGCCTTCAGCACCTGAAGGCGGCGCAGCAGAACCAGCAGAGGCTCTATCGCCACACGCCCCTCGGCAATCGCCTCGACATCGGCAACGAAGCGTTCCGGGCGCGGCGGGAGACACAGCGCAATATGGTTCAACGCCTCCTCCGTACAACCCAGACGCTCCGCCAGGTCTGCCCAGGATAGCCCCTCGGCATCGGTATAACGCTGCAAGGCGCGCGCCAGCAGCGGGCCATCCTGCTCGCGGGCGCGTTGAATGAAGCGCTCCTGGAGGCGTACCGTCTCTAGTCTTCTGGATCGCATAGTAACAGCCTCCGAAAGCGCTCTTGCTGTCGCTTGACGCGCTTTTGCACACGGTCGCGATGACGCTTCACCATGCTTTTCTGCTCTGCCCCTTGCAGATGTGTGATGCCCAGAATTGCCGCGTAGTCGGCATAGTCCGTGCGTCCCTCACAGATAAGTTCCCATATCTGGCGATCTTGCGGCGAGGGAAGGATCTCATACAGCAACGCCTCCACCTCCGGCGGCAGACTATCCGGATCGGCAAAATGCTCTGCCGTCTCCGCAAGCTGCCATTGATTATTCGCTGCCATCTGGTCGAGTTCGACAAGCCCGCCAACAAAAGTGAGGTGTTGCTGTTGACGCAGCGAGTGGCGGAGTACGCTGCAAGCATGATAGCGCGCGATGTGAGTCAGGTAGTTCAGCAGGCTGCTTTGATTCGAATTGTAGCGATCTGGATGCCTTATTAAAGCAAGGAGGGCATCGCTCGTAACATCTCTTAGCGTCTCTTCGGACAGGAAGGGGAAGGTTTTGCGCATAATGCGGTACAGGCGTTCCAGGTAGGCGTCCGCCAGTCGCTTTGGCGCGACCGGATCACCGTCTATCAGAGCGCGATGCAGAAAGTTGAGTTCTGTATCGGACACAGCAGGTCTCTCGTTGCAAACATCGAAATATATGGGCTGTTAGTAATGCAACGGTTTCGACATGTCTTTTGTTTTTTCCTGCCGTTTTGCGTCCTATCCAGATCAATTTGCTCCTGTTTATTTTCTCTCTTCTATCTTCACGGCAGAGACATCAGCCCCGCCCGTGCCAGGAGACTGGCCTCAAGTGTTGCCGTCTGGTACGACGATCCCACCCCATCCGCGCGGCAGGTGGGGATGGTGACCCAGGAACCCACCGAGTATGTACGCCCGATTGTTCGGATCGCGGTGCGCTCTTTGACGGCGAAAGAGGAGGAGCAGGCGATAGAGGACGAGGCTCAAGCCCACCTCGCAACGCAGAAAAAAGGCGTCGCCGCCCTCAATCCCCCGGCTCCCCAAAAGCCGCCTCTGCCCGCCAGGGCCAAGCGCGTCCTCTTCCTCTTTATGAACGGCGGGCCGTCGCATGTGGACACCTTCGATCCCAAGCCCGTTCCAGGTCAGGCGGAAGCAAGGAGAGCAGGAAGACAGAGCAGAGCGTGACCATCAGCTGCAACACGCTCTCTTCCCTCCCAGGCCCAAAGCCTCGGACTTTCCAGCGCCCATGCGCTCTTTGAGTATCGGAGGCCCAT
>DASRGL010000368.1:0-2500 GCA_035651115.1 Chthonomonadaceae bacterium
TTGCAAAACGTTTGGGAGGAGCGCCGGATTGAACCCTGATTGGACGGAAGGCCGATTGGAATTTGATTTCTCCGGCGCTATTCTTCCCATCGAGAGGCCGGAAAGGTCTGCCCAACCGCTACGGCCCGTAGATTTTATCGCGAAGTATGCGCAGGAACTCTGGCTCATTGAGGTCAAAGACCCGGAAGGCGCACCTGCTCCTCATCGAATAGGAGCCATTCAGGACGCTATCAAAGGGATACAGAATGAACATCTGCTCAAGGAGCATCTGCTGCCCAAACTGTATGGGACGTTCGCCTATCTTGTCTGGCGGAACCGAGAACCTCGCGGCAGAGTGCGCTATGGAGTGCTGATTGGGCTGACGACGCTTTCTGCGCCAGACCGCAATATGCTCACGGACAAAATTCAGCGCATTGTAGATCGTATTGGCCCAAAGGTTCGTCATAGTCGCCACTGGCCGGTGGTCGAAGTTCATAACATTGCAAGTTGGAACCTCGCCCATGCAAATATGAGAATCATACGACATCCCTAGCGATTCTTTATGGCGAGTCGCTGCCGCCGGGAAACCTGCCGCCCGGAAAGCCGTCGCCTAACCCACCGCCGAGTCCACCGCCACCGCCCTGACCCGCGCCGCGCATCGCGCCGCTGACAGAGGGCAACACCTGTCGGAGCATGGAGATGGCCGAAGCGGTCAGCGCATACATGAGCAGAAAGTGGAAAAAGAGAGCGACCGCGCTCCAGACCGCGCAGAAGCGCCCGATGGCCTGCTTACGGCGGTCCTCGACCATCATGAAGGCCCAGCCGATGGGCAGGCCGAGCCAGGGAAAAACCAGTGCCAGCGCGATTGCGGCACGCTTCGCGACTGCCGGATCGCCATCCGGCATCATCGGCGCATAGGCTGCCGGAGCGGCATAAGGGCGTTCCATTGCAGGCGGCGCGGCATAGCCGGAATGTCCTCCGGCAGCCTGTAGGGGCGCGCTGCACTTCCAGCAAACGGCCACGTTGTCAAAGTTGTTGGCCCCACAGCGGGGGCAGGTCACTCGTCCGGCACGCTGCGCCATGACTCCGCTCTTCCTCTCTTGCAGTCTGCGCCATCCTCCCGCCGGGCCGCAAAACAAGCAGGGAACAGGCGTCACGCTCCTGTTCCCTGCCGCAAAGTCAAAGTCCTGCTTTTGCCCAGGTTCACCCTCATCCCCGCCCCTTCTCCCTTTACCACTCAGACGATAAAGCTTGTCCTCGTTAGGGAGAAGGGAGCGAGACACCTATCTGTGCGCTTTCTTTGTCACCCTGAGCGCAGCGAAGGGTCTCTGCTTTGAGATTCTTCGCTGCGCTCAGAATGACAGGAAACGGTACACGCCCGCGCATCCGCTATTCCCTCCCCCCCAGAACAGGGGGAGGGTTAGGGAGGGGGGCCAGGACATAACGCGCGCCCTGGCGGAGGCCCTGCGCCGCCAGAGTCCCGGCAGGCAGTTCGACCGTCGTGTGGCCGCCGCGCACGGGCAGGAAGACGCGCCAGGGGCGCAGATGCGACACCAGCCGCACCGCGCATCCCTCCCTATCCAGAATCAGCAGATCAAGGGGGAAGCGCAGAAAGAAGGTGTGGACGCCGTTGCAGGGTTGGAGCCAGAGTCCGGCGTCCTCTGCCAGGCTCGAACGTCCCATGAGGCCGACCGCGCGCTGCCAGGCCGACGCCGCGACTTCCAGCCGCGCCACGACCACGCGCCTGGTCTCGGCCTCGCAAAGCTGCTGAATGACCATCGCCATGCCGGGCCATTCGCTGCCCGACGCGCGTTTCCCTGCGCGGAGGAGAGATCAGCCCGCAGTTATACAGTTTTCAGGTCGGAATCCCGGCAGGCGCGAAATTTCCCTTGACAGGCTCCGATTGTTATGTTACACTCGATGAAACCGATTTCAGAAACCGGTTTCATCGTCTGGTTCAGAAGAGAGTCTATGGCATCCATCTCCATTCGCGAGGTCGCGGCCCGTGCGGGCGTCTCCCGCGCGACGGTTTCTCGCGTCCTCAACGGCAATACGGAGGCGCTGGTCGCCGAGCCGACCCGCTCGCGTGTCCGCCAGGTCGCTATCGAACTGGGGTATCATCCGAGCGCCGTGGCGCGGGGGCTGGCGGGCAAGCCCATGAACACGGTCGGCGTCGTCATGGCCTACGACCTGCCCTCGGTCACGTCCGACCCGTTCCTGGGGCCGGTACTGGATGGCATCCTGGAAGCCAACAAGCGCCACCACCAGAAAACCGTCCTCTTCACCGAAGACAACTGGCAGAGCGCCTTCGCGAACCTGCCCATCTACTGCGACGGCCACTGCGACGGCCTGCTGCTGATTGCGCCCCGCACCGATAGCGAGATCATCCCGGCCTTGCTGCGCGGCAGTCGCCCCTTCCTGCTCCTCGGCGACAGCCGTGAGGTTCCCGGCCTCTCGTGCGTAGATATAGATAATGGGAATATCGCGCGGGAGGTGGTGGAACATCTGATCGCGCAGGGCC
>DASRGL010000369.1:0-9594 GCA_035651115.1 Chthonomonadaceae bacterium
TCGCCTCTGCCTTCCACGATGTAGCGGATTTTGACCCCGTTGGAATCGAAAGTGCGATCCTGAGCCTGCGCCGCTCGCAATATCAGCAGCAGGGTTAAGCAGCAGAGCGCATGAATGCCTGTTTTCACGGTATCCTCCTGATACACGCAGAGCGCCTATTTCGCGCCCGTCCAGAAAGTCAGCACGAGTCCGCCCGCCACGATCAGCGCGCCGCCGACCAGCGTGGGCGCTCGCAGCCTCTCTTGAAAAGCAAGTACGGCGATGACCTGCGAAACGACAAAGAAAACGGCGATGTAGACGCCGAGCAGCCGCCCGAAGTCCCATTTCGGCAGATTGACCATGACACCATAGCTCAGGAGCAGCCACGCCCCAACGAGAAAACCGCTGCGTTTGCCCTGCAATCCGGCGCGCATCCCGGCATCACCTCCGACTTCCAGCAGCGCCGCCAGAACAAGCAGTGGCACAAAGCGCACGACCTGAATCAAAGCGTCCTTCATTCCCCGCTCCTCCTGCGCCACGCTCCCCCTACCCCAAGGCGACCGATCTCCTCGCCGCGCCGCCTTGCAGGAAAGCCTGCGCCTCCAAAATCCCCTGACGGATAATAACGGGCCGGGTTCTGTGAGTCCTTCCCCTTTTTGCCCGCCTCGCATAGAGTGGAGACGCCCCGGCGGAGACAAAAAGCAGAAACTTATCGTGCTATCCGACCGTCTGCTTTGCACTCAGTACGCTGAGCAAACACGCAGAAGGAGGGTGCATCCATGCCCTACACGATCAACGGCCAGCCGCAGAACTTTGCCGAACCCAAGCTGGTAGACGGCACGACCTATGTGCCACTCGGCAACATCGTAGACACATTGGGCGGCTATGTGACCTGGGACAACTATACGAAAGTCGCTTCCATCGAACTGGGAGACCACAAAGCGCGGGTGCAGAGCGACAGCACGACGGTAGAGGCGGACGGCGGCCAGGTGGAGTTGCAGGCCCCGCCCTATATCGAGAACAACGCGCTCTGGGTTCCGGTGCGCTTCTTTCAGAGCGTCCTGAAGTGCAACATCGCGGTCAATGGCAACAATGTGGAGATCAGCCGCAGCCTGTAGCGTCGAGGAGCGAGAAGAGACTGCCTGGGGACAGAAGGCAAAAGCGGATGCTGTTCTCTTTCTGTCCCAGGCAGTCTTGGTTTGAGTAAGAGCGTATTCTACTTCCACTTCCCCGTGAGTTTACCTGCAATGTTCATGCCAGTTGGGGCGTTCCCGGCAAAAAACAGCCAGGCGATTTGATAGGTCGCTTCAGCCCTCCCTCCCTACGGCGCGGCGGCAAGGCTGTCCCTACTTCCACCGACTTGCCCATTTTCGGTCAGGGACGGCGTTCTGCAAGCGAACGCCGTCCCATTGGTCTTAACACACTTCGGTCTGTCGTGGCTAGGGAACTTGCACGCTCTTGGTCAGGGAGAAGCCTCCGAACGAACTCGTGCCGGACAGCGAGAGCGTCTTCGTGCCTGCGCTCGTCTTGAAGGTCAGCGTCACACTCACCGAACGGCCTCCAGAAAGACTGCCCAACGACAGAGGCAGCGTCGGGTTGGGGCTGACCCCGCCCAGCGTGGCTCCGGTCAGGCGCACGTTGGTGGCGGTCGTGGTGCGGGTGTTGCGGAGGACGAACTTGACCTGGGCGCTGCCGCTGCTGCGCTTGACAGTGACCCGCTCGATGACCAGAGCCGAGGCCACAATGACCGTTCTGGTCTTGCTGGCCGGATTGCCTGCGGCATCCTCCGCCGAGTAGGTCAAGGTGTAGGTTCCAGGGAGCGCCGTGTTGACGCTACCGGAGACGGAAACCGAAACGCTGCCGTCCCTGTTATCCAGTGCTGTTGCGCCGGGATCGGTGAAGAGACTGCCCTGGTTGACGGTCATGGGGTTGTCTCCGAGGAGGGTGATGACCGGCGGAGCGGTGTCGTTCACTGTGAGGCTGATGGTGGCGGTGCTGGTCTTGCCGTAAGGATCGGTGACCGTGAAGGTGAACGAGTCGTCTCCAGCATAGTTAGCATCCGGTGTATAGGTCAGGTCAGGAGCCGTGCCAGAGAGGGTTCCGTGCGCTGAGCCGGAGGCGACTTCGTAGGTCAGGTTATCTTCAGGATCGGGGTCAGAACCGGTCAGGGTGATGTCCAGGCTGTTGTCCTGATCCAGACTGAGGCTCTGAGCGTCAGCGGTCGGGGCGTCGTTAGGTTCAGAAGAGACCGTGATCTGTACGGTATCGGTATCGGAGGCTCCGTAGAGATCGGTGACGGTCAGGGTGAAGGTGTAGGTTCCTGCGCTCAGAGGGACGATGGGGGTGGCTCCGCTGGCAGTGTGCTGCCCATCGTCCCAGGCGTAGGAGAGAGCGTCGCCGTCGGAGTCGCTGCTTGTCGAACCTTCGAGGACGACAGAAACCGTCTTAGTGGTCGGATCGCCGTCATGGGTGAGAGCGAGGTTGTTCTGGTCGTCTCCGGCGTTGGCGGTGGGAGTATGGTTGTCGGGCAGTTCATAGGCTCCCAGGTCCACATGCGTGCCATGAATGCGCGCTTTGCCTGCCAGGTCGGTGGTGATGTCTGCGGGAACGGAGGCGTCGTTGCCCACGTCCACGCAGGGGGAGCCGGAGGGAATACGCAGGTTGCCGTTGGCGGCATCCACGAAGAGCGGATCGGCTCCGAAGTTGTGGTTGGCATCGGGCGTGGAAGCATATCCCCCGATGTCACAGTAGGTGACAGTCGTACTGCTGCTGTAATAGTTGTACATCTCGCTGGCCGAGTAGGCCGAGTTTCCCCAGAAGATACAGTTAGTCACCGTCGGGCTGCTGAAACTGTTGTACATCCCGCCGCCCAATATACCGGCGTGGTTGCCGCTGAAGGTGCAGTTGGTCACGGTGGGGCTACTGCCCTCGTTGCGCATCCCGCCGCCGTCGGCGGCCGAGTTTCCCCAGAAGATACAGTTAGTCACAGTCGGGCTGCTGAAACTGTTGTACATCCCGCCGCCCTGGAGATCCGCGTGGTTGCCGATGAAGGTGCAGTTGGTCACGGTGGGGCTACTGCCCTCGTTGTACATCCCGCCGCCATAATAGCTTGTGTGACCGTTCTGGAAGGTAAAGCCGCTGATCGTGGCGGCGGAGGTCAAGCCGCTGGTCGCCAGGCAACGGCCTCCCGGCCCAAGACTGGGGTCTATGATGCTCTTGCCCGCTCCGGCTCCCAGGATAATGAGGTCTTTGCCCCAGGAGAGCGATTCGGGGTAGGTTCCAGCAGCGACATGGATCGTATGGCCAGCAAAGGCGGTGTCTATGGCCTTCTGGATCGTCTTGAAGGCGGTGGCCGAGGTTTCGCCATCGTTATTGTCGTCGCCGGTGGGGGAGACATAGTATTGGACGACGGCAGCGTGGGCGCCGATCGCCAGCAACATCAAGGCGGCGGCGCTTGTCAGTGAGAGAAGGGATTTGCTTCGTTGCGTCATTGGTTTCTCCTTTTCGGATAGGTGTGGAGGGGCAGCGCGAACCTTCGGCATCATTCGCCTGCGTCCGTCTCCGGGGTCAGAATGCGGTTAGTGATTAGAATGACTGCTTGACCGTCCGCCAGAGCGAGCGCCTTCATCTCCAGCAGCGCCGCCGTCTGTCGGGCGATCTGCTCGACATGACTGCGGGCGTCTTGGGCATCGCCCTCTGCCAGTGCTAGATGAGCGGCCTGGCTCTCTTTGAGGAGCGCCGCGCCTTCCGCCTCCAAGAGCGTTTCGGCATCGAGGATGCGCTGAACGAGGAGGGAGAGGCGGGCGAATTGCGTACTGTCCGTGTCCATCGGTTGGCTCGCTAGGGTCGCGTTGAGGCGGCTCACGACTGGTTGATGCGCCTATTCTATCCGGCCAGCGTCATGAAAACCGTCCTGAAACCGGCAGGAAAATCGTCATGAAGGGCGAATCTGCAAGAAATTCTTTACTGCTCCACGCTCGGAAATCAACACGCAAATGCCCTCACCCTTGCTCACCATCCATCTGTTCGGTCCTCTGCAAGTTCTTGTCGGCGAAGAACCCTGGCCGCGCGTGCCGACCCGCTCCGTTGAATGGCTGCTGGCGTTGCTGGTTCTGCGGCAAAGTCGGGCGGTGGATCGCTCCTGGCTGGCCGGAACGCTCTGGCCCGAAAGTGAGGAGAGCCAGGCACGGCACAATCTGCGCAACGATCTGGTGCATCTGCGCAAGGCGCTGGGGAGCGAGAGCGCACGCCTCCAATCGCCCACACGCGATACGCTGCGCCTCGACCTGGAAGGAGCGGAAGCGGACATTGTTCGATTTGATGCAGCGATACTGGCGGGCGATGCGGCGTCGCTGCGTGAGGCGGTCGCCCTCTACACAGGGCCGCTTTTGGAAGGCTGCTACGAGGCGTGGGTTGCTCTGGAACGCGAGAATAGGGAACAGGCGTGTCTGGCGGCGCTGGAGACTCTGGCGGAGCGGGCCGAGGCGCGAGAAGACCACGCCGAGGCCATCCGGTATCTGCGGCAGGCGCAGGCGCTCGACCCGCTGCGCGATTCGATTGCCCGGCGGCTGATGGCTTCTCTGGAGGCGACCGGCAATCCGGGGGCGGCAGTGGAGGTCTATTGGGAGTTCCGCAACCGTCTGCAGGAAGAACTCGCCGCCGCGCCGGATGAAGAGACCACCCATCTTTTTCAGCAGATTCGCACTCGCGCGCAGGAGACGACTCGCGTTTCCACCCGCCCGCCCGTTTCCTCCTCTTCTGGCTCCATTTCCTCGGGCCGCCTCTCAGCACGGCCTCCTCATCCTCTGGCTTCTCTGATCGGACGGGAACAGGAGGTGGAAGACGTTCGGGTACGCCTGACGCAAAGCCGTCTGGTGACCTTGATCGGGGCGGGCGGCGTGGGCAAGACGCGGCTGGCGATAGAGGTTGCCGCACATGTGGAGGAGGCATTTGTCGGAGGCATGGTCTGGATAGAACTGGCTTCGCTGGCCGAGGGCGCGCTGCTCCTGCCCACTCTCGCAGCAGCGTTGGGAGTTCGCCAGGAGGGCGTGAGCCATGAGGAGGCCCTGCTCAACCGACTGGTCTCTCAACTGTCCAACGGCGCGTTTCTGTTGGCGCTGGATAACTGCGAACACCTGCTCGACGCCGTCGCCGAGATCATACAGACGCTTCTGTCGCGCTGCCCGGACCTGCGTGTTCTCGCCACCAGCCGCCAGCGTCTGGGGCTGACAGGAGAGGTCGTCTGGCGCGTTCCTTCGCTGCCGGTTCCTGACGCCGAGCAGTTACCCACCGATCTGGCGGAGGCAAGAGAGACTGCCCTGCGTTTCCCGGCAATACAGCTCTTCGTCGAGCGCGCCTCCTCGGTCTACAGCGAGTTTCAACTGACGTGTCGCCAGGAGGTGGAGGCGGTCTGCCGGATCTGCCATCGGCTAGACGGCATTCCGCTGGCTATTGAGTTGGCTGCCGCGCGGGTGCGCTCCCTGACGGTCGAAGACATCCACATCAAGCTGGATCAGCGGTTCCGGCTTCTCACCGGCGGCTCCCGCACCGCCCTTCCCCGCCAGCAGACGCTCCAGTCGCTCATTGACTGGAGCTACGCTCTGCTGAGCGAAGCGGAGAAAGCCCTGCTCTGTCGGCTCTCGGTCTTCTCCGGCGGATGGACACTGGAGGCGGCAGAGAGGGTCTGCGCGGGCAAGTCAGTCGAGGAATGGGAGGTGCTGGACCTGCTGACCGGCCTGATCGACAAGAGCTTGGTCGTGGCAGAGACTTCGGGCATGAGCGTGCGCTACCGCCTGTTGGAGACGGTGCGGGAGTATGGACGCGAGAAACTGTTGGAGAGTGGAGAGGAGGCGGTACGGGAGCGGCACACCGACTTCTTCCTGCAATGGGTCGAAGCGGCCGAACCGCATTTCTACGGCCCGGAGCAGAGCGTCTGGTACGAGCGTGTTGAGATCGAGTTCGCCAACCTGCGGGTCGTACTGGAAGGGTGTCTGAAGGAGGAGAGTGCCACGAAGGCGCTGCGTCTGGCCCTCGCCCTGTCGCCATTTTGGGACGTGCGGGGCTACTTTAAGGAGGGGCAGATGCATCTGATGACGGCGCTCTCGCGGGTGGGAGCCATAGGAACTGAGGAACGGATGAAAGCCCTGCACGCAGCCGGTCAGTTAGCCGTGCGTCAAGGCGATTATGCGCTGGGGCGTTCTCTCTATGAACAGAACCTGACGCTACAGCGGGAGGCGGGAGACAGGCGAGGTATGGCCTGGTCGCTCAATGCACTCGCGCACGTCGCGCTTCAACAGCGTGATTATGCCCTGGTGCGTTCTCTGTGTGAGGAGAGTTTGACTATTTCTCAGGAGCTGGGAGACAAGCCAGCCATGGTCGGGGCGCTCTACGAACTGGCGCATGTGGCTCATAATCAGGCCGACTCTGCTCTGGCACGTTCTCTCTGGGAAAAATGTCTGAGGATGCAGAGGGAGTACAGAGACCAGCGCGGCATCGCCGGGTCGCTGAGCAGTCTGGGACATGTAGCCTACAACCAGGGCGACTATGCTCAGGCGCGACCTCTGCTTGAGGAAAGCCTGGCGATGCAGAGGGAGTTGGGAGACAAACATGGCATGGTTGATACGCTCAGTCTCCTGGGGCATGTGGCGCGGGAGGTGGGGGAGTATGAGCGGGCCGGCGCCTGGTATCAGGAGGGTCTAAGGCTGCACCTGGAAATGGGGGAGGCACAGCAAATGGCCCTGTCGCTGGAGGATCTCGCGACTCTTGCCGGATGGCAGGCGCAAGAGCCGAATGCAGACCTGCGACAGTGGGCGGAGCGCGCGGCGCAGTTGCTGGGGGCTGCCGAGACGTTGCGGCAAACATCGAGCAGAACCCCGTCCTCTCCCGATCCGGAGGCGTATGCCCGCATGGTAGACACCGCCCGCGCCGTGCTGGGCGAAGAGGGGTTCGCCGCGTTGGGCGAGGAGACGATCGTGGCGGCGTGGGAACAAGGCCGGGCGATGTCGGTGGAAGAGGCTCTCGATTTTGCCCTAACTCCCCACGCGCAGGATGCCCTAGACGGACAGAGAGAAACACGGCGCAACCAGGCTTGATTCCGTTCCGGCTTATGGTGTATAGTGACGTATCAGTACCCAAAGCGAGAAGGCGGCGCGAGCATGGAACAACTCTGGGCGCCCTGGCGGCTCCAATATATCGAATCGGCGGACAAGGCGGAAGGCTGCATCTTCTGCGATTTCCCGGCGCAGGGCGAGGCGCAGGACGCGGTCAACCTGATCGTCCATCGCGGCCCGCACGCCTTTCTGATCCTCAATGCCTTCCCCTACAGCAACGGACACCTCATGGTCGTTCCCTACCGGCATACGGCCAGTTTCGACGCCTTCACCGAGGCAGAGATGCTGGACGTGATGCGCCAGACGGGGCTTGCCATCACCTTACTGAAAGCCGTGTTCCGACCGGACGGGTTCAACCTGGGCGTCAACATGGGCCGCGTGGCCGGGGCGGGCATCGCCGATCATTTGCACTGGCATATCGTGCCGCGCTGGAACGGCGACACGAACTTCATGCCGGTGCTGGCCGATGTGCGCGTCATTCCCGAAAGCCTGCAAGTCGTCTATGCGCGGCTGCGCGCCGCCCTGCCCGCCGCGCTGGAACAGAGCGGGAGGGAATGCCGTCCTACGGGCGGCGAGAGGCGAGACGCCGCAGCCGAGTGACGCACATCTGGGGAGGAGAAGCAAGTGGCGAGGAAGCAGGAGGCCGAAGAGACGCAGAACGCGACGGACACGGCGCAGGCGGAGCGCGCAAAGCGGGAAGACCACGCCCCGGAAAAGCAGGACAGCGCCGAAGCGGAGAGCCGCGCCGCCGCGCCGGAAGAGGAGTCGAAGGCGGCGCGGCTGGCGAAAGTGGCGGAACGCGCTTCGCTCTGCGTGGCGTGCGGCCTGGCAAAGACGCGCACCAACGTCGTCTTTGGCGAGGGCAACCCGGAAGCCCCATTGATGCTCATCGGCGAGGGGCCGGGCCAGAACGAAGACGCCACCGGGCGGCCTTTCGTCGGGCGTTCGGGCCTGCTGCTGGATCAGTGCCTGCGCGAAAACGGCATCACCCGCAAGCACGTCTATCTCTGCAACGTGATTCGCTGCCGCGCCTGCGTGCTGGAAGCCGGGTATTTGAAGAACCGCCCGCCCACGCCGGAAGAGACCAAAGCCTGCGCGACCTGGCTGGAGCAGACCATCGAGATCGTGCAGCCGCTAGTCATCCTCTGCCTGGGCGCTCCCGCCGCCAGCGCCATCATCCACAAGGGCTTCAAGATGATGCAGGAGCGCGGCCAGTGGTTCGAGTCGAAGTACGCCCGCTACGCGATGGCCGCGCTGCACCCCGCTTACATCCTGCGCCAGCAGGGCGAGGCGTATGAGGCTTCTCGCCGCTCTCTGGTCGCCGACATCGCCGCCGCGCGCCAGAAGGTGATCGAGGCGCGCCGTGAGCCGAAAATGACTCTCTTTTAAGCAAGGCATCGCAGCCCTGCCCGACGGGGAACGCTGTTCCTCGCAGCCAGGGCGAGACATCCCCATGAAGCGTTCCGCACCAGAGAGCGCACCGGGCTATGGGAGAGGACGGAACTGTGCTATACGGGATCGTAAGGGCGATTGCCTGGCTGATTTTTCGTATCACCGTTGCGCTGCTGGGCGGTTTCCGCCATGAGGGGCGGGAGAATGTGCCGAAGACCGGCGGCGTCCTGATCACCCCCAACCATATCAGCGATGCCGATCCGCCTATCGTCGGGATCGCCCTGCCCCGCTCCTGCTACTTCATGGCGAAGGAGGAACTGTTCCAGATTCGTCTTATCGGCCCCTTTATCCGGTTGCTGCACGGCTTCCCGGTCAAACGCTACACGGCGGATCGCGCCGCCCTGCGCTATACGGAGCAGCTTCTGGAGCGGGGCGAGGCGGTCGTCATCTTCCCGGAAGGCAAGCTGAGCGAAGATGGCAAACTTCAGGAGTTCCTGCCGGGAGCGCTGCTCGTTGCGCAGCGCACCGGCGTCCCCATCGTTCCGACCATCATCGAAGGCACGGACAGCCTGATGCCCTACGGCAAGCTGGTTCCCCAGCACGCCCACCGCCGCATCATCGTTCGCTTCGGCCATCCGGTGACGCTGGCGGAACTGACGGGCGGCGCGAAGGGCGGCGAGGCGCTCAAGCAGGGCGCGGAACGGCTGCGCGAGATCATGCGGGCCTTGCAGCAGGGCGATACGGCTTCTGTCCAGCCGCGCGTCTCCGCGCCGCCGCGCCCACAGCAAGAAGAAGGAAGCTGAGAGTGTGCGGCAAATCCTTGTTCGGCGAATGCATTCGCGGCTGGCCCTCACCCCCGCCCCCTCTCCCACAGCGTGAGAGAGGGGTTAGGGGTGAGGGCTGTTTGAAAGAAAACGGAATGGCCTTGCCGTTTCGCTCGAAGCGCAGGATTCGCCGCCGCCCGCCACGAATACCACCTACTACACGTCAAGGAGGCAACTGCGTATGGCCTATATCATTACCGAACCCTGTATCGGCGTCAAAGATAAAGGCTGTGTCACCGTCTGCCCGGTGGACTGCATCCATGAGGGCATTCTGGAAAAAGACGGCAAGA
>DASRGL010000370.1:0-8317 GCA_035651115.1 Chthonomonadaceae bacterium
CGCTATCTCTATCCGGCGATGCTGCCGATCTCGATCCAACTGGCGCTGGGCTGGCGGGCGGCGTTTCCCGAACGCTATCGCGGGCTGGCGAGCGGACTGCTGCTGGCGATGCTGGGGGCCATCTCTATCGGGTTTTTGCGATTCGTCGCTCCTGCGTGACAGTCTGCCGTTGCGGCAGCGTCCGGTTCTTTCGGACAGAGTGATTACTCCCCGGCCTGAAGGCTTGGGGCTTCGCGGATGGGATTGCGACGCCTTCCTCCCCGGCTAAAGCGCGGGGGGGCTTCCCGCGTCGCGTTGGGTAACCTGCAAAGGCGACAACGGGAACCGTTTGTGCCTCCCAAGAGTCCTATAAAAAGTGACTCCCCTGTTCTATCAAGATTGGCACGCAGTGAGGAGAGGGCAGGCCGATGACGCATGACGACGATTGGCTGAACACAGGAGAGAATTCCGACTTCGCAGGCATGGAGGAGGCGGACGACCCAGATATTCAGGCGATCCTGGACATCGGATACGACCAACTGGATGAGTTCGTCGTCTGGTTGGAGGAGACGCTCGGCCTCGATACCCGCACGGCGCAGCAGGACTGTTTCAACGCCGAGATGCTGATTGACTATCTGGCGAACCAGCAGCGCAAGACTGCCAGTGAGATCAACGAGTTCGATCTGCGCTGGTTCCTCTTCAGCCACTATCTGCGCAAGGCAATGGCCGATGCCGAGACGGAGGAGCGGCTGCCCGATTCGCTGCAGCGTTTTTTCGCCTACCTGGAAGCGGAGCAGGGCTATGTGGCCCCCGACTGGCTGCGGAGCGTTCTGGACGAACGCGCCTACTACCTGGCCCGCCGCGCCGCCTACGCCGCTCTGGATGGCGAAGACGAACGCGAGTGGGAAGCGGGCTATCGGGCCTGGTGCGCCGAACTGGAAGACGATCTGGACGCGCGCTGCTTGTGGCCGCCGCGCGAATTCGCCGATGGATTCGTCTGGGGCGACACGATGGGCTGGCGCGAGGCCACGCTGCAGGACGAAGCCAATCGCTTCTGGCAGCAGGAGCGCGCCGAGTTGATGGAACTGGGAATGGACTGCGAGAGTATGCGCGGACGGCTGCTGGATGCCTATTATCAATGGCTGGATACGCCGCAGGCGCGCCTGGACGACCAGACGCCCCGTGAGGTCATTCTGACAGAGCGCGAAGCGCGTCAAGAGATGGAGGAGGAGACGGACGAAGAGGAGAGTTGACCCCACCGTCGAAGGAAGCCCTGCATAAGATTGACAGGCGGCCACATTTGCGAGTATACTGATGTCGTGTGGACAGAAAAAGGGTTCTGCGTCTTTCGCGCCTTTTGATGTCCGCCACTGTCCTCGTTTTTTCGCTGTACGCGCGTCTGTTGCTCGTCACTGCCTCTGCTGTGAAACTCTCCGCACAAGGTCGTCGGGTTTGCTCCACAGCGCATGTGAAAACGGTTCTTTCCGCCCAGGTAGCGAAGGTATGACCCTCGATTCCCGACTTGAATCCGCATCGAATTCCGAAGCGGCGCGCGAACTCGTCCTCATTCTGGATTTTGGCGCGCAGTACACCCAGTTGATCGCCCGGCGCGTGCGCGAGTGCAACGTCTACTGCGAGATCGTGCCGTTCGATACGCCGGTCGAGACACTGATGGCCCGCAAGCCGCGCGGCTTCATCCTGTCGGGCGGGCCGTCCAGCGTCTATGAGGAGGGCGCTCCCCACGCCGACGCCGCGATCTATGCGCAGGGCGTGCCGGTGCTGGGCATCTGCTATGGACAGCAGCTCATGGCCTTTCAGCTTGGCGGCGAAGTGCGCCTGGCGGACAGGCGCGAGTACGGCCACGCGGAGTTGACCGTCCTCGACCCGATGCCCCTGTTTCAGGGCATCGGCCAGGCGGGAGCGAAGCTGCCCTGCTGGATGAGCCATGGGGACAAGGTGCTGACGCCGCCACCCGCCTTCCATGTGGTCGCGACGACGCCGAGCGCGCCCGTCGCGGCGATGGCGGACCCGCAGCGCCATCTTTACGGCGTGCAGTTTCACCCGGAGGTCGCGCATACGCCGTTCGGCAAGGAACTGCTGCGCGCATTTTTATATGGCCCGTGCGGCTGTCATGGAAACTGGACACCGGCCAATTTCGTAGAGGAGTCTGTCAGAGCGATCCGGGAGCAGGTCGGCGCGGCGGGCGTCGTCTGCGGCGTCTCCGGCGGCATAGATAGCTGCTGCGTCGCGGCGCTGCTGCACAAGGCCATCGGCGACCAACTGACCTGCATCTTCGTGGATCATGGCCTGCTGCGCAAAGGCGAGGCCGAGCAGGTCCGAAACGACTTCGCGGGCGCGTTCGGCATCCGGCTCCTCTATGCGGACGCGCGGGAACGGTTTCTGAAGCGGCTGGCGGGCGTGACCGACCCGGAGCAGAAGCGCAAGATCATCGGCGAAGAATTTGTGCGGGTTTTCGAGGAACATGCCGATAATCTGAGTGGAGTAGCTTTTCTGGCCCAGGGAACGCTCTATCCCGACGTGATCGAGAGTGGTGGCGGCACGCAGGCCGCGACCATCAAGACGCACCACAATGTCGGCGGACTGCCCACCGACATGACCCTCAAGGTGATCGAACCACTCCGTCTGCTGTTCAAAGACGAGGCACGCGCCGTCGCCGCCGAACTCGGGCTGCCGGAGAGCATCGTATGGCGGCATCCTTTCCCCGGCCCTGGCCTTGCCATCCGCATTCTGGGCGAAGTGACCGCCGAGCGCCTCGCGACGCTGCAAGAGGCCGACGCCATCTTTATCGAGGAGTTGCGGGCCGCCGGTCTCTATCGCGACATCTGGCAGGCGCTGGCGGTGCTGGCCCCGATCAAGAGCGTGGGCGTCATGGGCGATCAGCGCACCTACGCGCATCCCATCATTCTGCGCGCGGTGACGAGCGAGGACGCGATGACGGCGAAGTGGGCGCACATCCCTTACGAGGTGCTGGAAAAGATCAGCAGCCGCATCGTCAATGAGGTTCCCGGCATCAATCGGGTGGTCTACGACATCAGCAGCAAGCCGCCTGCGACGATAGAGTGGGAGTGAGAAATCCCGCCCCGACCCTCCCCTTCGCAAGGGGAGGGAGCAACGAGGCGTTCGCACTCTCCTTACGAAGGAGGGGGCAGAGGGGAGGTTCAAAGTTGTGGCGGAAGCGGACGGGGTGGAAGTGCTGCTGACGGAGACGCAGATCGCGCGCAGGGTGGGGGAGTTGGGCGCGGCCATCACGCGCGACCATCCAAATCCTGCGGAACCTCTGCTGCTCGTAGGCGTCTTAAAAGGGGCGGCGCTTTTTCTGGCCGATCTAGTGCGGGCCATCGCGCGGCCCGTCGAGTTCGATTTCGTGGCGCTGGCCTCCTACGGGGCCGCGACACAGACTTCCGGCGAGGTGCGGATTCTCAAAGACCTGGAGGCTGCCGTCGCTGGAAAGCATGTCGTCATCGTCGAGGACATTCTCGACACAGGGTTGACGCTCCGGTTCAGCTATCTGATCGAGAGCCTGCGCGCCCGCCATGCGGCCAGCGTCAAGGTCTGCGTGCTGCTGGACAAACCGGCGCGGCGGCGCGTGGAAGTGCCGGTGGACTATCGCGGGTTCGAGATCGTGGATCGGTTCGTTGTAGGGTATGGGATGGACTATGCGGAACGCTATCGCAATCTACGTTTCATCGGCGTGATCGCGCCGGAACAGGAGCAGGAATCGGAAGCGCCGTGATCGGCGCGGCAATCGGGGAGGTTTTCCTCGCGCGCCGTTGCCATACAGAACAAAAAGGATTGGACAAAAGCGGAAAATTATGATATAGTATAGACAGAGTATGGTTCCGCTTTCCGCTCGCCTGGGTTTCCGGGGGAGAGACCCGCACCGAGCGCCGCTCAACATCCTCGCCCTCTGACTTTCCGATTGGCGATTTCCTTAGTTTCCGTGCTATTCACAAACCTGTGGCCTCATACAACCAATGCCGCCGATCCCGTTCTATCGGAAGCATTCTGCAAGGCACATCGCAAGCGTTCCCTGTCGTAGCGCGCTCCCACGCTGACATCTGTGACGGATATTCTCACGGATCGAATTCTGCTCTTTTTCATGCGAACCAAGACGTGCGGTTCGCCGTTCCTCGCTTACATCACTCGTGCGCGTCCGTCAATCCGGCTCCGTGCCGCTTCTACCTAAAGAGGTGAAATGACCGAATGGAAGAGAACATTAGCTTCAATCTCTCCGACCTGGAAAATAAAAGCCTGAGCGATCTGCAGGAACTCGCCAAAGAGTTCGGCGTTTCTGCCGGCGGCAACGGGGCCGGCGGCGTGCGCAAGGAAGAGCTGATCGCACGAATCTTGCAGATGCAGACCGACCGAAATGGCCTGATTCATGCAAAGGGCATCTTAGAGATATTGCCGGACGGCTGGGGCTTCCTGCGTCGCAGTAACTTTTCTCCGAACGCCGAGGATATCTACGTCTCGCAGACGCAGATCAAGCGCTTCGGATTGAAGACCGGCGACGAGGTCGCGGGCCAGGTACGGCCCCCGAAGGATTCGGAGAAATATTTCGGGCTGCTGCGTGTCGAGGCCGTCAACGGCGTGGACCCGGAAGTGGCGCGCAACCGCGTCAACTTCGACGACCTGACGCCGATCTATCCGAACGAGCGCCTGGTTCTGGAGACGTCCCGTAACGAGATGGCGGGCCGCATCATGGACCTGATCTCGCCTATCGGCAAGGGACAGCGCGGCATGATCGTGGCGCAGCCCAAAGCCGGCAAGACGACGATTCTCAAGACGATCGCCAACGCCATCACGACCAATCACCCGGAATGCGTCCTGATCGTGCTGCTGATTGACGAACGCCCGGAAGAGGTGACCGACATCCGCCGCTCGGTGAAGGGCGAGGTCATCAGCTCCACCTTCGACGAGACGCCGGAAAACCACATGCGCGTGGCGGAGATGGTACTGGAGCAGGCCAAGCGCCTGGCGGAGAGCAAGCGCGATGTCGTGGTGCTGATGGACAGCCTGACGCGCTACACCCGCGCCTCCAACCTGACCGTCAATCCGAGCGGGCGCACGCTCTCCGGCGGTCTGGACCCGGCGGCGCTCTATCGTCCGAAACGTTTCTTCGGCGCGGCACGTAACATAGAAGAGGGGGGCAGTCTCACCATCCTGGCGACGGCCCTCGTCGAGACCGGCAGCCGCATGGACGACCTGATCTTCGAGGAGTTCAAGGGAACCGGCAACATGGAGGTAGAGCTGGATCGCAGCCTCGCCGACAAGCGCATCTTCCCGGCGATCTCGCTCCGATCCAGCACGCGCCATGACGAACTGCTCTATGACGAGGAGACGTTCAAGCAGATCGTGAAGCTGCGCCGCCTGCTGCATGGCCTGGACCCGGTAGAAGCCACAGAATTGTTGAAAGATCGGCTTCAGCATACCAAGTCCAACAAGGAATTCCTGTTGATGGTCGAGAAAACTATCAAGAGCGACGGAGATTAAGCGCCTTTTCCGCTTGCGCAAGCCTCGTCGAAAGGGCCGGTCTCCGCGATGTTGCGTCTGCCTTGCAGAGCAGGCGCGAGTGGAAACATCCCATAAGTTGAGTCAGAACGGAGGCAAGCCGTGGGCAACGACTTCAAAGACCTGTTTGGAGATTGGCGACCGGACGACGAACGGCGACTGCCGCCGGAGGGAGTCCCTGCGGAGCCGGAGAACTTTGGGCGCCGCCCGTTGAACGAAAAAGAGGTCAACATCGTCGGTGTCTACGAAGAGCGTTCCGAGCAGTTGGGCTTCGCGGTGGATAAGACGTTCGTCTTGCTGCGGGATAACCGGGGGCGGGAGTTCCGTATCTGGATCGCGCGTGACCTGGCGCTGGCGATCTCGATGGCGATGGACAACGATGCGCCGGATCGCCCGTTCACGCACGATCTGATGAAGACGCTGCTGGAGCGCCTGGGCGCGACCGTGGAGCGCGTCACGATAGACGACATCTGGCAGGATACTTTTTACGCGAAGATCACGCTGGCCCATAACGGCCAGACGACGGACGTAGATGCGCGGCCCAGCGACTCGATCGCGCTGGCGCTGCGGTTCCACGCTCCAATCTACGTCGCGGAGTATGTCCTGGAGACCGTCTCAGCCCGCCAGGAGAACTGATCGCCGCGTTACCACAGGATAGAAAAGGTAAAGCCCCGGTCGCCGTGACCGGGGTTTTTGCTGCGCCATACGCCTGTCAAATCCGGTAACGCATCCAGATGACTGTTTCACCGTTCCGCTCTTGTCCTTCTTTACGCAGCGAAGAATCGCCAACGTAGAGGGTTCTACAGGAGCGGATAGAAGTCCTCATCGGGTCAGAACGCGCGCCAGAAATTCGCGGGTGCGTTCCTCTTTGGGGTTGCCGAAGACCTCCTGCGGCGTCCCCTGTTCATGGATCTCTCCGGCGTGCAGGAAAAGCACCCGATGAGCCACCTCACGGGCGAACTGCATCTCATGCGTAGCGACGAGCATCGTGCCGCCCTCCTGGGCCAGGTCCCGGATGGTTTCCAGGACCTCCCCGACCAGTTCCGGATCGAGCGCAGAGGTCGGCTCATCGAACAGCATGACCGCCGGCTTGAAGGCCAGGGCGCGGGCGATGGCGACGCGCTGCTGCTGCCCGCCGGAGAGTTCTCCCGGATAGTTGTGGGCTTTTGCCGCAAGGTGAACCCGTCCCAGAAGTTCCATCGCCTCTCGCTCCGCCTGCTCTGCCGGAAGGCCCAGCACTTTCCGGGGGGCGAGCGTGATGTTCTGCAGCGCGGTCAGGTGCGGGAAGAGGTTGAAACGCTGGAACACCATACCGATCTCGCGCCGAATCTGATTGACGTTCGCCCCCGTGATCTCCGTACCCCGAAAACAGATTCTGCCGGAAGTCGGCGTTTCCAGGCGATTGATGCAGCGCAGCAGCGTAGACTTGCCGCTGCCGGACGCGCCGATGAGCGCCACGACTTCGCCTTCCTCTATCTCCAGATCAATGTCGCGCAGCACTTCCAGGTCGCCGAAACGCTTCACCAGGTTTTCCAGGGAGAGAATGGCGTTGCTCATACGTTTCTTTTGCGTCCTTTCTCGCGCGTGATAGGCTGCCAGGCGGCTTCCAGGCGGCGCACCAGGAAGGTGAGCGGAAGCGTCATCGCCAGGTAGAGCAGAGCGACCGCGAGATAGATCGGCGTCGGTTCGCCGGTGTTGGTGACTAATATCTGGCCCTTGCGCATCAACTCCTCCAGTGCGACCACAGACACGAGCGAGGAGTCTTTGAGAAGCGCGACCGCCTCATTGGTCAGCGGCGGCAGCACGCGCCGCAGCGTCTGCGGCAGAATGACCCAGCGCATCGCCGTCGGATAGTCCATTCCCAGCGCGCGCGCCGCTTCCATCTGACCGATGTCTATGCTCTGGATGCCCGCCCGGAATATCTCGGCAATGTAGGCGGCGGAGTTCAGGCTGAGCGCCAGCACGCCGGAGGCCAGGGACGAGAACTGCAGGTGAAGGCGCGGCAGCACGAAATAGATGATGAAGATCTGGATGAGCAGCGGCGTGCCGCGCACGACTTCGACGTAGACCATTGCCAGGATACGAAACGGCGGGAAATGCGAGATGCGAAGCAGCGAGATACCGAGGCCAACGGGAATCCCGAACAGCAGGGCCGTAAAGGTGAGAAAGAGCGTCAGTTTCGCGCCGCTGAGCAGTTGCGGCAAAGCTTTACGCAACAGCGACGCCAGACTGGGCCGTTCTACGGAGGCCCCGGATATGCCTGCGTCGCGGACTCTGTCGAGTTCCGCCATCATCTCGGGCGTAGCAGGCTCCTTGATCCAGTGTTCATAGATTCTGGCATAGCGCCCATCGGCCATGATCTTACCGAGTGCTTTGTTGATAGCATCGCGCAGTTCCGGCGCATCCTTCCAGGTGACGACCGCCAGATTCTCCTTGACCGGCACGTTGCCGACCAGTTCCAGATCCGGAAAATCCTTCAAGAGAAAGTATTTCAGGGCAGGGACATCGGCGACAGTGCCATCTGAATCGGACTTTTCGGCGCGCGTACTCAGCAGCGCCTCCGGAAGTGTTTTGAACCGCAAGATATGATCGTCCGGAACACCGGCGCGCTGCAGCGCCGACTCTCCAGTTGTGCCGCCCTGTACTGCCGCCTTCTTATCTTTCAGGTCTTCGAGCTGTCGTATGCGGGTGTCGCCCTTACGGCGCGCGATGGTCTGGCCGGAGAGGAAATAGGGCCGGGAGTAGACATAGCCCATCTGTTTGCGCTCCTCCGTAATAGTGACGCCGGACATCGCGATGTCGGCTT
>DASRGL010000371.1:0-7103 GCA_035651115.1 Chthonomonadaceae bacterium
CCCTCACCCCCGGCCCCTCTCCCACGCTGCGGGAGAGGGGAGAGGCGAAGACTCCCTCTTTACGAAGGAGAGAGCCGCCGATTGGCTCCCCCTCCTTACGAAGGAGAGGGGCCGGGGGAGGTTGTATCTGGAGTCTGAACCCGCACCTGCGCCGTGCGTCCCAGAAAGGCGCAGTGAGCGAAATCCCACGTTTTGGAGGAGAGGCCCAGATCGCGGCCCTCGTAGTCCATCAGACGGTACTCCTTGCCGCCGGGCCGTTATCGAGCGCGTGCGCCAGATC
Organism: Chthonomonadaceae bacterium; assembly: GCA_035651115.1. Classification (GTDB taxonomy): domain Bacteria; phylum Armatimonadota; class Chthonomonadetes; order Chthonomonadales; family Chthonomonadaceae; genus DASRGL01. Next base: position 281 of record DASRGL010000371.1, read on the forward strand.
GAAATCCGGTTCGAGTATCCAGTCGCGCTGCGGAGCCTCCGTGCGCCAGTAGACGTACTTGAGCATGTTCCGCAGGCCCGCGCCGCCCGGCGAGCCGATATTGGGCGCGGCGCAGACGATAGGCGTCGGTAGTATGCAAGGCCGCTTCGAGTTGACAGCGTTCGCCCCCCGGTGAGGAGACGGACACAGAGGGGTGGTTTCATGCCACCCTCATACCCGCCCCATGAACCTATGCACGATATCTCCAATACACATACACTATCCGGTATTGCGCAGGCCCGCCGAGATGCCGTTGATGGTCGCGCCGAGGGCGTAGTGGATCGCCTCGCTCTCGTCCCCGGCCCGCGCCCGCCGCAATAGATCGAGTTGGATCAGGCTCATCGGGTCTACATAAGGATTACGCAGGCGGATGGAACGGGCCAGCACCGGGTCGGTCTCCAGAAGCTGCGTCTGCCCGGTCACGCGCAGCGCCATCCGCAGAGTTCGCTCGAACTCCTCAGCGATCAGGGCAAAGACGCGCTCGCGCACGCCCGCATCCGTGACCAGGTCGGCGTAGCGGCGCGCGATGGTCAGGTCGGCTTTCGCCAGCCCTACCTCGATGTTGCGGATCATGTCCTCAAAGAGCGGGAACTGCCGCATCATCGTTTGCAGCAGGCGCTCATGCGTCGGGTCGGCGTTGAGGAAGCGTTCCAGGGCCGTGCCGACGCCGAACCAGCCGGGCAGGACATGGCGTGTCTGCATCCAGCCGAAGACCCAGGGAATGGCTCGCAGGTCTGCCAGGCCCCGCCGCGCGCTGCGTCGGACCGGACGGGAACCGATGCGGGCGTACTCCATCTCCCGGATCGGGGTGGCCTCCTCGAAATAGGGCAGGATGTCCGGGTTCTCGGCGATCTGCGCGCGGTAGCAGGCGAACGCCTCCGCCGACAGCGCCTCCATCGCCGCCTCCCACTCCGGCTCTATCTGCGCCCCCCACCCCCCGGAGCGCGTCAGGGCTTCCAGCGCCGCCGCGACCATCAGTTCCAGGTTGCGCTCGGCGATGGCGGCGTCCGCGTACTTCCAGTTCAGTACCTCCCCCTGCTCCGTGATCTTGATCGGCCCCAGGAACGCGCCTGGCGGCTGCGCGGTCATCGCGCGGTGCGTCGGCCCGCCGCCCCGCCCGACCGTGCCGCCCCGCCCATGAAACAGCCGCAGCTTCACGCCGCACTCCGCCGCGACCTGATGCAGCGCGCGGTGCGCCTTGAAGATCTCCCACAGGCTCGTGAGCGGCCCGCCGTCCTTGTTCGAATCGGAGTAGCCCAGCATCACCTCCTGCTGGCGGCCCCAGGAGTCGAGCAGAGGCGCGTAGGAGGGCGCGCTCCACAGCGCGCGGCAGACGTCCGGGCAGTGTCGCAGGTCTTCGATGGACTCGAACAGGGGAACGGGCATGAGGCCGGGGTCGCGCCCATCTTCGGAGGCAGCCACGCTCACGCCGCAGCTTCCCGCCAGCCAGACGACCGAGAGAATGTCGCTGCCGCTGCGCGCCCCGCTGATGATATAGGCGCGAATGGCCTGCGGCGGATACTCTCGCTTCAGCCGTGCGACCATGCGGAACGTGGCGAGCAGGTCAGTCGTCTCCGGCGAGGGCAGAGGCGGCAGAGTAGCCTCCGCGCTCTGTTCTATCTTTGCGCCCCCCGAGAGTTCCATGACAGCTCTGGCCTGGATGCGGGCGTGCTGGCGGATGTCGAGCGTGTGCAGATGGAAGCCGAACGTCTCTATCTCGCGCAGGAGCGGGTCGAGCAGCAGCCGCGCCAGCCGTGCGCCGCTGTGGGCGATCAGGCTGTCGCGTATCCGGCGGATGTCGGCGGCGAAGGCGTCTGCATCCGGGTAGGCATGGACATGGGAAGGCGTGTCGCGGGCCGTGCGCAAGCGGTGCAGGACAAAGGCCAGATAGCGCCGATAGACCTCTTCGGTGGCGCGCGATGTCTCGCCTTCACGCAGGGGAATCATCGCGACATAGCGTTCCAGCGATTCGAGCAGCGCCGTCGAGACCGACACCTGGCGCACGGACGGGCTGAGCCGCTCGATCAGCATCTCCACCCGGCGCAGGTAGTGGTTCAGGATGGTCGCGCGGGCCATCTCCAGGGCATCGCGCGTACAGTCCGGCGTAACGAACGGGTTGCCGTCGCGGTCGCCGCCGATCCAGGAGCCGAAACGCAGCACCGTCGGCAGGTCGTGCGCGGCCAGGTCTATCTCATAGACACGGCGGAACGCATCGGCCATGCCCTCGTAGAGCCGGGGCAGCGTCTCCAGCAGGCTGCTGCGATAGTAGTCCAGCCCCATCCGTATCTCATCGCGCACGGTCGGGCGGCGACGGCGCACCTCGTCGGTCTGCCAGAGCGCGGCGATGTCGGCGGCAATGGCGGCCTCCCGCTCGGCGGCTTCCACATCGGTCAGGGGCAGCCAGTCAATCTGTTCCAGTTCGCGGGCGATGCGCCGCCGCTTGAACAGCACCGTGCGCCGGGCGACTTCGGTGGGGTGCGCGGTGAAGACGGGGACGACTTCGACCTGCCGCAGCCACTCCAGCGCCGCTTCCGGCCCGATCCCGGCGCGGCGCATTCGCAGCAGCGTGCCGCGAAACGAGCCGGGCTGCGGCGGTCGGTCGAGCGAGACCTTCGCGGCACGCAATCTGCGTTTACGATGGTTATTTTCGGCGAGATTTGTTAACTCAAAGTAGATGGCGAACGCTTTCGTGACGCGATACGCCTCCTCGACGCTCAACTCGCGGATGATCCGCTCGAACTGCGCGATAGGCTCCTGCCCCTCCGGCGACGGCGCGCTCTCCGCTTCCCGATGCGAGATCGCCAGCAGACGAAGTTGCTCCACCGTGTCGAAGAGACGCTGTCCCTCCTGCTCCGTTAGGATTTCGCCGAGCAGCTTTCCCAGCGAGCGCACATCACGCCGCAGCGGGAGTTCCTTCTGCTCCGGGTCGTCGGTCAGCAGCTCCTGCAACCGGCCCACCTGGTCGGTCGCCGCCCACAAAGGTCTTTCCTGTTCCATACGGCCGCTCCATGCTCACGACGGCTCTACCGCCTGTCTTGCCTTGCGATCTTCCGACGGTGGGAATGTCATCAGGCCGGAATCATTGTACCCTTGAGCAGCCTGGTATCCACAAACTCGGCGGCAGCATTGTTCTTGAAGGCGGGCAAATTTATGAGTTGGAGCCAGTGCAAGTTCGTGTGGTCGGCAAGCTGCGCCTCATACCGTTCCTATTCGGGCATGAATTAGCCGAGGTCCAGACATAAATTTCTGAGCCAGAGTTTGTCACTTTGTTCCGCGTCTGATCAGGCCGCCCGCACCCGCAGAAAAGCTTTTAACCCGATCCGTAGGCGCAAGCCTTGCTCCCACCGATACAGCAGAGCCAACGGATACAGGAAATTCGCGCCTAATGCGAACCGTTTCGTGGCTACTTGCCCCTTGGTCGGCGCTTGTTCGTGCGCCGAGAAGATGCCCTTGAACTGCTCGTTGAAGTTCCCGGTGGCGACCGAGCGCAGCTTGTGAAAGATACGCCGCACTTCCACGCCCGCGTCCGTATGCGGATACTTTCCCGGTCTTCGGTGTTGCAAAGGCTTCCGCAAACGCCGGACACGATGATTTGCCGGACGCTTGTGGAGCAGATTTGTCGGTTGAGTTGCATTCATCCAGCCTCCCCGAAGGCCGCCGCACTGGATAGGGCGGCGTAGAGAGGCGGGCGCGGCGCTTGCGCCTCAGCCTGATCTGGCGAAGGTATTGTAAATCGTGGCGCTTTTCTCTCCTCCAGGCCGTCTTGTGGCATAATGAAAGGATAAGTCTTATCAGGAGAACTGCCCATGAGTACGGAAGTACAGGAGCGACGCATCGGCGTCATAGAACTGCCGGAGACCGCCGCGCCGCCGACGGACATCGAGCGCGACCATATCCCCGACGATACCGGCAACGACTTCGGGCGCTGCCCGGTCTGCGGCAAGCCGCTGCGTCCGCACGATCCGAACACCGGCGAACCGCGCACGCCGCCCGTCGGCAAAGGCTTCGCCAGTCGCGCCAAATGCACCGGCTGCGGAACCATCCTCTACTACAAAGGCGGCAAGGAGTGGGGCATTCTGCTCGATAGCGACCTGACCGACGAGGATCGCGCGCTCGATAAATTGCGCTGGTAGGAGCCAGGAAAGAAGAGGATTCCGCGCCCCGCCTGGCGTAAAGAGATGCCTGAACGCCTGCCGAAAGCGCGAACCCGTTGATCTTTCTGGCCCTACGCATACTCTTCAATACCGCTTTTGCCCAACTGCTCAAACTGGCTCAAGTCCGCGACGGACACATGCTTCCGGCGGCGTGCGTCAACTACATCGTGGCGGCGCTGCTCGGCGGGCTGAGTCTGTTCCTATTTCAGACACACGCGCCGAAACCGCTCAGCGTCTGGCTCGGCCTGGCGACCGGCCTGACCTACGCGCTCTCCCTGCTCGGCCTGGAGATTGCCGTCCGCACGAGCGGCATCAGCATCGCTGTCGCCATCCTGCAGCTTGCGGTTCTCGTGCCGACTGTCCTCTCGATGATCCTGTTTCGCGAGCGGCCCGATCCGCTGCAGAGCCTCGGCATGATTGTGGCGGTTCCGGCCCTCTGGCTGCTCACCGGTTCCCGCACAATCGCCGGGGGGCCGCGCGTTCCCTCGCGTGGGGCCGTCGTGACCCTGCTCCTGCTCTTCCTGATAACGGGCTGCTCCGGCGTCATTATGAAGACGTTCGAGGTCTACTGCCCGCCGGGCGACAGACTGGCCTATGCCACCGCGCTTTTCACGGTGTCGGCCCTGGTCATCGGCCTGGCCGTCGTCCGCAAGCAGGTGCAGTGGGGGCCGCTTGCCTGGCCTATCGGCAGCCTGGTCGGCGTTTGCAACCTGCTCCAACTGGAAGTGACCCTGATGGCGCTTGCCGTCCTCCCGGCTATCGTCGTCTTCCCGGCCAGCAGCGCGCTCACCGTCGTTATCAGCGCGCTGCTCTCCGTCTGGTTCTGGCAGGAGCGCCTGAACACCCGCTCGCTGGTCGGCATGGCCCTGGCGATCTGCGCCGCGATCCTGCTCAATGGACACGGGTAGACGGCGCGCAAACTCAAGCATAGAGAGGTACCTCGCATGACAGCGTTTCTGACGGTCGCGGCGGCCCTTGGTATTCTCCTTTTCGCCCTGCCGGTTCCCGCAGGGCCGGGTAACGGCGCGGCCTCTGACCTCAAGCCGCCGACCGGCGACTGGGTGCAGGTGGCGGAGAAGACCGCCTTCAGCATCCGGGACACCTCCGAAGACCTGGTCTACAACGGCAAGATGTGGCTGAGCAACGGCTACTACTACGACAACGTGCTGATCCGCGACCTCTGGACTTCGACCGATGGCGTCACCTGGACGCTGGTGAATGCCGCTACGCCCTACGACGGCTACAGCGAGATGGTCGTCTACAAGGAGAAGATGTGGGCGATCAAGAATAGTGTCTGGACTTCTACCGACGGCGTGAAGTGGGAACAGGTGTCCGTGCAGACGCCGTTCGGCGCGCGGGGCTATGGCGAAGTCGTCGTGCTGGACGGGCAGATGTGGCAGCTAGGCAGCGGCGAGGACGTGTGGCATACGACGGACGGCGTCCACTGGACGTGCGCGGCGGAACACGCTCCCTATGGCAAGCGTTATGCCTCCGCTGTGGCCGCGTTCCAGGGCAAGCTGTGGCTGATGGGCGGCAACACGCCGGAAGCCAGCGATCCGCCGGAAAAGCACTACAAGACCGTCACGACGCACAACGATGTCTGGTGTTCCGCCGATGGCGCGCACTGGACGCGCGTGCTGGAACACGCGCCCTGGTCGGCGCGGCAGTGGTTCATTGCCAAAGTCTACCGCGACCGGCTCTGGATCATCGGCGGGTTCGACAACCGCAACAGCGCCAATCTCGGCGATGTGTGGTACTCGGAGGACGGAACCCACTGGCACGAGTTCGTCACGCCCACGAAGTTCTCGCCGCGCCACGAGCCGACCTGCTACGTCTATAAGGACAGCCTGTGGGTCGTCGCGGGGAACTCCTGGCCGCTCTTGAACGATGCCTGGCGGCTGACCCTGCCGGAAAAGTGGGCGGGGCGCTGAGGCAGGAGCTACCGATGGAAGCAAGTCACTGGAAACAGCATGGCGTGCGCGTGGTCAAGGCAGAGCAGTTCGATGGGAACACGCCGCAGACGCCCGGCATGACACGGGCCGCCGCCATCAACCAGACGCTGGCGGGCGCGGAAAAACTCTGGGCCGGAACGGTCACCATCCATCCGAACGCGAAGACCGGAGCGCACCATCACGGCGAACTCGAAAGCGTCATCTATGTCCTCAAAGGGCGGGCGCGAATGCGCTGGGGCGAACATCTGGAGTTCATGGCCGAGGCCGAGCCGGGAGATTTCATCTTTGTGCCGCCCTACGTGCCACATCAGGAGATCAACGCCTGCCCGGATGCCCCGCTCGAATGCGTGGTGGTGCGCAGCGGGCAGGAACCCATCGTCGTCAATCTGGCGATAGAGACGGTAGAGCCGCCCGAAGAGGTGCGCTGGATCGATCCCGGCCATCCTGCCGAAAGGTGAACCCCTCCCCAACCCTCCCCTTCACAAGGGGAGGGAGCATTAAGGCGTTCGCCCTCCCCTTCACAAGGGGAGGGAGACTCCATGCGCCCCTCTTCCTCTTCGCAAGGGGAGGGCGTCCAGTCTGGCTCTCCCCCTCCTTACGAAGGAGAGAGCCAACAACTGGCTCCCCCTCCTTACGAAGGAGAGAGCCAACAACTGGCTCCCCCTCCTTACGAAGGAG
>DASRGL010000372.1:0-28364 GCA_035651115.1 Chthonomonadaceae bacterium
CCCGCCTACAAACCCAAACGGCGTCGGCGTCGTGCCTGTTCGGTTCACTACCATGCCGAAGGCATCGTAGAGAATGCTATCCGTGACTGCCTGGGTGCTATCTGTGATGCCTCTGGTGCTGCCAAGAACATCCCCATGATAGAACTTGCTGACTACGCCTCTGCGTTCGCTCAAGCCGGGTGTGTAGACTGCCGCGCCATCCTTGAGTACCGGACTGGCTGGGCCAGTTCCATCGGTAGCATAGTTGAACGTGCCGGTGCTGTCTACCTTGCGAGTTCGCAGGTCCAGTCCATTGTACTGGAAAGTGTTGGTCGCGCCTCCCGGATAGGTGATGCCGGTCACCCGGTTCTCATAGTCATAGGTCAGTGTGGTCGTCTGCCCGCCGACCGTCACGCTGGTACAGTTGCCGTTGTTGTCGTAGCCGTAGCTCTTGCTGCCTGCGGTCTGTAGCTTGTCATGGGCATCGTAGGTGTAGTTCGTCGTCACGCCGCCCAGCACCTTCGTCAGCCGGTTGCCGTTGTGATCGTAGGTGTAGGAGATCGAGTAAGCATTACTGCCCGTGCGGACTTCGCTGGTCAACTGATCGGACATATCGTAGCCGAAGGCGGTCACCGAGCCATCGGTATCTGTCCGGCTGGTGACATTGCTGGCGGCATCGTAGCCATAGCTGTAGTGGGCCTGCACGGTCAGATCGCTCTTCCTGTGCCAGATGTCGGTGGTACGGTCGGCGTTGTCGTAGACATAGCTGGTCAGGGAACCGTTGCCATTGGTCAGGCTGGTCAGGCGATTGGCGTTATCGTAGCCATAGGTGGCCGTCTCGCTGTAGGGATTGGTGACCGTCAGCAGCCGATCCGCATTGTCATAGGTATACGTCCAGTTGCCGGTTCCGGTCAGGGTCATCTGTGTCTGACGGTCGGCATTATCGTAGGTATAGCTGGTCGTACCGTTGGGAGCGGTGATCTGGGTGAGCTTGTCGGCATCATCGTAAGTGTAGCTGGTCGTGCCGGTGCTGTCGGTCATGCCAGTCAGACGACTGGCATTGTCGTAGCTGAAGCTGGTGTCGGTTCCGGTCGGGTAGTCTATGAGTGTCTGCCTGCTGGCATTGTCGTAGCTGTAGAGAATCTGCTGTCCCTTACCATCTGTGTGAGACGCTTTATCTCCGTTGGCATTATATGTCCAGCTTTCAGAGGTACTGTCAGGGTAGCTGGCACTGGTGACCTGGTTCCTTGAGGTATAGGCGTAAGTCGTTGTGTGGTTGTTGCCATCGGTCTGGCTGGAGAGTAGCCCTTTCTGTCCGATGCCATCATAGGCATAGGTGACGGTATCTCCGTTCCCTTTCGTGACGGTGAGCAGTCGGTTGGCGTTGTCGTAAGTAGCGGTCGTCGCATGGCTATTGGGATCGGTAACACTGGTGCTATTGTTGTCGGAGTCATAGGCATAGGTGGTTGTGCCTGCCGGCGTCACGATTGTGGAAAGCCGGAGCCAGTTGTCGTAGCTGTAGGTCTTCTGGTGGCTCAGGGCATCGGTCACCGAGGTCAGCCTGCCGAGCAGATTGTAGTCATAGCTGGTCTGATGGTTGAGCGCGTCGGTGGCGCTGGTCGGATGTCCATGCACATTGTAGCCATAGGCTGTCTGATGGTTGAGCGCATCTGTCGCCGTCAGTCGCAAACCGTTGCCGTCATAGGTGTAAGTGGTGGCATGGTTGAGGGCATCGGTCACGCTGGTCAGGTTGTCCTGCGCGTCGTAGGCAAAGGTCGTCGTGTGGTTTAGGGGATCGGTGACCGTCAGCATTCGGTTATGGCTGTTGTAGGTATAGGTCGTCGTGTTCAGGTAGGGGTCTCTGGCGGTCAGGAGGTTGCCGCTGCTGTCGTAGGTGTACTGCCAGTTGAACCCTCGCTTGTCCGTGATGGTCTGCGGCTGATGGTTGGCTGTGTAGCTGCTGTAATCCGTGTGGTAGTTGAGCGCGTCCTTCTCCTGCGTGACCCTGCCATTGGCATCATAGGTGTAGACCGTCTGCTTGCTGTTGGGATCGGTCATGGTCTTGGTGGTGGTCGTGTAGTTGAAGCTGGTCTGGTTGTTGTAGGGGTCTTTGGCCCATTGCAGGCTGTTGTCGGCGAAGTAGCCGAACGTCCAGTGCTTGCCTCTTGGCGTTGCCAGGTCGGTAATGTCATGCGCCGCGTTGTAGGTGAAAACATAGCTATAGGTCACGGCATTGAGAACCGGTAAGTCCACCGAGGAGAGGTTGCCGGAGCCGTCGTAGTGCATCGTCCAGACCCGGTTCAACGGATCGGTGATGGTGTTGATGCGATTGCTGGTGTAGCTGATGGTGATGGCTCGGCTGGTCGGATCGGTGATGGAGGTGACCAGATTGCCCGTGTAGCCGAGCGTGATGGCGTTGCCATTGGTATCCTGGATGCTGGTACAGCGCAGAGAAGTGTTGAAGTTGTACTTGACCTGATTGGGCTTGGTCAGGGTATAGGTGTTGTCACCATTCTTGACCAGTTTGTCGAAAATGCCTGCCGGGGCGGTGTAGTTGGAGCCGCTCTTGGTGAACTTGTAGGACAGGTCATCGCCCCAGTGAACCGTGAAGTTGCCGGAGCCATCCACGATGCCGTAGAGGTCGAAGGTGTGCGTCCACTTGTAACCGAGCGTCAGGTTCTGGTTGCTTTCGCTGTTATGCACCAGGCTCAAGGAGACGGGCAAACCGCCGCGTGCTGTCCAGCCGACGATGGGAATGGCCGTCAACTTGTTGCCATTGATGCTGTTGACCTGGTGGGAGACGATAGGACTGATGGGCTTGCCGGAGGAAGAGGCGCTGAAACTGTTGAGACTGGGAACAGCAAAGGCGGCTTCCCAGGGATAGGTCGAGCCGGAGAAGAGCGAAGTGGCCGGTTGCACCACATCGAAGAAAGCCGAGGCGTAGACACCCGGATTGACTTTGTAGCGCCACTCATAGGTTCCCAACAGCGCCGAACCCGGCGCACTGACCAGCCAGACGCCGCTGCCCACCGGCCCCACCACACTCCAGCCGCCGGGACTGCCAGAGGTCGCCACGATCCCACCTCCACTGGCGACCACATCCCAGGTCTGCCCGCCCGCAGGCGCGTCAGTGCCGGTGGGAAACATGCTGCCGGAGCCTGCCTGGGGGACTTGGGGCAGCGCCGAAGCTGCCGAGCAGAGCCAGAGGCTCCCGCAGAAAGCCAACACCACGACCAGAGCCACACGGCCCAGCAGCCAAAGACGACAGCGCATTCCATCCTTCGCTTTCTCCGGCTTTTGTACGGTTCGCAGGCCCGACAGAAGCAGGCAACCAAGACGATTGCGCTTAGTATAGCGAACATTTCGCACCGTGTCAAGGCTCTGTTGAAAATTTTAGCAAGAAAGTTTTGGCCTACGGGGGGGGCAATTCCTGGAAGAATCAAGCGCAGTCAACGCGGGAAGACGACGGTGGCGGCAATGCCGCCGGATGCATTCTCCAACGTGAACACCCCCTGCAAATCCCCCCGCACCAGCGTCTCCACGATGCTCAAACCCAGGCTGTCGCTGCCGCGCGGCGTGAAACCCTCCGGCAACGCCTCCCCGTCGTTCTCCACCGTCAGCTTTAGCTCCGTCTCCCCCTCCTCCAACCGGAGATGCACCCGCCCCTCGGAGAGCGTGCGGAACCCATGCTCCACCGCGTTCTGCACCAACTCGTTGAGAACCAGCGCCACCGCCGTCGCCTTGTTCAACGGCAGCACGAAATCATCCCCCTCCACCTGGGTGTGGATGACTTTGTCGGGAGGAACCACGCTCTGCTGCGTGTCGTGCAGGATGCTCTCGGCCAGCTTCTTGACCGAGACCACATCCAGGTCGTCGCGGGTGAGGAGTTCATGCACGTTGGAGATGGCGAGGATGCGGTTGAGGGTGTCGTTGAGGGCGTCCTCGACGGTGGTGTACTTGCTGAAACGCATCTCCAAGCGCACGAGGCTGACGATCTGTTGGAGGTTGTTCTTGACCCGGTGGTGCATCTCCTGGACCACCGCCGACTTGACCATCAGCTTGGCGTGTTCGATGGCGAGGGCCGCCTGCGTTCCCAGCGCCTGGAGGATGGCGATCTCTTCGCGGCTGAAGGGATGCAGCTTCTCGGTGTAGCAGTTGAGGACACCGATGGCCTCGCCCTTGACCATCAGGGGAACGCTTGCCATCGAGCGCACCCCGGCTTTCTGAGCGATGTCGGGGAAGATGTACTCCGGGGCGTTCTGCACGTCCAGCACCGTCAGCACCCGTTTCTCGGCCACCGCCCGCCCGGAGACGCTCTCACCGATCTTGAGGTTGGGCTTCTTGGTGTACTCTTTGCTGTCGGCCTGGGTCGCCTTGATGACCAGTTCGCCCTTGTCCGTATCCACGAGCATGACGGTGCAGATTTTGTAGCCCATGGTGCGGGCGGTCATGGTCACGAACAGCAGCAGTAGTTCTTCCAGGTACATGTTGGAGGTGATGGCCTGGCTGACTTCGGAGAGGGTGTGGAGTTGGTCGGCGTGGCGTTCGAGTTGGCGGAAGCGGCGGCTTCTTTCGATGGCTCCGGCGACCTGGTTGGCGATGCCGGAGAGCAGGCGCACCTGATGGCGGGTGTAGTCGTGGGGGCGGCGGGTGCGGACATTGATGACGCCCAGAATGTCGCCTCTTGCCACCAGCGGCACGGAGAGCATGGATTCGTACTCGCCTTCGAGCATCTCCGGGAAGTACTTGAACCGGTGATCCTGGTACGCCTGCCGACTGACCGACACCGGTTTGCGCTCCCGCGCCACCCAGCCCGTGATGCCCTCGCCCAGTTTCAGGCGAATCTTGCCGACCATGCCGGAAAAGCTCTCATCGGCGGCGCGCAGCACCAGCTCCTCTTTGGCCGAGTCGAACAGGTAGACCTGGCACGAATCTGTCCCCGTGATCTGGATGGCGATGTCCGCCGTGACCTTGAGCATCTCCTCCAGGTCGAAGGCCGAGCCGGTCGCCTCTCCGACACGACGCAGCGCCTCCGCCTCGCCGCGCTTCTCGTCCAGTTCGGCGCGCAGGCGCTCGATCAGCACGGTCGCGTCGCGCAGTTGGCGGTCGCGGTAGTCGAGTTCCTGTTGCAGGATGGCGACATCCGGGTCGTCCGTGCGCCGCAGGGCGGCGAACAGACGGCGCGTGCGCCAGGGGGTGCGGAGTCGGCTGAAACGTTCTTTCATGGTCAGGCTTTGCCCTCATCCTCCTTCCCTCTCCCACGCTGCGGGAGAGGGAAGGAGGGTAAGGGCCTGCTTTTAGACGTTGTGCGCGATGATGATGGCCTCGGCGATCTCACGCATGGATTTACGCGTGTTCATGCTCTGGACCTGGATGCGGCGGAACGCCTCCTGCTCCTTCAGGCCGTACTGATCCATCAGGATGCCTTTGGCGCGGTCTACCGATTTGCGCGTCTCCAGTTTGTCTTCCAGGTCGGCGGCCTGCTCCTCGATCTTGAGGAAAGCGTCCCAGCGCGCGACCGCGACCTCGATCTGGGGCATCAGGTCGGCCTCTTTGAACGGCTTGACCAGATAGGAGAAGACACCCGCTTCTTTCGCCCGGTTGACCAGGTCTATCTGGCTGTAGGCGGTGAGCAGCAGCACGGGCGCGATCTTCTCGTCCGTGATGATCTTGGCGGCGTCTATCCCGTCGAGTTCCGGCATCTTGATGTCGAGAATGACGACATCGGGTTTGAGGTTGCGGACGGTCTCCAGGGCTTTGGCGCCGTCTCCGGCCTCCCCGACGACATCGTAGCCGCAGTCCTCCAGCATCTTCTTCAGGTCGAGGCGGATGATCGGCTCATCATCAGCGATTACAATACGAAGTGGCTTGTCGCTCAAAGGTTTCCTCCCAGGCTGCTATCTTAAAGATTCGGAACGCGGCGCGGCAAACTCCTATCTCCTCGAGGGGAGCGCAGGACGGCATCGGGGACGGCCGTAACAGACAGGCGGAAGGCGGACACGCAAGGGAGTCGAGCCAACAAGCAGCAAGTGCCGGAACAGAAGCCACCCGGAAGCGGAAGAGGAACCAGGAGGTGACGCGCGCTGCACGCCCGTCTGAGGGCGTTCCTGCAAAAGCGACGGCTTCCTCTTCGATGCCGCGCGCGTTATATTCGGCGAAGGCCGGTGGTAGAGACAAGGGTTAACTTGACGCTTTCTACCGCCTATTATATAATAGTTCGCGGGCATTTGTCAAAGCGTTTTTTTGGCGCATGTCCGTTGCAGGTCTGCCGGCCTGAGTCGGAACCCGAAAATTTGGCAGAAAGTCAGGAGTTACTGGCCCCTTATGGATAATCTATCGCCTAAAGCGTCGCCTGCATCGGATACGCCTGTCTCTGCTCTGACCCTGATCGAGACGGCGCGCTCTGAGGAACCGCCACCTCTTTCGACTCCTCTCAACACCCCTGCGCGCGGCGCAGAAGACAGAAAGAAGGCGTTCGGCCTGGCGCTGCTCTGTCTCCTGTTCTGGCAGGTCACGTTGCGTATCCCCATCGGACACGTCGCCATTGTCTGGACGACGACGCTGCTCTATCTACTGCTGACGCTTCTCTTTACGGTTCGGACGGCCCGCGCGTTGCGCTCGCCCGCTGTGCAGAGGATGAGTCTGCTGCTCTCTGTTGTACTCGCGCTGCCCGCCGTCCTCGTCCCTATTCTCCTTTTCAGCTATCCCCAATGGGGAGGATGGCACGCGCTCAGCCCTTTTCTGAACGGCTATTTTCTCCTCTTACGCGCAGTACCGGGACTAAAAGGACTGCTGCTCATCTGGTTCGCGGCTAGCTTGGGAGTCTGCCTATCGCGCCTGGTGCGGGAATTCAAACTGCTGTTGCCGATGGCGGTGGCTCTGGCTCTGGTAGACCTCTATGTAGTCTTCGGGGGCGGCCTGGTGACGCAGGCCCATCAGGGCGAGAACCGGGGTGCAGAGATAGCTATGAAGACAATGCTGGTCAACTTGCCGAGGCCGACGGCGCATCCCCCGAGCGGAGCCGAACCGATGCAGCTGGCGGTCGGTTTTGCAGACTTTATGTTCCTTGCGCTCTTCTTCGCCTGTTTTGCACGGTTCGGTATCCCTTCGCGGACAACCTTTATTGTGGTCAGCAGTGTATTGGCCGCCTATATGGTTCTCGTCGGCGTGACAGGTTGGGCGATGCCTGCGCTGGTTCCGATTGCGGTCGTGGTCATCGGTATGAATCTGCGTCGATTCCGCTATGAGCGCAGCGAAGCTTTTGCGCTGCTCTATGCCGGGGTCATCATGGCGGTGGTCGCAGGCTGCTACTTCTTCGTCAATCGCACGCCCATCAAATGAAAGAAACTTCCTGATGCCGACTTCCCGTAAAATCTGGGGCGGCTTTGTGTGCGCCCTCGGCCTGCTGTGGCTGGTCGGCGGCGTGTGCGGCTATTTGCAGGGCGACTGGCGGATGGCGCTGCTGGTCTTCTGCGGCATCGTCCTGCTGTGCCTGGGCCGCAGCCTTTTGCGGGGTCGGGTTTAAGGATGCAATCACTGCGCTGGATACTGTGGAACCTATCGCTGGCCCTCATTCCCGTCGCTGCCGCGTATCTGCTGGCGGCGGGCGTGCAAGGGTTGACGCTGCGGCGCAGGCGCGTTCCCTGGCCGGTCTGGCTGCCTCTGGCGCTGGTCTGGTTCGCGTTCCTGCCCAATACCTGCTACCTACTGACGGAGTGGCGGCATTTCCTGTTCGACGCACACTTCACCGATCTGCGCGACGCCGCCGAGACCAACCGTATCCTCATGCTGGCGGTCGCGCGGCAGGGGCTGTTTTTCCTGGCGTACAGCGGCTGCGGGGCGCTGTGCTTCGCGCTCTCCATCCGGCCCATCGAGCGCATGCTGCGGGAAGCGCGCGTTCCTCTGCTTCCGTGGGCCATCCCCTTCTTTGTGCTGACCTCCCTCGGCGTCTACCTGGGCCTCATCGTGCGTCTGAACTCCTGGGACCTGGTGACGCGGCCCGCCTATGTTCTTATCACAGCGTTCCAGGCGCTGATGAACCCGCTCCTGCTTCAGACGATTCTATCCTTCGCCGCGCTGCTCTGGCTGCTCTATGAGACGGTGGACATCTGGGTAGACGGATTCTCCGCCCGGATGGGACGCGCCGTCGGGCAGAACTGGGCGCAGGCCGCCAGGGAGTAAGAACTCTCCCGTTTCGCGGCTTCGGAAGCGTGGGGCAGCTTCCCTCACTGTGACCTCGGAAGCCGTCCGGATTTGCATGTCCAGTCGCTGGAAAGGAGGTCGCGAACATGCGCCACAGGAAGGGGATCAGGCGGCGCGAGGCAATGCAGAATGCGCCTGCATCATCGCGACGAATGCCGGAGCCAGCCGGGGATCGAACTGCTTCCCGGCCCCCTTCTCGATCTCGCTCAATGCGACTTCGAGGGATAGCCCTTTACGGTACGGGCGGTCGCTCGTCATCGCGTCGAAGGTGTCCGCCACCGCCAGAATGCGCGCCAGCAGCGGGATCGCCTCGCCCCGCAGGCCGTTCGGATAGCCGCGCCCATCCCAGGCTTCGTGGTGATGCAGCACGCCGGGCAGCGCCGCCGCCAACTGCGGAGCCTTGCGCACGATCACCTCGCCCAGCGCCGGATGCGTCTGCATGATCGCGCGCTCCTCCGCATCCAGCGGGCCGGGCTTTTTCAGAATGGAGTCCGGGATGCCGATCTTGCCGACATCGTGCAGCGTCCCCGTCGTATAGATCAAGTCCACCTCGTCTTGCGGCAGCCCGATAGCGCGGGCCAACGCGGAAGCGTACTCGGCCACGCGCTGCGAATGGCCCTGCGTGTAGGGGTCTTTGGCGTCTACCGCCGCCGCCAATGCCTGGATCGTGGCGAGGCTGCCATCCTTCAGGAACTTATGCAACTGAGACGGATCGGCGTTCGCATCCGCTCCAGCCACGCTGTCGAACCGGCAGACCCGATTGCGCCCGAGATGCTTGGCCCGCGAGACCGCCAGTTCCGCCGCCAGAATCAGCCCCTCGGCCTGCGTCGTATGCGTGCCGAACTCGGCGCAGCCGATGCTGAGCGTCAGCGCACGCGCGTCTTCCGCCGCGCGCCCGGTCGTTTCGGCCAGCGCGCGCAGTGTCTCCGCCAGCGCCTCCGCCTGTTCGATCTGGCACTGAGGCAGCAGCGCGACAAACTCCTCGCCCCCGAACCGCGCCAGGATCGCCACTTCGGGCAGGTTGTTCCGAAGCAGGAGCGCGAGCCGCTGCAACGCCGCGTCGCCCGCCGCATGGCCGCGCCGCTGGTTATACTCATGGAAATGATCTATATCGAGCAGCAGCAGGGAGAGCGGTTCGCCGGAGGTCAGGCAGCGCTTCGTCTCCTGCGCCAAACGCTCCTGAAACCGCCGATGATTGTCCAGCCCGGTCAGCGCGTCCGTATCAATGAGCGCCAGCAGCCGTTCCTGACTGGCCTGCATCGCCTCGGTCATCTCGTTGAAGACCGATTGCAGCAGCCCGATCTCATCGCTGCGCTGCACTGTGAAGCGTTCCGGCCATTGTCCTTCGCGCAGCATCCGCGCCGCCCGCACCACGCCGTCCAGAGGGCGCGTGAGGCTGCGCGCCACCAGCGCGCCCACCGCCAGCGCCAGCAGCAGCGCCAGCGCGGAGAGGGTCGCGAACGCGGCCAGGAAGCGCGCGTACATCGCCATCGCCGGGCCGTAAGGCCGCAGCACGACATACCCCAACCCGGCCTCGGGCCGCGTGCCGGGAAGCGGCGCGTAGAGGGCGAAGTAGCGCGCTTTGCCCGCCGCCAGCAGCGTCACCGCGCCCTGCGGCATCGGCAGACGCGCGGGAAGCGGCAGGGACGCGCCCACCACCTTCCCCTGCGCGACGAAAGCGACTTCGCTGCCCAGGGCGCGCTTCAACTCCGAGGCGACTTGCGCATCAATGGCGCTGTAGGCCGTAAACGTTCCCCGGACATATCTGCTGACCGGCTCCAGCACCGGGACCGACACCGCCAGCATCAGCCGCCCGTTGTGCGCGACGACTCCGGCCCAGGTCTCGCCCCGCAGCGCCGCCTCGACGCCACTGCCGGGGGCGCGGTCAGCCACAGGCGCGGTCTGGCCGTTCCCCTTCCCCTGGGCATCCGTCTCGCCCAGTAGACGCCCGCTCTGATCGGTCGCCGCGGCCGCATCCGCCCCGATCTGCTTCAGATAGTCCCGAATACAGTCCGTCACGGTCGCCGGGTCGCCGGTGCCGAGGCTGGCCCGCAGCACCGGCTGCCGCGCCAGCAGCAACGACTGATTTTGCAGCGCCGCGCTCCGCTCCCGCACGAACTGCGCCAGCACGCTTCCAGTCACGCGGACATCCTGCCGCACCGCGCGCCCGACCTCGCGATGCGCCAGCGCCGTCAGCGCCAACAGGAGAAGGGAAGCCAGCCCGGTCACCGTCCCGGCGATCAGCAGCAGGATTTTGGTTCGCAGCGAAAAGCGCATCGTTTCGCATCACTTTCGGGCCAACGTCAGGTTCAGCGCCGTGTCTTCCGCCTTGACAGTGAAGGACTGCGTGAGGGCCGCGCCGCTCTCGTGCCAGACACGGAGCGTGTAGGTTCCGGGAGCCACGTTCCCGATGCGGAAATGCCCCTGCCTGTCCGTTATGGCGTAGTAGGGCGTATCCACCACGACGATATAGGCGCTCATCTCGGAATGTACGTTGCAGAGCAGCGCGACGAGGCCCGGCTTATCGAAAGTGACGCGCTTGGTCGCGCCGCGCGGGTACATGCCCAGATCGAACTTCTTGGCATTGAAATAGGCGAAGACGTTGTGAAAGACCGTGTCGTTGTTCGGGAACTGCACGGTCGTGCCGCGCGTGACGACCGAGACGTGGGGCAGGAACGTCTTGTCCCGCTGATCCACCACCGCTTTTGCCATCGGCGCGGCCTTTTTTTCGCCTTCCAGAGTGACGACGGCCTCGCGCGCTGCCCCTTTGCCCGCCAGCGCCACCTGCCCGGAGACGACAGCACCGCCTTTCTGCGCGCCCGTTCTTTTCCCTGCGGCCATCGCTCGCCCGGAAGCCGCTGCCATCCAGAGACTCGCCACCAGACACAGGAGCCTCCTTGCCGCGCCGGGCCTCAAGTTTCGCATCCTGACTTCTCCCCTCCATCGCTCTGGTCTCCGCACAATTACCTTCTTTCCCTATATTCCATAGTCCCCGCTCCCTTTTCACAGCGCGAATACCCGGAGGATACGCCCGAAAACCATATCTGCACTCAAGTTTGCGAGCCTTCTTCCCGATAATCCCCTCGAATCTCTGTCAGGTTGGCGTTCGTACTGTCAAGGTGAGGGCCATGCACTATCGGCGGAAACGCTACACGCTGCTTGTCTCCCTGCTCGGCATTTCCGGCGTCTGCCACGCTCAGTCTATCTCCCGGCCCACCTTCGAGATAGACCTGGACTTTCGCAGCCGCATCGCCGCCGTCGGCAGGTCGCGCACCGCGCTCTATAGCGGCTCGCTGCGCATGAACGCGCCCCTGGCTCCGGGCCTCCGTCTGGAGGTCTACGGGACGCGCAAATACCACAACTTCCTTCCCGCGCAGGCCGCGCTGCAAAAGGACTGGGGCGCGCAGCAGCTCCAGGTCGGCGTCGTGCGCGTGCCGTTCGGAATCTATGACTCTCGCGAAACCTATGCCTCCGGCCTGATAGACTATCCGATGCCGCGTCTGGACTACGGGCTGAATTCGGTGAACTGGGGCGTGCCGGGCGTGCAGTGGACAGGCGGAAACGCGCGCTGGCAGTTGGAGGCCGCAACGTTCGAGGGGCGGGCCTACGGAGAGTGGGGCAACCTGAACA
Source organism: Chthonomonadaceae bacterium (assembly GCA_035651115.1). Lineage (GTDB taxonomy): Bacteria > Armatimonadota > Chthonomonadetes > Chthonomonadales > Chthonomonadaceae > DASRGL01. The sequence continues at coordinate 11,812 of DASRGL010000372.1, forward strand.
ACCTGGGCGGCAGCGCGTTCCGCCTTCAGACCTATGCGCGCGATCTCATTCTCGGCGCGAGCTACTGGGACGGCTATCTGGATACCAACTTCCGGCGCAACCGGCGCGGCCCCATTCATCTCAGCGGCCTAGATATGCGCTATACCCGTCCGCATCTGCTGCTGCGCGGCGAGTATCTCTTCGGGACGCTGAACGGCAGCCAGATGCACGGCTGGTATCTGGATGCCTATTACCATCTGCCTAAATATGCGAAGTGGACGCTGGTGGCACGTCTGGAAGAACTGAAGCCGGGAAGCAGCCTGCCGCTCGGCAAGCAGGTGACACTCGGCTGCCGCTACACCGCCGATCCCCGCTGGATCTTCGCCGTCAACTGGCGGCGCAATAACGGCTCCTCCTTCTACCCGCACTCCTGGACGCCCTACGCGGGCCGGGGCGGCGACCTCTTCTTCCAGGTCTACCGTAAAATCCGATTTTAGCGAAGCCGTCCGCAGCAAAAGAAACGGGCGGAGCTCTGCGCAGAGCTCCGCCCGTTCTTGTTCATTCGCGTCTATTTGCGACTGCGGAAGAGGGCTAGACCCATCGGAGACGACTCCGACAGCCCCTTCGCGCGAGATTTGCGGTTAAATCTTCAGCAGCGGCGAACCTTCTGGCACGCCCTGAGGCAGCAGACGATACTGCGTCGTGCGGCGCATCGGCGTATATCCGGCCTCGCGGATCAGCCGTTCCATCTCCTCGATGGGCATGGTGAAGGCGCAGCCTGCGGAAGAGACGACGTTCTCCTCCATCATCGTGCTGCCGAAATCGTTCAGGCCGTACCGCAGCGCCACCTGCGCCACCTTCGGCCCCTGCGTCACCCAGGACGCCTGCATGTGAGGGATATTGTCCAGCATCAGGCGGCTGACCGCGACCGTGCGCAGATAGTCGAAGGCGGAGGCGCGCTCGATGTTCAGTTCCGTGCCGTCCGGCTGGAACGACCAGGGAATGAATGCCGTGAAGCCGCCTGTCTCGTCCTGCAATTCCCGTGTCCTGACCAGATGCTCGATGCGATCCTCTACCGTATCTACCGAGCCGTACATCATCGTCACGGTCGTGCGCAGGCCCGCCTGGTGCGCCTCGCGCATACAGTCCAGCCACTCCTGAGCCGTATCTTTATAGGGCGAGATCGTCTCGCGCACGCGGTCGGTCAGTATCTCCGCGCCGCCGCCCGGCACGCTGTCCAGCCCTGCCGCTTTGAGCCGCCGGAACATCTCGGCCTGCGACAGCTTGCTGATCCTGGCAAGATAGATCAGTTCGGCGGGCGAGAAGGCGTGCAAAATGATGCCGTAAGCCCCGAACCTCTCCTTGATGGCCCGCAGCAGGTCTTCATACCACTCGATTTTCAGCTTCGGGTTCAGGCCGCCCTGCATCAGTATCTCGATGCCGCCCACATCCACCATCTGCTGGATCTTCTCGAAAATCTGCTCGCGGGAGAGGACGTAGCCCTCTTCATGGCCCGGCACGCGATAGAACGCGCAGAACTTGCAGCGCACCCAGCAGACGTTGGTGTAGTTGATGTTCCGCCCGACGATATAGGTGACGATGTCATTGGTATCCGGGTGCAGCTTTTCGCGGACATAGTTGGCGAGGAAGGCCAGTTCCGGCAGGTTGGGGTGCTGGAAGAGGCGCAGGCCGTCCTCGGCGGTCAACCGCTCGCCTGCGAACACCTTGTCGGCTATGTCGTCTATGTTGCGCGTCGTGCCGCGCGCCAGCTCCCGTTCCAGAATCGCCATGCGCTCCCTCCCTGCCGGCCTCGTCCTGAAGGCCGTCGGCTGTGCCGCTTTTCACAATCTACCGGAATTATACCTCACGCGGGCGCAAGCGGAGACACGCCGCCTCACGCGTGCATCAACTCGGCCCAACTTTCCACATCCAGCATCCGATCTATCAACATTTCCAGCCGCTCGATCTCGGCAATGGCGGCGATAGTGGCCTGTGTGGCGGCATCCGGCGGGCCGGAACGCTTGCTTCCCGGGCGCAGCAGCAGCGCCCGGGCTTCATCGGCCTTTCCTCTGGCTTCTCCCTCGATACCACCCTCTTCTAAGATCGTCTGTGTCTCTGTGCTTCTAGCGCATCGGGTGGTTAACTTCAGATTTCGCCGCCGGTCTGGACGGGAATGGTGATGTCGAAGGGGATGGTGGGGGCCGAAGGCGCGCTGCCTTTGGGCCGCACATCGAAGCGCAGGCGGACGGCATCCGTTCCCTGCCCGGCCCCGTTGACCGGCGCAGTATAGACAGTTCCCTCTTTGCCCTGCATCGGCTTTGCTTCATCCGGCGTCAGCATGGGGGAGAGCAGTTCGTCTTCCGGCAGCAAGGAGACGCCGTAAGGGTCGGTAATGGTAAAGGCACGGCCCTGGCTCGCCGCGTCGTTTGCGGTTGTCCCGGCCAGCGCGCGCTGCCGGAAGTACAATCGCAGATTGGAATTCGTATTCGAGATGAGCTGGTAGGGGCGGGAGACATTGGAACCGACGAGTTCGCCGCCCTCGATCTTGAGCCGGAAGGTGAGTTCGCGCTGACTGCCCGCGTAGCCGCCGATACGGTAATCGGGTTCGGAGAGACGCGCCTGACCGACAGTCGCCGTGACGCCCTGGTTCGTAACGGTGACGAAGCGGCGAGGAAGCGTGTCGGCGGGCGGCAGAACGCGCTTCGCGGGCGGAAGGTCTACGGTAAAGACCATCGGTTTGGACATCGGGCGCGGGCGCGCGGGCTGGCGGGGCATCCAGCGCACAGCGCAGACCAGGCGGCGGGCGGCATGGTCATAACCGGGCAGATAGACGCCGACGTACTGATCTTGAAAATCGAGGAAGCCGTGATAACGCTGGCCGAGGTCGTCCACGAACGCGGTCTGCCCGATCCGATGGCATTCCAACTGCGGATACTGCTTCAGGTAGCTCTGATAGTCGAACCAGATCTCCAGGCTGTCCCGGTTGCCATTGTTATACCGGCTGGTCAGCACCCGATACTCCCCGAACGCATGGATGCCGCGCGCGTTGAGCCACTTTTGCAGGAGCGAGCCGCGCGTGAGCGGCTGCGCTCCGCGCGCCACGCCGAGAACCCAGACCGCTGCCACGCGCGAGTCGGTCTGCATCTGGGCGCGGCGCTGGCCGTCCCGCGCCACGAAGACAGTGAGCGCGGTCATGCCGCCGAGCGCCACCAGGAGACCGATAGCGAGGATCAGTCCGCGATAGGAGCGCGGCGCGCGGCGTGTCAGAACTACTTTCGTCATGTCTTGCTAGGGTTCGACGGGCAGGCGTAGGCGGGCTTCCGGGACGGGCGGCAGAGCGGGCGTCGGGAGGGTCTGATACCAGTAGGCGACGCTGCTCCAGTCGTCGCTGCGCGCGTTGGCATGGCCGTGTTCGATGGTCACTTTGATGGATTTCTGGAAGACGATAGGATCGGGGATGTGCCAGCGATAACAGGTCGTCTTGCCGCGCCACAGGTCCTTATCCGGGTTGTCCGGCTGGAACACGCTGACCCCATGATAGAGGCCGTCCGGGATGTGCTGCATCCCATAGGCGTGGTTGAAATAGTCCTCCGTCCCCGTACCGTTGATTGTCGGCTGTTCGTCCCCGTCAATGAAGATCATGTCGTCGCCTTCGCCCCACCAGCTTCCCGTCTGGTTATGGATCGAGACGTTGCAGCCGATATAGTGGCCGCGCCCGGTCGTCTCCAGCACCACATAGTTCCCTTTGCCGTCGAGGTTGGGCGTGCTGTCCACCGGGTCGCCATGATTGGGCGTGAACTTGTCTTTCCAGCCGTCAGTGGGGCATTCCCGGCGGAAGTGCGCGTGGAAGTAGAGCAGGTCGGCGGGCAGCGCGCCGGGATCGTACTCCTCGTAGTCAATGTAGAAGTAGAGAAGGCCGATGCCGTCGCCATCGTTATAGATCTCGACGCGCGCGTTCTGCTGGAACGGCATGGGCAGCCAGCAGTTGAAGGCCGTCGTGTTATGTTCCACGCTGAAGGCGTCTTGCGAGCCGGTCATGTCCATCGCAATGCTCTGCCAACGGCGAATGAGGCCATGCCCGCAGCCGAAAAAGTCTCCGAGCGGCGCGTCTACACTCGGCGTCTCCTGTCCGTCCCAGTAGATGCGGATGCGGACGCGGCGCGTCCAGTGCGCAATGCCGTTTTTGGCTCCGCTCGTCATCCAGATGTGCGTGAGGATGCCGGGGCCTTGAATATCGGCCAGCGTTTTGGCTTCGCCGGGGCCGATGGGCCAGTAGTCCCGGTTGCCGCCGGTCTTGTCCCAGGAACTGACCCGGCGCGTGCGGCAGTGGCGAGGCTGCATCAGATCGCGCAAAATTCCGTTCAAAGCCTATGCTCCTTATTGCCAGATGGCTTACTACTACCCAGCGCGATGAGGCCGATCAAAAACAGGCGGCTCAATCCACCTCATTATCTGCTTCAGACGGCGTTCCAGGAATTTGCGTTCCCGTGACGGCAATCGTAGGAGCAAGTTCCGCTCAATCTCCCGCGCCTCCTGCTGATTTTGGTACATCTCCGCCCGCCAATCTTGAAGTATCGGACGCCACAACATCAGATTTTCTATGGTGTACTCGCCTGCCGGTGTGCGTGGCTGCAAGGTGCCGTCCGGATTTACCAGCCAGTGCAGATCATGGTCGCCTTCCGGTTGGCAAGGATCTATCCATCGGAATCCCTGCTCCCATTCTTCCTCATCGGGCCAGGTATCGCCTTTGATACTGTTGCACTCCTGGCAGGCCCAGTAAAGATTCGTATATTCAGCCTCCAGGTCCGGTCGCGCAAACGGCCCTCTTCTTGGCCGATAGTGATCAATACAGCAGTGTCCCTCTCCGCCTACATGATATTCGTGCCGCAGACAGTAAGCACAACGATTCTGGAAATCCGCGCGCAGCAGCCGACGATAGGATTGATACTGCCTGTATTTGCGTCTCGGGACGCTTCTCTTGAAGACCATCTCACTTTTTTGTACGCAATATCGCTTCGGCTTCCTGGCGAATTTGATCTAGCTCGGCCCGTATTTTGTCGCTTTGCGCACGCCACTTTTGAAACGCTGGATTCGCCTTATCTATCGCCGCAATCTCGGATTTGATACTTTCCAGGCGAACGGCCTCCTCCGAACTGAGCTTTTTGAGCAGCTTTTTGCGCGTTAAGATACGATATTCCGCTACCAAGTCAGAAGGAAAAGGACTCGCGGCAGCCCCCTGAGACAACTCGAACGATGTTTGGGGCCGGTCGGTCGGGAGCTTCAAGTCCAGGATAGGCTGTATGCTGAAAACAGGAGAATCTACATTCGCAGTCCCGGAGTCATAGAGCAGTCGCAGATTATACCGTGTGGCGACCGTTCCTTGATCGCAGAGCCATCCTCGTCTCTCTTCAAGCACCTCGGCTCCCGAAGAATCCCCACGCGCAGGCACCGCTTCATCCAACAGTTTCTGGTTCCATTGCATTATGGAGGCGGTCAGTAAGGCACCAGCGGAATAGGCGACCTGCCTGCTGGTTGAAATAGTGGAGTGCTTCCAGCGCATCTTTGATCTCCGTTCGCTGCTCTGTAAAGAAGTCACTGTCAATCAGGTAGCCTATTTCCTCTGTGTTGCCGACTTGGACGAGACCGTGTCGTACATGGGCCTGGCTCTGCCGCCCGTCTTGCAACTGCATGACAAATTCACGCGCGACATAGACAATCTCTTGCGCTAAATCCGGTGAGGCTAACTCTCCTACCAGATAAGGGTTTAACAGTTCCGCCCATTCTACTCCCATCAGTCCCAGTTGCGACATTTGAATAACGTCTCGATAGCGCAGACCTATTCTTGAGTAGAAGACGGGCGCGTAGATGGTATTCAGCGCCTCCAGAGGCAGAGCCAGATTCCTTTGAAACTCCTCCCACCGTTCATACTTTCGAGATGTCAGCGCCAAAAAATCCTTCGTCAGGCTGACTGTCCATTGCTCATCGGCGGTCGTAAACTCATAGGACTTATGTTCCCCAACGATTTTGACGATCTCCGACCTGGCGATTTCCGAAGGTATTTCTATATTTACCCCCTGCTTTGCTATGAAGAGAGGATACTGCTGCCGCAACTGCTCCTGGAACTCTACAGGAGGATGCGTTTCGATACGCAGAATCGCGGGAAACCGCACCTGGCAGATGACTTCAACCAGCGGATTCTTCTTGTATTGCACGCGCGGCGAGTCGGGTATCGGCATAGCTTCCTCGAATCTAAACCAATGCCGGGGCATAAGGTTGCTCCCGGCATGGATCGAATGCGCAAAACTCAACATAGACTATTGTAGCGGCGTGTGGACTCGCTGTCAAGAGAAGATGGAGAGCGTCAGCGTAAGTGCATGGCGTCGCGGACGAGGCGCATCGTCTCCTCGGCGACGGCGCGGGCGCGCTCGGCCCCGTTTGCCAGGATGCGCTCCAGTTCGGCGGGATCGGCCAGCAGTTCGGCGCGGCGCGTGCGGATGGGATCGAGGGCGGCGTTGAGGATCTCGGTCAGTTCCTTTTTATTTTGCATACAGCCGCGCACGCCCTGCCGATCTTCTTCCCAGGAGGGCTGATAGCCCTGCGGATCGTAGATGCGGCGCAACTGGCAGACGACGCAGTTCTCCGGCACGCCGGGGTCGGTCTTGCGGATCTTGGTGGGCGTGGTGAAGGCGTTCTTGATCTTCTCGGCCACGGTATCGGCGCTGTCGGAGAGATAGATAGCGTTGCCGTAGGATTTGCTCATCTTGCGCCCGTCCAGGCCCGGCACGACCGCCGTTGTTTCGTCAATGACCGCCTGCGGCTCCGGAAAGATGTCGCCATAGAGATGGTTGAAGCGGCGGGCGATCTCGCGACTGATCTCCAGATGCGCGGCCTGATCCTTGCCGACCGGAACCGCGTGCGCGCGGTAGACGAGAATATCGGAGGTCATCAGCACCGGATAGCCGAGCAGACCGTAAGAGACGGACTCATCGCCCACGCCGCGCTCCTCCATCAGTTCCCGCTTCTCCTTGAAGGTCGGCACGCGCTCCAGCCAGCCGAGCGGCGTGATCATGGAGAGCAGCAGATGCAGTTCGGCGTGCTGCTTGACATGGCTCTGGAGGAAGATAGCGCACTTCTCCGGGTCCAGCCCGGCGGCGATATAGTCGGCAGCGACCTCGCGGCTGGCGGGCGCGATCTGGTCGGTCTCGTGAAAGCGCGTGGTCAGCGCGTGCCAGTCCACGATGCAGCAGAACATCTCGTACTCGTCTTGCAGGCGCACCCAGGTACGCAGCGCGCCTTCCAGGTTGCCCAGGTGAAGCGCGCCCGTGCCGGTGGGCTGCATCCCGCTCAATAAGCGTTTCGTCTTCTGCGTCGCAGGCGCTGGCGAAGCAACCACGTCTCTTGTCTCCTTCAGGAACAGAATAGGGTCAGGCCGGTAATCCGATGAGAAGCCGGGCCGCCGAGGATACCGCCGGGCGGATGATCGTGCCGATGACGCCGCTGCCCGAAAAGACCAGGATCAGCAGCAGGATCGGGCCATAGGCTCCCACAAAGCGGTCGTAGCTGTAGGCCAGGTCGGCGGGCAGCAGGCCGCTCAGAATCTTCGAGCCGTCCAGCGGATGTACCGGAATCAGGTTGAAGAACATCAGGGCCAGATTGATGGTCAGGAACGAGAGGAGGAACTTGGCCGTGATGCTGTATTCGCCGGTGGACGGATCCACAAGCGCCATCTCATGCCCTGACGCGATGATTCCGCGCAGAATCAGGCCGAAGATGACCGCCAGCAGCAGGTTCATCAGCGGGCCGAACGCGGCCACAATGACCATATCCCGGCGCGGATGCTCGAAGTTGCGCGGATTCACCATGACCGGCTTGCCCCATCCCAGGCCGAACCCGGCCAGCAGGGTGACGATGATCATGATAAATCCGAATGGATCGAAGTGCTTGTCCGGCCAGAGGGTCACACGGCCCGCCAGACGCGGGCCGGGATCGCCCAGGCGATCCGCAGAGATCGCATGGCCGAACTCATGCAGGGCGATGCTGACGACGATCACCACGAGGCCGATGATGAACATCTGCGGATCAAAATTGCTGAGCATACTCTCTCGCTTTCTTGGCCTACCCCCCGGCCCCCTCCCTGAAGGGAAGGGGAGAGTTCAGGCGGCACGCTTTTCCGCTCTCTTGCACTCGATGGCAAGTTGAAAGAGAGGCACAAGCCCGGGCCATAGTCCCCCCTTCCCAGCGCAGCGATTCAGGGAAGGGGGCCGGGGGGTTAGGTCTATGCCACAGGCGCAGCCAGTTCTTCGCGCAGGCGGGCCGGGATGCGCTCGTGGCGCAGCAGATCGTCCAGCGTTTCGCGCTCCACGATCAGATCGGCCTGCCCGTTGGCGACCAGCACGACGGCGGGGCGCAGGAACCGGTTATAGTTGCTCGCCATGACGTAGTTGTACGCGCCGGTGGTCTGCACGGCCAGCAGGTCGCCGGGCTGCGGCTCCGCGATGCGCGTATCCCAGATAAGGATGTCCGTCTCGCAGTGCTTGCCCGCGATGGTGACGAGGCTCTCGGCGGGCCGGTCGGCTTTGTTGGCAAGGAGGCACTCGTAGACCGCCTCGTACATCTGCGGGCGCGGGTTGTCCGACAGGCCGCCGTCTACCGAGACGTAGGTGCGCGTGCCGCCCGCTTCGTTGATCGGCACGGTCTTGATGGCCCCGACGGTGTAGAGCGTCGTGCCGACCTCGCCGACGAGAGAGCGCCCCGGCTCCTGCAACAGTTTAGGATACGGAAGATTCGCTGCGTCGAGCGCCACCTTGAGTTTCGAGGTGATGCGCTCGGCGAATTCGGCGTAGCTGGGCGGCTGATGACTGGACAGATAGCGCACGCCCAACCCGCCGCCGATGTTCAACTGCTCGACCTCCGCGCCCGTCTCCGCCACGATGGTCTGCATCAGGCGCACCATGATCTCGACGGCCTGTTCGTGCGTCTCCGTTTCCAGCAGTTGCGACCCGACATGGCAGTGGATGCCCCGGAACCGCAGGCCCGGCATCTTCAGCACGCGCCGGATGGCTTCCAGCGCGGAGCCATCCGCGATGTTCAGCCCGAACTTGGTGTCGGCCTGCCCGGTGCGAATCAGCCGATGGGTCTGCGGGTCTACGCCCGGCGTGGCGCGCACCAGCACGTCCTGCGCAGCCTTGCGCTCCCGCACGATCTGGCCGAGCAAGGCGATCTCCTGAAAATTGTCGAGGACGATATGCCCGATATGGCTGCTGACGGCCAGTTCCAGTTCTTCGCGGGACTTGTTGTTGCCGTGCAGGGCCAGGCGTTCAGGCGGAAAACCGGCCTGCAGCGCGGTGTAGAGTTCACCGAGCGAGGCGACATCCATGCTCAGCCCCTCCTGCGCGATGAGGCGGGCGATCGCCATCGAAAGGAAGGCTTTGCTGGCGAAGTAGATCTCGTTTTTGGGGTAACGCGCCGCGAACGCCGCTTTGTACTCGCGGCAGTTGGCGCGGAGGGCCGCTTCGTCCATGATATAGAGCGGCGTGCCGAATTCGGCGGCGAGCCGGGTCGTGTCGCAGCCTCCTATCTCCAGATGCCCGGCGGCGTTGATGCGTTGCGTTCCCAGTAGCATGATCCGGTCGTGTCCCTTTCCTCTATTTAAGCCCAAAATCGGCCCTCTCGAAACGACAGGGCCGCCGTCTTCTTCCCCGTGAAAATCGAGCCGTGCCGAACGCCCGGTCGGTTCCCCAGGCGTCTAGCAGTGCAGGCTAGTGTACCCAAAACCGCCCTCCTTCGTCAAGGCAGGCTTCAGGTGTTCAGTGGACAGTGACCAGACGCTCAGAGCAGCATCCGCTCCTTTACCTCCAGGTAGCGGTTGACCAGTTCGGCGGAGAGTTTGTCGGCGGGGGAATCCACAACGAGAACGCCGCGCTGTGTCAGCGCGCCCGCCGCCTTCTCCCGATCCTCCAGCACCTGCATCGCGACCGCCTTCTCGTAGACGGCCTGCGCCGTTTCCGCCCCCTGCCCCGCCGCGCGCAGCACCTTCGTATCCAGCAGCGTGACGGCGGCGACCAGATGGCGCGGCTGCAACGCGGCCAGTTCCGTAATCGTCTGGCGGGAGGAGTCGGGATCCCAGAGGTCGGTGAAGCAGACCATCAGCGACCGCTTGCGCCAGCGCGCTGCGAGATAGGCCAGCGCGCTGCGATAGTCCGGCTCGGCGAGGGTGGCTTTCGCGTTGTAGAGGGCTTCCAGGATGGCATAGACCTGGGCGCGGCCCTTCTTCGGCGGCAGATACGCCTGCACCGTATCCGCAAAGACCAGCAGCCCGACCTTATCCTCCGAGAGCGTGGCGACATAGGCCAGCAGCAGCGCGGCGTTGATGGCGTAGTCGAGCTTCTGGATGCCGTCAATCTCGGCCAGCATCGTGCGGCCCACGTCCAGCACCAGCAGCACGCTCTGCGACTTCTCGACCTCGTACTGCCGGGCGACCAGTTTGCCGCGCCGCGCCGTTGCCTTCCAGTCGATTCGGCGCAGTTCGTCGTCGGGCATATAGTCGCGCAGGCTCTCGAATTCGCGCCCTGCGCCCTGCAAACGCGCCGCCCGGATGCCGACCTGCTGCAAGCGTCCGCGCCGCGCCATCAGGTTGAACTTGGCCGTTTCCAGCAGATTGGGGTAGACTTTGACAGCGGAGGGCAGCGGCACGCGCCGCAGCCGATGCACCAGACCGAGGCGGCCGCGCACGCGCAGATAGACATCGCCGAAAGTGTAGTCGCCGCGCGCCTGGGGCGTCAGATGGTAGACGGCGGCCTGGCGCGTGCCGGGAGCGACCGAGAGTTCAAACGGAGTGCCGGGAAGGTCGTTGGGAATGGCTTCGGGCGGCGAGTCGCGCAGTTCCAGTTGGAGCGGAACCTCGGTTCCGTTGCGGATGCGGACCTGCACGGGGTTCTGCACGCCGAGCGACAGTTTATCGTCCACCGCCCGTTCCACCTGCAAGGCGTCGAGCGAAGGGAAGAGCATCCAGTCGGCAAAGGCCAGCGACAGCAGCAGGCCGTCCCACGCCAGCGCCAGGCTGAGGTAGCCGGGAGAGAGGCCGGTCAGGAGCAGCGGCACGACGCCGAGCGCGAACAGAAAGAGCCATCGCCTGCTGAAGATCAAGAGCGCCCTCCGGGAAAGACGTGGCGCGTTGTGGACGCGCGCCTGTTGATTCGCGCGGCAGGGAGGGCTTTCCTGCGTGACCTGACCCCCGTCCCCCTTCCCTGAACCGTTCGTTCCTCACGGGGAAGGGGGAGTATCAGATTGATAGCTTTTCCCTTCCCTCCAATCTGTACCCGATTGGAAGCGAGGAACAAGCCGAGAAAGGAGTCACCCCCTTCCCAGCGCAGCGATTCAGGGAAAGGGGGACGGGGGGTTAGGTCATGAAACTGCCGTCGGAGTTCTATCGTGCGCTGGACGAGTTGAACCGGGGCGCGTATTTCGCCTGCCATGAGACGCTGGAAGCCCTCTGGATACCGGAGACGCAGAGCGTGCGGGAACTCTATCAGGGCGTCTTGCAGATCGCGGTCGGCTGCTACCATCTTACTGAACGGGCCAACTGGGTCGGAGCGGTGAACAAGCTGGAAGCCGGAGCGCGCCGCCTGGAACGCGCCGGGGTTCTGACTCTGCCGGAGGACGCGCCGGATAGCACGTCGTTCGGCGTCTATGGCGTGGACTGGCACGGCCTCATCGTCGCCGCTGACCGCCTGCAAGCGCATCTGCGCGCGCTGGGCCGCGAGAATGTCGCCGATTTCGACCGCGCCCTGCTGCCGACCGTCCGGTTTGCCTCTCCAGACGCGGGCCGTTGATCCCGCCCTGCGAGAACCGCGCAGATTCAGCGTGTCAGGGCGAAGCCGCTCACCGTACAGTTCTCCAGGCGCACCATGACAACGCCCGCCGCCTGGCAGACCTTCGGGATCGCCAGAAGCGTACACTCCTCCTGCCGCTCGACCGGCGTGACGGCCTGCCAGTCCTTTCCGTCCGGGGAGAGAAAGTAGCGGCGTTCTGCCTTTTCGTTGGACGCCTCTTCGAGAACGGCAAGCCGCCGGGCCTCGCCTCCGGCCAGAACCAGCGGGAAACGGTACGTCAGGCGCTTCGCGTCGTACCAGTAGTTCAGACACCAGCCCGCCTCGGCCTCGGCGAAATAGGGCGTATCGCCCTCCCCTACCAGGACTTTCCAGAGAATCTGTGGCTCCTGGGCCTCGAACGGGAGCCGGAGCGGATGCGCCGGGATGCGCGGCGGCGTGGGCGCGACCGCATAGCCCTGACCGAGCCGCCGGAAGATGCGCGCCGCCAGATGCCCGCGCGCGAAGCCGTAGACCCAGTAGCCGGGCTGCTCCGTCCCCCACATGGCCGGGTTCGCCGTCGTGATCGTGGCCTGGGTGATGGCGCCCTGCGGCAACTGAAAGCAGGCGTCCTGATTGCAGTGTTCATGCCCGGAGACCATCCAGAGTTCGCCCTGAACCTCCGCCAGCGCGTCGCGAACAGCCGCCGCGACTCCCCGCTCGCGCGTGACTCTGCCGAGCGAGGGCTGGTGCAGCGCCAGGACGAGGGCGCGGCCTGGCTTGTGCATCCGGCTGACCGTGCTGCGCAGCCAGGCGCGCTGCCGTTCCCCAAGCAGGCCGCTGCTGCCGCCGTTAAGGAAGAGGAAGGGAACGCCGCCGACACGAAAGGCATGGAATTCGGGATGCTCCGGGAAGACGGCATGAAAGAGGGCGGGCGTCTCCTCGCCGGGGTAGGTGTCATGGTTGCCGAGCGCCAGCTTGAGCGGGATGGCCGGGTTCAGCCCCGCTAACGCCTGCCGCGCCTGCCGGAACTCTGCGATAGCCTCCTGCCGCTGCTGTCTATCGGGTATCTGGCCGAAATGCAGGGACGCTTTCATGATCAGGTCGCCAACGATGCCGAAGAAGGCGGGCGGGGGCGACATCCGGTGGATCTCGTGCAGGATGGGCGGCAGAATCTCCTGCGGGTTGCCGACCCCATAGTGAATATCCGCCGCCCACACGACCGTAAAGCTGTCGGCGGCGCGCGGGTCGAAATGCGCCGCCTCCATCGCTTCCGACAGCGTGTGGAAAGGATACGCAGAGCGGGCGGAGCCGCGCGTATCGTGCGCCTGCATCCCCGCCAGGGCAAGGCCGGAACCGAGGAGCGTGTTTTGCAGGAATGTGCGTCGCAGCATGAAGGCTCCCATACAGACTCCTCTTCGTTGGCCGCCGCGAAATCTCCTGCCCGTTGGTCCCGTTTTGCGATGTTGAGGCCAAACAAAAGCGGGAGAAAGCCGATCCTTGCCGCGATGACTGGACAAAACCCTGTCTTCTTGATATACTAAATCACGAACGCGAAGCGAGCGCAGGCCCGTGCCGACCCCGGATGTCCTCGCTCCCACGTTCGTTCTGGATTTTTCGCGGGCGCATGGAGCGCGCCGCGTTCCCTCTCGGAACAGGCCGGGAATGTCTCGCTTTGTCGGCGTCGTGCGACGGTTTACGAGCCGCACCCTGCCGCAACGTCTTGTCCTGCGAAGTCGCGGAGGCACGTTGCCGCATCATGAGCGATACCGCTTTCTCTACGGCCCTTGACACGCTCAAGGAGCATCTGGTCGGCTACGATGAGGGCGTCGAGCAGTTCAAACTGGCCCTGCTGACGGGACAGCACATGCTGCTGGTCGGTCGCCCCGGTCGCGGCAAGTCGTATCCTGCCCGCCTGTTTCTCGGCGCGGTGCAGAATGCGCGCCTCTTCCGCACGCAGATCACCGCCTACACCATGCCCGATCACCTGGTCGGCGCGCCGATCCCCCACACCTATCTCGAAGAGGGCCGTCAGGTCTATAACACCGAGAACGGCATCCTCAACTGCGATCTGGCGCTGCTCGAGGAGTTCACCGATGGCCCGGTCGCGCTGGCCCGCAGCCTGAACACCATCCTCTACGAGCGGCTGTTCGAGGTCAAGGATCAGCCGCCGCTGCCCGCCGACCTGCATACCGCTATTCTGACCGCGAACCAGGCCCCGCACGGCGAGGAGTGGAAAGCGGTCTGGAGCCGCATCGCCTTCCGTTTCACCCCGCCGGAGGTCACGTCGCCCTGGGGCCGCTTCCAGACGGCGCAGGTCTATCTGCACACGCACGGCCATGCCCCGCAACTGCCGCTGGTGAGCATGGATCAGGTGCGCGAACTCTCCTGCCTGCGCGAGAACATGGAAGTGCCGCCCGGCGTGCTGCTGGTCGAAAGCTGGATATCCGGGGAGTTCCACCGGCGCTGCCAGGAAGACATTCATCTGGGACGCTCCGGCCTCTTCTCCTCCGACCTGCGCCGTGAGAACCTGTTCCTCGACGTGATCCGTGCGGGCGCGCTGCTGGAAGGCCGCTCGCGCGCCGACTACTCCCACGTGCGCAAGTACCTGCCCTACGCGCTGCCGCTCGGCGATGATGCGGACGGATTGGCGGCCCATGCGATACTGGACGAGGTGCTGGAGAAAGTCCTGCCGCGCAAGATGGGCCGGGACGATCTGGCCGTCTACGATGCGCTCGGCGACCTGGCGCAGCAGATTTTGGAGTACCAGCATCACGGCCACCGCAGTCCCGGCGAGTTCCGCCTGCGCCTGCCCGGTATGCCGACCATCTTCTCGGCGCGGCGCGAACTGCTCGGCCATCTGGGGAAGGTGCGCGGCGTGGCGGGCGCGATGTGCCTGGTGGAGGTGCTGCGGCAGGCGGTCGCGCGGCTCGGCGGGGACGACGAATGAGCGACAACGCGCCTCCTCCCTCGCCGTTTCTGGCGTTCTGCGCCTACCTGGTCAAGCAGTGGCAGACCTGGTGGGCGCTGTTCAAACAGGTCTATGCGACAGCAGGGAAGCGGCGCGGACACGCCCTGCGGCCCTGGCATCTGCGCATCGGGCGGCGGGAAGAGGCCGTCGCGCTCAAGCAGGCCGAGGTCAGCAAGCTGCTGCAGCGCCATCGTGATCTCAGGGACATAGACAAGATCGCGGCGATGTCGGCGCGCTTCCGCGTGCCGGAGAGCGATTTCTTCGCCGACCCGGCGCACGTGGAGCGGCTGATACGGCATCTGCTGGAAGAGAACCCGCCCTGGCTCTATGTCTCGCGGGTGCTGTCTGGCGGCGAGGAGGGCGCGGAGAGTCACAGCCAGGAGTTCGTCTGGCGGGAGCAAGAGACGCGCGAGGTGCAGGACGTGACGCTGTTCGTGCCGGACGAAAGCTGGCGCGATCAGCCGCTCTCTTCTATGACCTTGCGCCCGGCGCGTGACTTACAGGAGGTGTGGCAGGCGCGGCTGCTGGATCAGATTCTGCCGCCGGAGATTCTGGTGGACAAGCGCAATCGCGTCTAGATTTTGATTCCGATTCGGCAGGGCGCGCGGCAGCGCCTGGAGTTTCGCCCGGAGGAGCGGCGCTTAGAGATCACCGTGCGCAAGCGCGTGCCGATTCCCATTGACATGGAGGGCGGCTCTGGACGCGGCGGGCAACTGCTCTATTTCCTGCTGGACTACAGCGCCTCCATGCAAGGCAAGAGCGCGGCGCTGGCGATGGCGGTCATCGCGGCGACGCTGCGCGCCAACATGGGCCAGAGGGACACGCGCTATCTGTTCCGCCGCTATGCCGAGGAGTTGTGGCCGCGCACGGTCGAGCCGCCGATCCAGGCGCGCACGCTGGCGGAGAAGGATCGGTTGCTGGACATCATCCTCTCGACCAACTTCAACGGGGCCGCCACGCACGTCAACGACGCCCTCGATGTGGCCGTCACAGACATTCAGAACCTGCGCCGCGAGGAGAGCCTGGAAGCCAGTATGCTGCTGGTGACGGACGGGCGCGCGGAGATTCTGGAAAGCACGCGCCTGAAACTGCTGGCTGCCGGGGTCAAGGTGCATAGCATCATGGTCGTGCCGGAGAAGAACCCCAGCCTGGAGGCGCTCTCCGAAAGCTTTACCGCGCTGGACATCAGCCCCGATTTGACCCCTACTCACGGCAACGTGCCTGCCTCCCCCGTCCTGCCGCAGCCACAGTCCCGCCGCGCCTTTCGCATTTGACCCACTCTGCCTGATTCGCTCGTGGCGAACGCGCATATTTTGCATGAGACTGCAACTTTTTTCCGTTCGTCCCTGTCTTTGGTTTCGGATGCGCCGGTTACCCCAGGGAACGGCTCGCTATTGTGCATAGCATCCGCATTGATCGAGTCGGTGAGCAACACGCGATGAACACCACACGCATAGACAACAGCATAGCGGTGAGCGGCCGCGTCCGGCAACAGGCGGGCGTGCAGACGGTCACGTGTCCGGTCACAGGCCGGATACGGCGTACCGTCACCACCCGAAAACAGCGTGGGAAGCCGATTCGCTTGCGGCAGGGCTGTGACTGATCTCCACAGCTTGCGAGCGTGAGCGGCGGCTTCTCCGGGACGAGAGCCGCCGCTTATTTTGTTTTGAGCCGTTGTAGCACGGTCGGAGAGTGCAGGCGCATGGTAGGCGCAAGGTCGTGAGTTCGATCCTCACCGACGGCTTGTTTTAGTTCGCCCCGTTCGCATCGTGGCGGTGCAGGCGCATCGTGGGCGT
>DASRGL010000373.1:0-4834 GCA_035651115.1 Chthonomonadaceae bacterium
GAGTTTCCCAACCCCGGCTATATAGACCTGCTCGTTGGGCGCTACGGCGGCGAGAACAATGCCTTCACGACGTTCGACTACACGGCCTACTATCTGCTGCTGCCCAGCGACCAACTCGATCTGGCGCTGCGCATCGAGGCCGACCGGATGACCGAAGCGGCCATTGACCCGAAGCAGCTTGCTGCCGAGAAGACCGTCGTTCTCTCCGAACTGGAAGGCGATAACAACGACAACGCCAGCTTTCTTTCGGATAACGTGCAGGCGACCGCCTTTCAGTACCATCCGTACCACTATCCCATTATCGGGACCAAGTGGGACGTGCAGCACTTCACGCGCGCCCAGGTCTACGACTACTACCGCAAGCACTACGCCCCCAACAACGCCACCCTGGTCATCGTGGGGGATTTCGATACGAAGCGGGCGCTGGCGCGCGTGCGCCAACTCTGGAGCGAGGCGCGGCCCGCCGAAGTCCCGCAAGCCCGGCTCAACCCGGAGCCGCCGCAGCGCGGCGAACGGCGCGTGATTGTGCGGCGCGCGGGCGCGACCGCGCATCTCCAGTTCGCCTACCACATTCCCGGCGCAAAGCATCCCGATCTGATTCCGCTGGCCGTGCTGGAGACCGCGCTGGCCGAGGGGCGCAGCAGCCGACTCTATCGCGCGCTGGTCGAGACGCAACTGGCGACCTCGGTCGGTGCGGACGCCAGCCAGTGCATAGACCCGACGCTGTTCGAGATCTGGGCGACGGCACGGGCAGGCGTTCCGCCGGAGAAGGTCGAGGCGGCGCTGCTGGCCGAACTCGCGCGTCTGCAGACCGAGCCTCTCTCCGAGCGGGAACTGCAAAAGGCGAAGAACCAGACGCGCGCGGCCTTTATCTATGCGCAGGACAGCGTGCAGAGTCAGGCGGCGCGCCTCGGCTTCTACCAGACCGTCACGGGCGATTGGCGCTACCTGACGACCTACCTGAACAAGATCAACGCGGTCACGGCTGCCGAGGTGCTGCGGGTCGCGCAGACCTATCTAGGGGAAGACAACCGCACGGTCGGCATCTTCCTCCCTTCCGGCAAAGCCGCCGGGCCGGAATCCGACTCCGGCGGCGCGGGCCGCGCGGCGCATTATCGCCCACCCCCCGTCCCCCTCCCCGGTCGCTCGTTCCTCGCTGGGGAGGGGGAGCAAGGGCGCAAGCCTCCACCCTCACCCCCAGTCTCTCTCCCTGCAAGGGAGGGGGGAGAACATGGCCGGAGCCTTTGCGCGCTGCCGAGAAGTGCAGACGAAGCGGGAGCGTGGATGTTTTGCCCCCCCTCCCCAGCGAGGAACGAGCGACCGGGGAGGGGGACGGGGGGTGGGTCAAAAACCCTGCGCCTCAAAAACGGCCTGACCGTCATCGTGCGCGAGAACCATGCCAACCCGACCGTTGTGGTGTCGGGGTTCGTGCGGGCCGGTGCGGTGAACGACCCGCCGGGCAAGTTCGGGCTGGCCGATCTGGTCGCAGAGATGCTGACGCGCGGCACGACGACGCGCACCTCACAGCAGATCGCGGAAACGACCGACTTTGTCGGCGCCTCTATAGATATAGCAGCGAACCGGGAAAGCACGGATTTCCATGCGGAGATGCTCACCGAGAACTTCGATGCGATCCTCGGACTGCTGGCAGACTGCCTGCGGAACCCGGCCTTCCCGGCAGAAGAGCTGGAGAAGGCGCGCGGCGAGACTCTGACCGGCCTCCAGGAAGCTGCCAACGACACCGCGACGGTCGCGACCTGGCGGCTCTACGAGGCGCTCTATCCCGCGAACAGCCCCTATCCGCACCCGCCGGAGGGGCGCAGCGAGGATGTGCGCGGCATCACGCGCGACGACCTGCGGGACTTCTATCGCCGCGCCTATCGCCCGGAGAACGTGACGTTAGTGATCGTCGGCGACGTGAAGGCGGAGGCAGCGTTGGCCTCGGTTGAGAAGGCGTTCGGGGACTGGAAGGACGAAGGCGAGCCTCTGCCAGCTTACGCGCCCGCGCCTGTCCCGAAGCCGTCGGTCGCGCCTGCGCCTATCGTCCTTACGCTGCCGGACAAGGAGCAGAGCGATGTCGCCATGGGACTGGTCGGCCTGGCCCGTAAGAGCAAGGACTATGAGGCGGCGATGCTGATGAACCTGATTCTCGGCGGCGATGAGTTCGTCGGGCGGATCGGGAAGCGCGTGCGGGACACCGAAGGGCTGGCCTACTACGCCTATACATCCTTCGCTCCTGGACTGGAAGCCGGCCCCTGGATGTTCCGCGCCGGAGTGAATCCGCGCAATATCCCGCGCGTGCTGGCCTCGGCGAAAGCAGAGATACGGAAGATGGTCGCGCAGGGCGTCACCGATTCGGAACTGGCCTGGGCCAAAGATCACGCCATCGGCGCGCTGCGTCTCTCGCTGGCGACGAACAAGGGCATGGCGGAACAGTTGGCCTCCGATGCGTTTTACGGGCTGGGGCTGGACTATGCGCAGCGGATGCCGCAGATCGTGCGCGGTCTGACGAAGGCGCAGGTGAACGCGGCGGCCCGCGCCTATCTGCGCCCGGAGGCGCTGACGGTCGTCATTGCCGGGCCGCCGATGCCCGCCGTCGCCAAGGGCGGCCAGCCTTGAGCGTGACAGGACGCCCGTTCGCCGGTATGAGGGAGTGTGGGAACCAGGCGGAATCGCCGGAATCGGGAACCCTGGCGTAAAACGGGGAGCGCGTAACGTATTAGTAGGAGGTGACTCGGTTTCTCCCTGTTCGTCGCGACGGCGCCCTCTTTCCTCGCCGCCCGCGACTCTATCTGATAGAACCAGGCCCGGCTTGCCTTCCTGCGCCGCTTCCGGCTGGCTTCTCGTCATCTGCAATACCATCATTTCCGTCGAAAAGAGGCTGCTTCGTGGACCTTTCCGAACTTGCGCTCAAGGCTCGCCGTGTCATAGACGCTGTGGAGACCGCCATCGTCGGCAAGAACGATACTGTCGAACTGGCGCTCTCCGTCCTGTTGTCCAACGGCCATCTGCTCATCGAGGACATTCCCGGCGTCGGAAAGACGACCCTGGCGAAGGCGCTGGCCCGCGCGCTGGGCCTGAGCTTCAAGCGCATCCAGTTTACGCCCGACCTGCTGCCGACCGATATTACCGGCTCTTCGATCTTCAATCAGAAGTCAGCGGAGTTCGAGGTGCGGCCCGGCCCCGTCTTCGCCAACATCGTGCTGGCCGACGAGATCAACCGGACGACTCCGAAGACGCAGGCCAGCCTGCTGGAGTGTATGGAGGAACGGCAGGTCACGATTGACGGCGTGGGCTATCCGCTGCCGTCGCCCTTCTTCGTCATCGCCACGCAGAACAATATCGAACTGTCGGGGACCTACCCGCTGCCGGAGGCGCAGCTCGACCGCTTTGCGGCCCGCCTGGCGATCGGCTATCCTGACCGCGATTCCGAGATGCAGATTCTCGTGAACCAGCGCCACTCCCGCCCGGTGGACTCGATCCCGGCGGTGATGAACGCCGAGGATATTCTGGCGATGCAGTCTGCCGTGCGCGACGTCCATGTAGACGAGAGCGTGCAGGGCTATATCCTCGACATCGTGACCGCGACGCGCAGCCTCCCGACCGTCTCGCTTGGGGCCAGCCCGCGCGGCTCCCTGAACCTGCTCTATGCGTGTCAGGCGCGGGCGGCGCTGACGGGGCGCAACTTCGTCAAGCCTGATGATGTCAAGGCGCTGGCCGTCGCGGTGCTGGCGCACCGTATCATCGTGCGTCCCGAACAGCGGATGCGCGGCGTCTCGGCGATGGAGTGCGTACAGGAGGTTCTGAACCGCGTGCCGGTTCCCGTCGGGCTGAGGGCGTGACCGGGTACTAAAAGCGCCCGTCTCGCGGGCCTTCGGCCAACCGTCCTCACGGACGGGATTCCGTTCGAGACTTGCCTCTTCGTATCGCATCGGGCTGCATACGAAGGAGAAGACTTTCCCGGCGAGTTGCGTCCGGCAGGACGGTCGGCGGCGCAGCCGCCCCCTAGACGGGTACTTTCAGTCCCCGGCTTTTTGGAGAATACCAGCCATGCAATTCAGCAAATGGGTCACGTTGGGCTTCGGGGCGCTCTGCCTGATGGCGGTGGCGGGCGTGCTGAACGCGCAGCATCTCTACTATATGTCCGCCATTCTGCTGACGCTGCCCGGCGTCTCCTATCTGCTCGGCTGGTTCGGTCTGCGCGGGGTGACGTTTACCCGCGAACTGCCCTCGACGGCCTGGGAGGGAGAAGAGGGCGCGCTCATCTATGCGGCGGAGAACCATACTCGCCTGCCGCGCTACTTTTTGCAGGTGCGCGAGGCGCTGCCGCTGTGGATCGTGCCGATGGAGGCAGAGCCGCCGCTGTTCAACGTGGCGGCGGGCGACACGGCGCGCGTGGTGCATCGCATCCGCTATATGAAGCGCGGCGTCTACCGGGTGCAGTCCTTCGAGGTGACGGCGCTCGACCCCCTCGGCGTGTTCGCCTTTACCAGCCATGTCGCCTGCGATGCCGAACTGGTGGTCTATCCCATGCCGCAGACGCTCGAATCGCTTGCGCTGACCGGCACGGATCGCTACGGCTGGCAGGAGTTCACCGTCATCGCGCTGCGCGGGAGCAGCGTAGACCCCAGCGGCGTGCGCGAATATGCCCCCGGCGACCCGCTGCGCCGCATCCACTGGCGGCAGACGGCGCGCACCGGCAAGCTGAGCGTCATCGAGTTCGAGGAGCCGCAGTCCGTCAACCTGGTCATCGCGCTCGATCTGATGCGCGGCACGGAGGTCGGCGAGGGGCTGGCGACGACGCTGGAGTATGGCGTGCGGCTGGCGGCTTCGA
>DASRGL010000374.1:0-3191 GCA_035651115.1 Chthonomonadaceae bacterium
AGCGAGTTTTGGCCGGATCGGGAATGGAGAGATGGTAGGCGAAATCCGGGACCGCCTGCGCGTAAGCAGGCAAATCGGCCCGCGTCAGGATCAGGCTGAGGCAGAAGAGCAGCAAAAGTCGGCGTGTGGTCTTCATGGTGCGGTGGCCTTGCTTTCTGCCGGAGGCGTGGAGAGAAGCGACGCCTCGACTTCATAGACATCGGCATCCGCGTTCGTCTCGCCTTTGCTGGCATCCGGGTAGACATGCTTGAGATAGGGGGGCAGCGCCATCATGCCGCGAAACAGAGGCACGCGCGAATCGGCGGCCAGGTCGGTCGGCGACTTCTGCGAGAAGAGGAGATAGCGCGCCTTCATCTTGCGCAGCAGCGCGATCCGCTCGGCGTCGGTGACGCGCGATGAGCCAAAACGCAGCAGTTCGCCCACTTTGCCGCCGTAGTCGGGCGTTTCGCCCCAATGCCCCCAGTAGACAGGGCGACCGATGAGGCCGGGCGTGAGGCAGGCGAGCGTGGCATCCATCCCGTGCTGGTCGGTAGGAACCCAGGGCAGAGGCTGAATGGCGGCGTCTTTAGGCGTGTTGGCGGCGATCCATTCTAGCGCCTGAATCTCACCCGGCTGGAGGTAGGCGCGGTGCGTTTTCGTCTGCGCCAGATTGACGCTGTCGTTGGCGAGGTCGCGGAGGACGAACCGGATATTGGTCAGCGACAGGAGCAGGGTCAGCACGGTCGCCGCGAAAGGAAAACTGAGCCGCTGCAAATTCAGTTTCGGATGGCGGAGGAGCCAGGCGGCCCCGATTCCGGCCAGGATCGCGATAGGGAAGTGCGCGCCCTGCAGCATCTTGCGCTGGAAAGGCACGTTGGGCAGATAGGAGACGGCGATATTGACGACGGCCCAGACGATGAGCAGGCTCCCAGCAGCGCGGCTCGTCGTCCAGAGTGTTGAGGGGACAGTCTCCTCCTGAGTTTTTGAGCGGTAGCTGCGCGAGAGGGCGAGAATGCCGAGGAGGGCCAGCGCCAGCGTGAGGCCGTAGCCGAGCAGCACCCAGACAAACGGCGGCGAGAGGGTGGGGACGTTGGCGCGGGCGCGAAAGACGCTCTCCGTGCGAAGCTGGTAGGCGATATAGAGAACGGCGGGCGCGGCGATGGCTCCGGCGACGAGGGCCTGGAGCCAGGCAATCCTCACCCCCCCGGCCCCCCTCTCCCACGCTGCGGGAGAGAGGGGAGTCGCAGCGCGCAGGGAGGAGACGGTTATGATGAGGAGATAGGCGAGCCAGATAGCGGCCATCGTGAGGATGTCGTAGGTGTGGACGAGGCCGAGCAGGAAGCCGCAGAGTCCGGCATAGACGGCATAGCGCATCTGGCCGGTGCGCTCGCCCTGGAACAGCAGCGTGAGCAGCCCGACTTGCAGGGCCATCGAGAAGACGAAGAGCGGATTGAGGTAGAGCGAAAGAAAGGTGATGGCTTCAGGCTGCCATTTGTCAATCGGGGTGTTGATCGGGTTATCGTCCCACCAGTTCGGGAGCCAGCCGAGGCCGGAGGAGAAACAGACGAACAGGAAGGCGAGCCAGCGCGCCCGGCTGTCCGCGACGGTGAGGCGTAGGAACTCCCAGACGAGCAGCAGCAGCCCGACACCGAAGAGCAGCCGCGCGCCGTGAAAGACGGCCAGCAGCGGCAGGCCCGTCCAGCCGGCGATGCGGCCCAGCACAAGAAAGAGCGGGTTCAGGGCCATGCCGTGCTGCGGTTCCGTCGTGAAGAGGTTGAGCGCGCGATAGGAGCCTTCTGCCGCCTGGCGCATCCAGGAGAGATAGACGCAGCCATCGTCCAGGTTGTAGCCGAGCCATAGAAACGCGCGGTCTTCGGCAAGGCTTGCTCCGATGAGATAGGGAACCAGGGTCAGCAGCATTGTCCCGATGGCGGCGATCCCGGCCCAACGGCGTTCCTTGAAGGCGTTGGGCGTCAGGCGTTCCGCTTCGGGCGTCGGGCGTCGGGCATTGGGCGTCAGGGTGTCCGGAGGCGCGGTCAACGAAATCAGACTCTCTTCCTGGCATTTATGGCGTTCTGGCAGGCGGCTTCCAGGCGGGCGATCTCTTCCGGGCCGACGAGGACGCCGAGTTCCACCGTATACTCTCTACGCTCTCCGGGTTCCAGAAATTGCAGGATGCCCTTCTCGCGGTCGTGCGGACGGCCCATGACCAGGCAGTTGGCCGGTTCCATCCCGACGACGTAGGTTCCCTCGTCCATCATCTTCCACTCGATGAAGTAGGGGAGTTGTTCCGGGCGATAGGTGGCGAAGACGCCGATTCCCGGCCCGCTCGTATCGCCCGCATCGCCGTCGGGGTTGACGATGGCCGTCGTGACTTTCCCCTCGGCATCGGTGGCGAACTCGTGGAAATAGACCTTCTCGCGGAAGGCGCGCGTGGGCGGCTGCATCTGCGCGAACCGCTCCTTGCCCTCTTCCGCATCGGCATCGCGCGGCGTGGCGGAGAGGGTGGGGGCGATAAGACGCGCGTTGTCGTTGACGACCGGGAAGCCGATGTTGATGTGGTAGAGCAGCATGTGTTCGGTGCGCTTATAACCCAGGTTTTCGACGGCGTCATGCAGCGTAAACCGCCGCTCGCCCAGCTTCGCGGAGATGGTGCGGGTCATCTGGATATTCTCGCCGAAGACGGTCGCCTGCCGCACTTTGCCGGTGACGGTCAAAACATAGTCGTCGCCGTCCCAGCGTCCGTCCCAGGCGACATTCGTGGCGGGCAGGTTGCTGACGCGCCCGTGAATGCCGTACAACTGGCCGTCCTCTTCCGCGCTGGCTCCGGCCCAGGTCAGGCCGCAGGTGATGACCAGCCCGCCGTAGAAGCTGCGCAGCCAGCCGCGCCCACGCTCGCCCTCGTGGTCGAAATAGGCGGGATGCGTGTCGGTGGTGGCGGAGCGCCAGGCGAGCGAGCGCCCGTTGTAGTGCGCGGAAGAGATGTCCAGGCCGCGACCGGGCAGGACGGTAAAATCCAGGCCGCTGCCAGTAGTCACATCGAGCGCCAGCACGCCGTCTTCCAGTCCCTCGATCAGCCGGTAGGGCTTGATGCGCGCGACCTGGCTGATGTCGCCGACATAGGCAAGAAGCTGTTGCTTCGTGTAGGTTTTGCCGTAGAGTTGGGCCATCGCAGAGGTTCCTTCTCCTTCTATACGGAACTGTTCGGTAGT
>DASRGL010000375.1:0-2894 GCA_035651115.1 Chthonomonadaceae bacterium
GACTCGCAGCTGTTCGCGCTGCTGGCCCTAGCGGCAGCGCCTCCTCCCATCCTTCTTCGTAGTAGAGCCGCCGCCAGCCCTCCTCCGCCTGCGCGCGCAGCGCCGGGTCGGCGGCGATCCGCTGCGCGGTCGCCTGCAATATCGCCTCGATGTCAGCATCCAACCCGGCCCACCGACAGTTTTCCTGAATGGGTTGGGAATCGAGAAAGGGCGGTAGAGCCACGGTCGCCTCCGTTCTGATAAAAACACTCGACAAATTTTCGCTAAATGCCTCTCAAAACGCTTGCCTTCCGACCCGCCCGGTGCTATAATAGTAGACGAAAGAACGCTTATTTTGTACGGCCTCTTTCTCAAGGGGTGGAAAGGAATCGGGCGATGCTCAGAGTCAAGGAAGGCGACCGGGTGCTGATCGTGCAGCGTGTTCCGACGGCGGCAGATGTCAAGAGCGGACTCTACTACAGCTACTACGGCGGGCTGTCCGGCACGGTGTTCAAGATTTACGGGAAGGGCGAGACCGCGCAGGCGGCCATAGACATTGACCTCGAATCGCTGCCGGAGGATGTCGCGCGGCGTCACCTGAACACCCGCGATGAGATGGTCTCTCATCTGACCGGAGAGGCCAAACGCGCCAGCCTGCCGGGCGGCGAGCATCCTTTCCGGCTTCGCTATGTC
The DNA here is from genome assembly GCA_035651115.1 of Chthonomonadaceae bacterium. Classification (GTDB taxonomy): domain Bacteria; phylum Armatimonadota; class Chthonomonadetes; order Chthonomonadales; family Chthonomonadaceae; genus DASRGL01. Next base: position 673 of record DASRGL010000375.1, read on the forward strand.
CTGCTGGTCGCCGTCGCCGACCTGACACGCAAACTGGCCTCCCCGGTTCGACAGACCGCCTCCGGCAACGGCAGGACGCTGGCCGCTGCCTCGAACTGACCCCCTGGGCGCGGCGTGGAAACGTCCGGGCCGACAGGCAGAACCTACGTTCCTCATTACGGCTTCGCCCTCCTCCCTCCAAAAAGTGGGAGGAGGGCAAGCAACAAAGCAGGAAGTCGCTCCTGCCGCGCGGAACAAGGCGCGAAACCGAGCGATCCTGACAGGAATCCCATCATGGCCTCTTCCGATACGATGCGTCATTCACGGGCCGAAGCAGCGCAGGCGAAATCGTCTGCGCCGCAGCCCTGCCATCTCAGCCACATCTCCGACCGGCCCGGCGAAGTCCGCTGTCCGGTCTGCCATCATCTCATTCCACCGGAACATATCGGCTACAAGCTGCACTGCCGCCGCTGCGGCTACCTGGAAAGCTGCTGCAATCCCGTTTAGCGAGGTCGCTGCCGCTTTCAAAGCGGCGCGGCGTACAAGGAAATCCGTCAGAATGCGCGCAGACTACTGTTCATTTGCGGGCGTTTATGGTACAATAGCGCGCTGAAGCCGGATAGTTCTTCCCGGCAGGACAGGCTTGCAATCCCACCATACGGCAGGGATATGTTGCGTCAGGAGGTCAGGAGACTTCCTCCACGCTTCCTGACGACATGAGCAAGGCCCGACTCTGCGGCATGAAACGCCATCGAGTCGTAGCGCGTAGATCGAGTCGGGCAGAGGGCCGAGGCGCGGCGCGCAGGCGATCTTCCCGCGCGGCGGTGGCTCGTTTGCCTGACAATTCCCATCCTTCGTAGCAGGGAGGCGCTGTGGCAGCAGACCGCTCCATGCGACCCCTCCCGGAGAACGCCTCCGCTTCTCTGGCGAACACTTCGTTCGCGCCCCCTGCTGGAAAGTGAGAACGTATATCGTGATGTGGCTGTTCACCCAGATCGCTGCTGGCATCTGTTGGGTTCTCTACGGTAGCTTCTTCGAGTGGTACTGGCATAAACTCTGGATGCACACCCCGCGTCCGCCGCGTGAAGCCTTTCACGGCCATACCATCGTCCATCACGGCCTCTATCGCGGCGACGAGCGGTTTTTCGTTCCCGAAGAGGCGCACCCCGAACATATTCTGCTCAAGCCTTACGCGCTTCCCGCGATCTTCCTCGTCCATCTGCCGATCATGCTCGCCATTGAGAAGTTTTTGGTTCCCAACACGGCCTACGGCGGGATGGTCACCTGTGTCCTCTACTTCGCCACCTACGAATACATGCACTGGAACATGCATGTGCCGCGCGGCCATTTCGTCGAGCGGTTCCGGTGGTTCCAGTTCCTGCGCCAGCACCACAAACTGCACCATCGCTACATGCAGAAAAACTTCTGCGTTCTCTTCCCTCTGGCTGACCTGGTGTTGGGGACGCTGCTGACCGATGCGAGCCTGGCCCGCCGCCGCGCCGAGCGGGAAGCCGCCATCGCCAACGGGACGCTGCACGCCGAGAAGAAGCCGGGGCTGCGCCTCAAGCGGGTGGAGGGCCGTATCCGCCTGGTGCGTCCGCCCAAAGCGCCCGCCCGCGCGCGTTCGTTCGCCCGGTTCGAGACACGCCGGATGCGTGAGAGCCGCCAGGCGCGCGAAGCCTTGCAGGTAGCGGAGAGCCGCCGTGAGGGCTGAGGCGGGCCGATATGACCACGCCGCCCGGCCCTGCTGAGCCGCCGCCCGCGCCCGATGACCGACTCCTGCGGCAGATCGCGGTCGGTATCGCGGCGCTGGCGGTCGTGGCGCGGGTCTGGATGGCCTGGGCGACCCACTCCACCGCCGAAGATTTCCTCATCACCCTGCGCTATGCCGAGAATATCGCCGCCGGGCGCGGCTTCGTCTACAACCCCGGCGAGCGCGTTCTCGGCACGACGACGCCCCTCTACACCCTTCTGCTGGCGCTGGCCGCCGCGCTGCACCTCAACGCCGCCTTCGTGGGCAAGGCCGTCAACATCCTGGCCGACGGCGTGACCTGCTATCTCCTGGCGCGTCTGCTCGCCCGCCGCGAGATCGCCGCGCCGCTGGCGGGCCTGTTCGCCGCGCTGCTCTACGCGCTCAGTTCCACGCCCATCAACATCAGCATCGCGGGCATGGAGACCGGCCTGGTCACATGCGTCGGGCTGGCCGCGATCACCGCTTATGTCGCCCGTCGCGCCGAGGCGCT
>DASRGL010000376.1:0-8411 GCA_035651115.1 Chthonomonadaceae bacterium
TTGGCGCCGCCCGCCTGAAGCGTGATGGCGAGATTGGCCGTCTCCGTAGTGACGTGCAGGCAGGCGGCCAGGATCAGTCCTTGCAGGGGCTTCTCCTGCTCAAAACGCTGCTTGATGAGCCGCAGGACGGGCATTTCCATCTCGGCCCACTCGATGCGGAGCTTGCCCTTTTGGGCCAGGCTCAGGTCTTTGACATCATGCGGCACGGTCGGCAGTTTGCCGCCCGGCGCGATGGTCTCGGTTGACAAGGCGATCTCCTCCTTCAGGATGTTACACACATGGAATAGAACTCTTTCGGGCTGCCGTCAGGCGTCGCGATGGACGGTGTCCGGCGAGAAGGCGGGCAGGCAGACGGCGATGTATTCCGCGCCTTCCGGGCCGGGCGTGCTGTACTGCACCCACGCGCCGCGCGGCGCGATGACCGCCTGGCCCGCGCCGACGATGAGGCTGCCGGAGCGCGAGGCGACATGCAGTTCGCCGCGCAGAACGAGCGTGTATTCGTCGAATTCGGGCGTCTGGCCGGGTTCGACCCAGCCGCCGGGACTGACCATGCGGGCGATGCTGAGCGCTGTTGTCTGTGCGTTGACCCGCCCGATGAACTCCTCGATGCGTTTGGGCTTGTTGCCTGCCGCCTCGATGATCGTCGGAGAACTGATAAGCGTCGGCATGGCGCTTCCTTCTTTCTTCGTTCAAGCCCCTTCCCCCTGTTCTTGGGGGGAGGGTCGGGGAGGGGGGCTACTCCTAATTCGGGGAACGGCCTGCGCTCTCGGCGCGGGCGACCGGCAGCGTTTGCAGCAGACGGCGCTGCTTGGCCTCCTCCCAGTCGAGCCAGTCATCATGGCGCTGCAGGCGCGCGACCGCTTCGGGCATCAGGGCGACGGCGCGGCGCAGGCGCACATAGTCCAGGCAGAGCCGCACAATGAAAGGCGCGCGGAGGGCCAGGGCTTCGGCGGCGCGGTCGTCGGTGGGGCTGCCGAGCGTGCCGATGACCGCCTCGACGCCATCGGCCACCAGAATGAGCAGGCCCGGTTCGGCCTGGCCCGCGCTGTGCTGACCGGGCGCGGCGTCCGGCGCGAGGGTGACGCGGTCGAGGCGGACGCGGTGGGCTTTCGCGGCGTCCAGCCCGGCGCGCAGCGCGCCCTCCCAGCCCCAGGGCAGGGCCAGCGCGACCGACTTCCGGGCATTGGCGAGCAGGGCGTTGGCGCGACCGAGGACGGGCGCGCGGCCCCGCAGCCACTCGCCTTCGGGCGCGCTATCGGAGGGAACGAACAGCGCCCTCAGTTCCTGATCGAGTTCGTCGAGCATCCGGGCATGGCGGGCGCGCAGCCCGGCCAGCACCTCGTCCGGCGGCACGGGAACATACTGCGCGGCCTCGCTCTCGGAGGCGGGCAGCAGGCGCGCGGCCCCACGCTCGACCAGCCGGGCCAGCGCCTCGTAGACTTTGGCGGTCGGCACGCCCGACTCTTTGCCGACCCGATAGCCGGTCGCCGGGTTCTGCCGCAGCAGCGCCAGATACGCCCGCGCCTCATACTCGCTCCATCCCAGCTGTCGCAGCTTCTCCAGCATCGCCCTCGCTCTTATTGACTACTTCAGTGGTGACTATTATGGCGGGCAGACAGAGGTTTGTCAAGACCAGGCGAGAAAAAAGTTCTGGCCCGAACACAAAAAAGAGGCTCTGGCGCTGGGCCAGGGCCTCAGACAGGCCATTCGAGGCCGCTATCGCGGCGTGACCAGATTGTTATCGCCTTTGCGCATCTCTTCGCCCGCCTTCTTGAATCCTTCCCCCATCGCCTTGAAACCCTCGCCCATCGCTTTCATGCCTTCGCCCATGACCTGCGGCATCTGCTTCATCAGTTCGCCGAGAATGGCTTCCGGGTTCTCCAGGTCCAGGGTCATCTCCTGGCCGCCGGGAACAAGCGCAATCGAAAGGGCGTGGACCTTCCACTGTCCCTCCTCGCGGCGCAGCTTGACATGGCCCTGCGTCTCCTTGCCCTCCTGTTTCACGGTCATCGGAACCTGGGCGGTATCTCCGTCCACAGTCGCCTGGCCGAGCGTGTAGTCGCCCGTCCCGTTCTTTTTGAGATTGAGCCGGGAACTCGTCCCTGCGTTCATCTTCTCTCTGGCTGTTGTGGTAAGCGTCGCTTTGAGCGCCTGCTCGTCACCTTTCTGCGCCGCCTCCATAAACTGGCGTGCCGTCTCGGTGGCGGCGCTCTGATCGCTCTTGCAGCCGAGGAGCGTCCCACCGACAGCCAACAGCAGCGCCCATCCCATCAAGCGCACGGATGCGTTTCGCATTCTCTCCTCCTGGAAGGGCAAATCCGTCTTTACTGCACACTACGCAGGCGGCAAGTTGCGGTTTCGTGACGGACTATTGAGATTTTTTTCACAAACCGGGCTATACTATAAACAGGGCGTCGCCGTTTCACAATCCGCCATTCGGGGGATGTTCCGTCGCCTCTGCCAGAGAGTACAATACAGCAGACTTTGCGGCGTTTGCCTGGAAGGGAGTTCGCCTGTGGACGCGCTGGCATGGAACCGTTTTCAGTTCGGGTTCACCGTCACCTACCACTATCTCTTTCCGCAACTGACGATGGGCCTGGCCCTGCTCATCGTGATCTTCAAAGTCCTGGCGTTGCGCACCCGCAACGAACTCTACAACGACGCGGCGCGCTTCTGGGGACGGATTTTCGGCATCAACTTCGCGGTCGGCGTCGTCACCGGCATCCCGATGGAGTTTCAGTTCGGAACCAACTGGGCGCGCTTCTCCGACTATGCGGGCGGCGTCATCGGCCTGACGCTGGCGCTGGAAGGTATGTTCGCCTTCTTCGCGGAGTCGGCGTTCCTGGGAATGTTCCTGTTCGGGGAGAAGCGGCTGGGGCCGAAGATTCACCTGCTCTCCGCCGTGATGCTGTTCCTGGGTTCCTGGCTCTCCGGCTACTTCATCATCGCGACGAACGCCTTCATGCAGCATCCGGTCGGCCACGCCGTCGGGCCGAACGGCGCGCTGCAACTGACCGACTTCTGGGGCTATCTGCTCAATCCCTGGGCGCTCTGGCAGTACGCGCACAATATGAGCGCCGCCGTGATCACCGGGGCGTTCGTCGTTACGGCGGTCGCGGCCTTCTGGACGCTGATGGGCCGCTACCCGGAACATGCCCGCATCTCGCTCAAAGTCGGCGTCCTCACCGGGTTTCTCTTCTGCCTGTTGCAGTTGTTCCCGACCGGAGACCAGCACGGCAAGCTGGTCGCGCAGCACCAGAAGCCGACACTCGCCGCGATGGAAGGCAAGTTCGAGAGCAGCGCCAATGCGGAGATGGTCATCATCGGGCAGCCGGACGTGAAGAACCGCAGGCTGGAGAATCCGATCTACGTGCCGGGCGCGCTCAGTTTCCTGGCCTACGGCTCCTTCGGGGCGACGGTCTACGGCCTCAACGACTTTCCGCAAGATCAGTGGCCGGATAACGTCGAACTGCTCTACTATATGTACCATATCATGGTCGGGCTGGGAACCATCTTCATCGCTCTGATGGGGCTGGCGGCCCTGCTGCTCTGGCGCAACCGGCTGCACACCAGCCGCCCGATGCTCTGGATACTGATGCTGGCCTTTCCCTTCCCCTACATCGCCACCACCGCAGGCTGGATGACGGCGGAACTGGGGCGGCAGCCCTGGCTCGTCTACGGCCTACAGCGCACGGCGCACGGGACTTCGCCCTACGTGAGCGGCGGCAATGTCGCCTTCTCGACGCTTGGCTTCATGGGAATGTATCTGGCGCTGGGGATCATGTTCCTCTATCTGGTCTTCCGCGAGATCGAGCGCGGCCCCCGGCCCGCAGGCGAGAGCCGGGAAGCGGCGGGCGGCAGCGCGCCGACACCATCGGCGGCGCCATAGGAGGCAGTTGCTAGCGGGCGGTTGAAACCGCGGCTGCAAAAGCACGAAGTCGGCCTGCGCCGACTCCTTCCTCAAACTCTCCCCTCTCCCGCAGCGTGGGAGAGGGGTCGGGGGTGAGGGCCAGCCGCGAATGCATTCGCCGGGCTATTCGGAGGCGGACATGGAGACAGTCTGGTTTGCGCTGATCGCGCTGATGCTGGCGGCCTACGTCGTGCTGGACGGATTCGATTTCGGCGCGGGCATCCTGCATCTGTTCGTGGCGAAGACGGATGCGGAGCGGCGGACGGTGCTGGCAGCTATCGGGCCGGTGTGGGACGGCAACGAGGTCTGGCTGATCGCTTCGGGCGGCGTGCTGGTGTTCGCCTTCCCGCGCGTCTACGCTGCCGGATTCAGCGGCTTCTACATGCCGTTGATGATGGTTCTCTGGCTGCTCATCCTGCGCGGCCTCTCCATCGAGTTCCGCTCGCAGCAGCAGAACCCTCTCTGGCGCAGCTTCTGGGACGGCGTCTTCTTCTTCTCTTCGACGCTGATGGCAGTCGTTCTCGGCGCGGCGCTTGGCAACGTGATTCGGGGCGTCCCTCTAGACAGCGCGGGCTACTTCAGCGGGCCGCTCTTCACGGATTTCCGGGTGGGACGGCATCCAGGCGTGCTGGACTGGTACACCGTGCTGGTCGGCCTCTTCGCGCTCGGCGTGCTGGCTGCGCACGGCGCGGTCTATCTGATCTGGAAGACCTCCGGCTCGGTGCAGGAACGCGCTCAGGCGCTGGCTTCGCGTCTCTGGGGCGTCGTGCTGATCCTGGGGATATTCACGACTGTCGCGACCTGGCAGGTGCAGCCCGGTCTCTATCGTAACCTGATGGCCCGTCCCTGGACCTGGATCATCGCGCTGCTGATTGCGGCCAGCCTGGTTCTGGTGTTTGTGCTGCTGCGCCAGAAGCGCGAACTGCACGCCTTCCTGGCTTCCTGCGTCTTTATCGCCAGCCTGCTCGGCGCGACCGTCGCCGGGCTGTATCCGAACCTGCTCCTCTCGACCCTCGACCCGGCCTACAACATCAGTATCGCTAACGGAGCTACCGGAACGGAGGGGCTGCGCGTCGGCCTGATCTGGTGGGCGCTGGCGATGGCGCTGGCCCTCGGCTACTTTACATTCCTGTTCCGCACGTTTCGCGGCAAAGTCTCCCTCGAATCGGACGGACACGGCTATTGAGCCTGCGGTCGGAGCCATCCTTTTGCCTCGCTGTCTCCTGCATGGAAAGCTTCCCTCCGGTCTATGGCCGAGGAATAGCGTGCGTCAGACGGTCTGCCCGCGCCACTTCTTCGGGAGAGCGCCGCGTGATGCCGAACACGAACACCTGCCCTTCGCAGAACGGCTCGACCAGGTCGAAGTTTTCATACGCGATGCCGCCGGGAATGGGATTGTGCGTGGCCCAGTAGACCTTGCGCCCGTTCACCCGTACCTTGAAGCCGCTGCTCTTGCAGCCCTCCGCAGGCTTGCGCCAGTACTGGGTCACGGGAAAACTGCCGCGATAGGCCCACCCCGGCCCGGCAGGATCGGGCGGCACGGCATGGGGATCGGCTTCATCCGAGGTTGCGCACACGATCAGGTCTCCGTCGGGCGTGCGGACGAGTCGCTCCTGCGCGAAAAAGGCATCCTCTGTAAACTCATTGCCGTCGAAGTCGGGCCAGACCTTCTTCGCCTCGACCACCTCATCCCGCAGCCAGAGACGCCGCAGCCGGGCGTAGTTACCCATCGTTGCGGTGAGGACACAGGTCTCCATAGGCGCGCTGCCCGGCGCAGAAGTCACCGTCAGGCGCAGTTCGCCCGGTCGGTCGGCGCGTATCTCCAGCGCAACGATGGGCCGCGCCCCGTTGCCGAATCGCTCGGTACGCACCGTCACGGAGAGAGTTTCCACGCCGTCTACCGCGCGCAGAGTTCCGGGATCAGGAACGTCCGTCGGTTTGTCCGCTGGCCCCGTCCAGAACTGAATTCCAGGCTTGCCATCCGACGTGCTGCGTTCGAGTTCGCTGAACCCCCGGCGTCCGTTGACAGATGGCTCGATAGCGATGAAGTTGAGCAGCCCGATTCGTTTGCCACCGTCGAGGATCGGATACCCGATGCGCAGGAGGCCGCGCGGCCCGCCGTCGCCCTCTCCCTCCAGGCTCGCCGGCCAGAGTCCGACCTGGATGCCATCGCGCAGGCCCCAGATCGGCCGCTTCTCCTCTGCGCCCGGTCGAATCCAGCGACTGTTCATAGCACTGCCCTCCCCTTTGCGTTGATCGGCTTTCGCCTGCGCGTATTTTTCTCCCCGGTGGAGGCGCATCCCTGCGCAGGCGGCAAGGCCCGTGCCGACCGAATAGAGGAAGAATTCCCGACGGTTCACCGTATGCCCTCCACACAGCATCAATTGGGAAGGAACTGCGGCGTGGGCGCACCGGTCAGCGCCCCCCAGAGAACGGAGAGACCTCCAAAGAGACCCTCGCCTAGCAGCAGGCCCAGGAAGTAGGGCAGCGCCCCCCGATAGGCGCGCAGTCCTCCGGCTCGCAAGACAACGGCCTTGCAGACCCAGCCCAGAAATACAGAGAACCAGATATGATTCATAGCATATGTCGAACCCATCGCCAGACCTATCGGCCCGAACGGCCACCAGAGATAGCGGGACTTCAGAGAGGCCAGCAGCGCGGCGAGGAGCATCCCGGCGGACAACGCCTGCAAGTCCCCTGTATTGGCGGAGAGCGGCATCCGCACGTAATCGCGCGCCCGGTCCAGCGACCAGTGCGGCGCGAGATTCGTCCCGTAGCTATCCAGAGTGATCGCACCGTAGCGGTAGTGCAGCCCCACGAACGCATAGAACGATACCACGAATCCAATCAGGATGGCAAGCGCGATGCCGACGGTGAAGGCGCGCGGCTTGATACCGGACGGCCCGGCCAGCGCATAAGCGTTTGTTATCGCCGGGAGAACATGTTCGCGCGGATCGTGGATGAGGACGACCTCGGTCAGCAGCGTCACCGAGGCCGCGCTTGCCGTGTAGTAGCGCGTCCCCCAGAAGGCCATCAGATCGGTCGGGATGAATGGCGTCATCAGGAAGAGCAGCCCCGACTCGGCCATGATGCGGGCCAGCACCAGCAGAATCACGCCCATGAGCGCGACGACGAGCGCCGCAATCACAAGAGGAATGCCCGCCAGATGCATCCAGACCAGCAGCCCGCCCGCGCCGAGCAGCGCCAACCCCAATGCCCCCCGCGCGGAAATCGGCTCGTCGCCCTGAGAGCCGGAGTGGGAGTCTAGCACGGACTGCCATACTATCTTCCAGTGCCGCCGGGAGAGCCAGCAGAGCCAGGCTGCCCAGACAAGGAATGCCCCGGCTCCCATCGCGCCCTCGTGATCCAGCGGCCCGATGACGAGCGGATCATAGCCCCAGAGGACGCGAACGACGCGGAACAGATGCAGGAGAACAACCGTGAACCAGAGGGTGAGCGACACATCGGTGGGCAGCAGATAGATGACGCCGATAACGGCAAAGAAGACCTCCAGAACCGGAAGGCCAAGCGCGTCCCAGGGCGGCGTCTGCTGCCAGTTGCGAATATCTACCTTGTCGGGCGCGCCCGGTATACTCGGCGCGAAAGCATGGGCGGTACTCAGGCCGTGCAGGCAGATGACGGTCAGGCAGCCCGCCCAGAAGAGGCGCTGCCGCCAGAGCGGCCGGCCCGTCTGGTTGTCGGCCACGATCTGAAGGGGGAGTTGGGCGAGCGGGAACGTCAGGCGCTCCTGCACGACCCATTGCCTGCGGAACAGGGCGGCAAGGCCCAGGGAGAAGGCGACCATGAGGCCGAACGCGATGCCCCAGGCCGCAACGACGGGCGTCCAGGCTGACCAGGGAACCGGCTGCCCCGGCGGCAGGCCGTAGTAGAACCAGCGCGCCAGGGGGCTTTGCGGATCGCGCGTGAGCAGCAGCCAGTCCGGACTCTGCGCGAACCCTTCAAGCCACGGACTGCCGGAACCGGCGAAGTAGGCGGGCGCGACCACCATCGGGCCGAGATACCGCCAGAGGCCCGACGAGGCCAACCCCGCGCCGCAGGTGAGCATGGCCCAGATAAGCAGCAGTTCGCCGGGCCGAAAAGCCCACCGGGGGAGATACCGCCGGAGCAGCGGGTTCACGGCCATGACCAACACGGCGAACACAAAAAGCCCGCCAATCGGCAGATGGTTGCCGTAGAGGAACGTGTTATGCAGGTGATAATCATTGTAGGGCGTGATGGCGCACAGGAGGGCGACGCCTCCTGTCCCGATCGCTATTGCGCGCAGAGGCGAGGCGTAGACAGGCCTCGGAGAGGGGATCGCTCGCTCCGAGGCCGAGAAGCTGTCCGGTTGTCGGTCAGCCTGCATCTTATATCAACTCCGGTGGAAGCGTCATTATTTAGAAATCCTGGGCCACCAGTGGAAGAGCGTGCGTCCGCGCACTTCTTCCGTCATCGTTGAAAGCGTTTCGCACCGAGCCACCTGAACCGCTTCCAAGTCCGC
>DASRGL010000377.1:0-6141 GCA_035651115.1 Chthonomonadaceae bacterium
GCCTCCTCGCGGGCCTCCTTTGTCCCCGCTTCCTCTTCGGCGCGTTCAGACACAGGAACATTCTCGCGCCGGAACCGTCTGTCTACCGTCAGCCGCCGGAACGGGAAGCTTCTGCTTTGCGGAGCGCGCCGTTCTTCCCGCGCATTCACGGGAATAGGGCGGAGAAGGAGACAACGATGGCAAACTTACTCTGGACCGTGATCGTGATCCTGTTCGTCATCTGGCTGCTGGGACTGCTGCTGCATGTTGGCGGCGGCATCATCCATGTGCTGCTGGTCGTCGCGCTCGTCCTCCTGGTCTATAATCTGGCGACCAAGGGCCGCGCGACCCTCTGAGCCTGCCATGTGGGCAGACGTTCACATGGCAGCGCCTTGCGGACAGGCAGGCGCGTCTATCCGCGCCTCTCCCTAACCCTCCCCTCTGCAAGGGGAGGGAACCGTTTTGGGAGATGTTCGAAGTTTGCGGAAGGAGAGGGAACCTCCCCATGAAAACCGTCACGCTCGCCGAGTTGGACAGCTTCGATGCCGAAGAAAGGCCGAAAGCGCTTCGAGAAGCAGCAGCGCGAGCAGTGAATCGGCCTGCAGCCCCTCCCGATTCCGTTCATTCTCTGCCGACCGCCTGCCTCCGCGCTTCCCGCTCCTGGTCGCGCTCGGCGATAGCCTCGCGTTTGTCGTACAGCTTCTTGCCGCGCGCCAGACCGATCTCCAGCTTGGCGAAACCGCGCTGAAAAAAGAGGGCCAGCGGCACGATGGTCAGCCCTTTCTGCTCCGTTTTGGCGCGCAGTTCCTCGATCTGCCAGCGGTGCAGCAGCAGTTTGCGCCTGCGAAGCGGTTCCACGTTCCAGCGGTTCCCCTGCTCATAGGGCGTGATGTGCATATTATAGAGCCAGGCTTCCCCGTTCTCGATCCGGCAGAAAGCGTCCTGGAGATTGACCCGCCCGGCCCGCAGCGACTTCACCTCCGTGCCGACCAGCGCCAGGCCCGCCTCGTAAGTATCCAGTATCTCGTACTCGTGGCGCGCGCGCCGATTGAAGGTGATCGTCTTTTTGGCGTTAGGATCGCGCTGTGCCTCCGCCGCCGGTCTATTGGCGTCCCTCGCTTTTTTCATCTGGTTTGTCTTCTGCCCCGTTCTGCCGATTTCCGTCGCGCTCTGCCGCCGCAGGTGCGCCTTCCCAGGGCGTCGCGGGGGGCGCGGGCGATTTTTCCGCTGCCGCGTGGAACACCCGCAAGAGGGCGTCCAGAAGATCGCTCTGATTGATCGGTTTTGCCAGCACCACATCCGGCAGCGTCTCGGCGGAGTGCATCTGCAAGAGATTCTCGCCCCAGCCGGTCAGCAGCACAACCGGCATCTCCGGCCACACGCGCTTGATCTCCTCGACCAGTTGCAGTCCCGTCATGCCCGGCATTCCGTGATCGGTGAGTACCATATTATACTCTGTCGGCTTCTCCCGCAGCAGGGTCAGCGCCTCCTGTGCGCTGTGGGCGACGGTGACCCGGTATCCATGTCGGCTGAGAATGCTCATCAGGACGCTGGCGACGAACGGTTCATCGTCCACGACCAGCAGGCGGGCCTGCGCCGCCAGAGGCTCTATTTCGGCGGCTTGCTCGCTCTGTGTCGCGGCCTCCGGCGCATTGATCGGCAGGCGCACAAAGAAGCGCGTGCCTTCCCCCGGCTTGCTCTCGACCGCGATGGTTCCCCCATGTCGCTGCACGATCGTCCAGGAGACGGCCAGGCCCAGCCCGGTTCCCTCGACGCCGCGCGTGGTAAAGAACGGATCGAAGACACGCGCGACGACCTCCGGCGGCATACCGATACCGGTATCGGCGACTTCGATCTCGACCTGCTGGGGGCCATGCGTGCGGGTACTCAAGGTGAGCGTGCCGCCCTCGGGCATCGCGTTGAGGGCGTTGTGGATCATATTGACCAGGACTTCGCGCAGGCCGCTCGGCTCGGCCAGGATGGTCGGCACAGGGTTCAGGTCCACCCGGACATGGTAGGTGCGTCCCTCCTTCTGCGCCGTGTCCTTCCAGCGCGGTCGGGTCATCTCGATCACATCCTGCACGATCAGGTTGACATCGGTGGGCGCGCCATTGGCGACCACACGCTGGCGGGCGAACCGCTGGAGACGCTGCACGGTGCTGGCCGCATCCTCGGCGGCTTTGCGGATAATGGCGAGATGGGATCGGAGCGTCTCCGGGTCGTCGAGCGTCTCCTCGGCGATCTCGGCATAGCCGAGGATGGTCATCAGGGCGTTGTTGAAATCGTGCGCCACGCCGCTTGCCAGTTCCCCGATAGCGCGCATCTTCTCCATCTGCACCATCTGCGACTGCGCGGCCCGCACATGGTCGAGGGCCGTCTCCGCCGCCGCGCGGGCCGCATCGGCCTCCTGCCGCGCCTTGACCAGTTCGGTCACGTTGAAGGTGAGCATCAGCACGCCGACGACACGCCCCGCCTCATCGCGGACCGGCAGCAGAGACAGGTCGCAGACGATCCCCTCGTGTTCCGGGCGGTCGGAATGGAAGATGGTGTGGCTGGCATGGAACGGCTGACCGCGCCTGACCTGATCGAAAAGACCGGGAGGCAGGTCGCGCAGCAGGTCCGGGTGCGTCTGTCCCGCCAGCGTTTCGAGCGGCTGCCCGAAGATGCGCGCCGCCGCCGCATTGACGGCCAGAATGCGCTGTCCGGTGTCGAAATAGAGAATGCCGACCGGCGCGTTGTCGAAAATGGTCTGCAACTGGCGGCGCTGCGCGGCGACCTGCTCGTACAGGTCGGCTTTGGCGAGCGCGATGGCCGTCTGGTTGGCGAAGGCCATCATCAGGGCGCGGGCATCCTCCGAAAAGTCGCGCGGTTCGTCGCTATAGACCTCCAGCGCGCCATAGATACGGTCATCATGCCAGATGGGGCTGCTGATAATGGCCGCCGGAGGCTTGCCGTTCGCCAGGTTCGGCGTCTGGTAGCTCTTGATCCTGTCGCCGGTCAGGACGAGCGTTTTGCGCTCCTCCAGAGCGTGATCCGCCAGCGTGCGCGCGCGGTCGAGGTAAGATAGAGACGGCTCGGTCTCCTTGAGGCCGATGCCATAGCCGATCTCGAACTGCCGACCTTCCGGGCGCAGCAGCAGCACCGCCGCATAGGGGGTCTCGAAGAAGGCCGCCGCCTCCTGGGTGACGTTGCGCAGCGCCTCCTGCGTGGTCATCGAGGCGTTGACCTGTTGGGTCAGCCGGGCGAGCGCCTCGGCGCGGCGGAGCGCGCGATCCGCTTTGCGCACGGCGCTGCCCAAGAGCCGCTCGTTCATCACCCTCTCGCTGACGCTCTCCACCAGGAGCATCAGGTGGTGTGGAGGCGATCCGTCTTCGATAGGCTGAAGCGTCCAATCCCAGTAGGTGATGTTGCGCGTCGTATAATGCACGAACTGAAGACGCTGCGCCGCCGCCGCGCCCGGCTCCGACTTCAGCACGCTCTTCAGGACGGCCTGCCATCGCTCCGCATCCAGTCCGGGCAGATATTTTGCCGGGGACAGGCCGATGACCGCGCACACGCCGATAGCGCCCTCCAGCAGCGTCTGCAGAGCGGGATTGATCCAGAGCGTCTGTTGGGAGCGCCGATCGAGGACGGCGATGCCGATGGGCAGGCGTTCGAGCATCTGCTGCCAGAGCGGATCGAGATTGGAGGGCGCAATCGGGGAAGGCGCGGTGAGGCTCGGTTGAGGCGCTTCCACCTCCTGGTCGCCGATTCGATTGGTCGCTAGGGGAGTGTCGGGCATCGTGGCGTACCGTTATGCCTGGCCGCACGGCCCAGGCGGACTTTGGAAGAGTACTTGACCGCAGATTACAAACTCGTTGCGACGATTCCTGCTTGAGAACGAAGATTTCATAGCGAGTGTTCTCTTTTTTCTGTCGTATCGGGAGTCAATCCAACAAAATATACCCATTGAAATTAGCGCACAATTGACCTCCTATCGCATTTCTGATATACTTTGCGCGGAGGTATCGCGTCATGGTCAAAGTCCAACGCTCGCGCCGCTCGGAGCCGGAAGCCGTTTCGCGGCACACGCAGGACATCTGCGGCCTGTTGCTCTTCTTTTTCGGCGCGGCCAGCCTGCTCTGCCTGACCTGGCCGCAGCCGGGGCTGCTTCCTGGGCAGGTAGATAGCGCCCTGCGCCTGCTGGCCGGGACAGGGGCTTATGTGCTGCCCGTCCTGATGATGATCGTCGCCACCTATATACTTATCGGCTACGACCGCTTCTCTTTTTCCCATTCGTCGTTCGGTTTACTGCTTTTGTTCCTCGACTATGTCACCTGGCGGCATCTGGCCGCCGTTCCCGACCCGTCGCGATGGGACAACGCGCAGGCCCAGCGCGCGGGCGGCTGGATCGGCGCGCTCTTCGGCTCCGCGCTGCACCTGCTCTTCGGCAGTGCCATCAGCTATCTATTTCTTGTGACGCTGGCGGCGGTCGCCCTGGTTCTGCTCCGAGATCAGCCCTTCATCGAGATCGTGCGCCAACTCTGGCGGCAGAGCCGGGCCGGGGCGCAGGCCGCGGGGCGCGGCATCGGGAAAGGCGTGCAGGCGAGCGCGGCCCTGCTTCCCGCGCGCAGCAAGGAGAGCCGTCCGAAAGCGGAGAAGGCGCTGGCCGTCGCCGCCAGCCGGGAAGACCGGGCCGAGCGCGCGGCCCGCGTGGTGGAGCGCGCCCTGGTTCCTGCCAACGGTTCGTCACGCTCCCTGCCGGAGGCAGGCGACGCCGTCAACGCGGAGTTGGCGAAGTCCGGCAAAGGGCTGAACCTGTTCAACCTGACTCTGCCCTGGCGCAGCAGGCCGGAGCCAGAGGAGGACGCGCCTGCTGCCGAGGCGGCAGCCCCGGCGACAGCAGGTTCTAAGGCCGAGAAGGAGCCTGCGTCCGCCAACGGCAGGGAGGCGCAGAACAGAAAGGCGGCGAAGGAGACGCCCGCCGCTCCGCTGCCTGCCGAGACGCCTCCCGTCTCCGTCTTCGTCCTGCCGCCGCTCACCCTGCTCAAAGAGTCGCCGCCCGCCACCTCGAAACGCTCGCAGGCGGAACTGACGGACAAAGTCCATATCATCGAGCAGACGCTGGAGCAGTTCAATATCGGCGCGAACGTAGTCGAGGTCGCGAGCGGGCCGAGCGTGACGCGCTACGAGATCCAGCTTGCGCCCGGAATCAAGGTGAGCAAGATCGTCAGCCTGGCGGATAACCTGGCGATGAGCCTGGCGGCCATTGATGTGCGCGTGGAGGCGCCCATCCCCGGCAAGTCTGCTATCGGCGTGGAGGTTCCGAACGCGACGCCGATGGTGGTGAGCCTGCGGGAGTGCCTGGATACGGACGAGTTCCGCAACGCGCCCTCGAAGCTGACCTTCGCGCTTGGCAAGGACGTGGCGGGACAGTACAAGTACGCCGACCTCGCCAAGATGCCGCACTTCTTGATCGGCGGCTCGACCAACTCCGGCAAATCGGTCTGCCTCAACAGCATCATCGCCAGCCTGCTCTACCGGGCGACGCCGCGCGAACTCAAGCTGCTGATGATAGACCCGAAGCGGGTGGAACTGAGCCTATGGGACGGCATCCCGCACCTGATGCACCCGGTCGTCAAAGATGTGAAGCAGGCGGCAGGAACCTTCCGGGCCGCGCTCAAGGAGATGGATCGGCGCTACGACGCCTTCTCGGTGATGGGAACGCGCAACATAGACGGCTACAACCAGCGCGTGCCGGAGGGCGACCGCCTGCCCTATATCGTGCTGATCGTGGACGAACTGGCCGACCTGATGATGCAGCAGGGGCCGGAGATCGAGACGGGCATCTGCCGCCTGGCGCAGTTGGCCCGCGCGACGGGCATCCACCTGGTCATCGCGACGCAGCGGCCTTCGGTAGATGTCATCACCGGGACGATCAAGGCGAACATCTCGTCGCGCATCGCCTTTGCGGTGGCCTCACAGGTGGACAGCCGGACGATTCTGGATATGAACGGCGCGGAACGGCTTATCGGGCGCGGAGACATGCTGTTTATGCCCATCGACGCCGCCAAGCCGCTGCGCGTCCAGGGGAGCTATCTGAGCGAGAGCGAGACGAATACGCTGGTGGACTACCTCAAGGCGCAGGAGACGCCCAGTTATACCCTCGCGGTCGTGGAGACC
>DASRGL010000378.1:0-15691 GCA_035651115.1 Chthonomonadaceae bacterium
TCGCGATATTTCCCCACGCCGAGTTCGTGGTTGCCGCCGGTATAGAAGGCGTCCGACTGTTTTGCGCCTGACCACTCCCGAAACTGCGCGTCGTCCAGCAGGGAGATGAGATCGCCCGCCTCCGGCACATCTATCTCGACATCCAGCTTGCGGGCGGCCAGTTCGTTGTGCAGGGCGCGCACCAGGCGCGCGATGTCGGCATTGCTGTAGCGGCAGCCCTCCTGCCCGCCTTCCCAGGCCCAGTTCGGCTCGTTCAGTGGGCTGAGATACCGAAAGGGAATGCCCTTCTCCTCCTGGAAATGCTGCACGACATCGGCCAGGAAGCGGGCGAACGCGACCTCGTAACCAGGCTTCAGATTCGTCGAGCCGGAGGCTTTATCGCAGTAGGCGTGGCCGTTCTTCGTCATCCAGACGGGCGGGCTGTAGGCGCAGGCGAGGAATTGCGGCACGCCGCGCGCTCTGGCGGCCTGCAAGAACCACTGCTGCCCCGCCTGCTTGGTCCAGTCGTAGCCGTCCGCTTCCGTCTGCCGGAAACACTCCGCGCCGCGCCAGGGATCCCACAGCTTGGCCCTATCGGTCACGGCCCCGCCCGCCCCGATGTTGAACCGCCAGAGCGAGAGGCCGATGCCTTTGTCGCGAGAGAACAGCAGGTCGGCCAGCGTCTCGCGGTTCTCCTTCGTCCATTCCCGTCCGATGGGATCCATACTCCAGGCGTCCGCCGCCCCGAAGTTTTCGATGACCTGATGGCGGCGAGTCGTCTGAATGTTCAGCGTCAGGGCTGTGTCGGGCGGCTGCCTGGTGGCAGCCGCGCGTGCCTGGTTCAAGGCCGCGCCTCCGGCGGTGGCGATAGCATGGCGAAGAAACTCTCGACGAGTCATGCTTTTCTGACCCTTAGATGCAGTACCGAGGAAAAAAGTAACGGGAGACGCCGGCTATGGTTTCCTGCCCATCGCAGGCGGAGCCGCCGGGGTCGCCGCGCTCTGCGTTGCCGTCCCGCCGGGGGAAGCCGGGTAGTCGGGAGTCGGCTTATAAGGCGCGGCCCCCTTCTCCTTCCAGGGCGGCACGCCCGGCGTATATTTGAATCCGGCAGGAGTATGGGGACTGGCATAGTAGATATAGCCGCCCACGATGACGGCCACCATCACGACCAGGGCCACCACCACGACGACCGGACTGACCTCTTTCTTCATCGTCCTATCTTCCTTATGGGAGGCCGGGTACGATCTGGAACGCACCCGGCTCGCGATGTTCAGGAGAAGGCGCTTACTGCCGCTTATCCCACATGCCGTTCGGCCAGGGACCGACCGCCGGGTCGCGCTTGGAAGGATCGGTCGTCTGGTTGCCGACCGGCCTGGTCGTCTGCTCCCGCCGCATGAATTTGACATGCCCATCGCACAGGGCATAGTTGCCGCCCTGCGAATGCAGCGTCGCGCCGCCCTTCTGCATGGTGAACTCGTTGTAGTCCCAGAAAACGTCGGTCGCCCACCCCGCGTTCCACTGATGATACCAGTTCGGACGCTCGGCGACGAAGATGGTCGAGGCCGGCGAGGTGATGGAAGCGTCGGCAGAGGCGGCGGGCGACATCGTCCAACTGGGCGAATCGGCTCCCCATCCCCAGCTATCTTCCGGCCATCGGAAGTTCTGGCTGTAGGAGACCGGAATGGCCTTCTGCGTGCTGTCCAGTGCATCCGACCCGCGATCCCAGGGGTCGCTGGGGCATTTCCAGAGCTGCTGGTTCTTGATGTAGGGGTTGATCTGCTGATGCCAGGGAACCCAGGTGGGATCCCAGCCCCATGTCCAGCTATGGGATTCGTCGAAGTCCTGCGCATACATCAATTCGCCCAGCATGACCTGTTTCATGTTGGAAAGGCAGGTTGTGGCGCGCGCCTTTTCGCGGGCCTGGGCGAAAACGGGGAAGAGGATCGCGGCCAGTATCGCGATAATGGCGATGACGACGAGCAACTCAATCAAGGTAAAACCATACTTGCGACTTCTCTGGTGCTTGGGAAACATCCTCGGTTTCTCCTTTCAAGTATGCGACACGTAGGGGCGGGGCCAGCGTCGTGCCTTCCATCAGCGTGACGGGAAGCAGCGTGTTGACCGAATCCGGCTCCGAACCTTGAAGCGTTTGCAGCAACAGACGGATAGCGGCATCGGCCAGAGCGTCCAGG
Source organism: Chthonomonadaceae bacterium (assembly GCA_035651115.1). Classification (GTDB taxonomy): domain Bacteria; phylum Armatimonadota; class Chthonomonadetes; order Chthonomonadales; family Chthonomonadaceae; genus DASRGL01. The sequence goes on from DASRGL010000378.1 coordinate 2,172, forward strand.
TCTACCTTGACCGAAGCGGCGGTGTGCCGCGTCGCGGCAGGCCAGTGCAGACCGTCGTAACCGATGACCGAGAGTTGGTCTGGAACCGCGATGCCGAGCTTTTCGCAGTGTTCCAGCAGATAGTAGGCGATACGATCACGCCAGCAGAAGAGTGCGGTCGGTGGTTCCGGCTCGCGCATCAGAGCGAGAAAGCTGGCTCTGGTGTCGCCTTCATAGGGCAGTATCCAGCGCTCCGGGATGACAACACCTCCCTTCTGAAGAAAGGTTTGCAGCCAGGCGATACGCTCCTGCGTGTCGCGGCTGGCGTAGACATTTTCGGAAAACACAGCGATGCGGCGATGCCCCAGAGCCAGCAGGCGCTCCGCGACCTGGCGCATTCCCGATTCCACATCATCTTTGACGCAGGGCAGCACGCCCGTCTCGTCGCGCGCGTTCAGCAGGACGGTTGGCAGGCGAGAGGCCCGCAGAAAGGGAAGGAGCGGATCGTTCGGCAGCGGCGCGAAGAAGAGAACGCCGTCCACCACGCCGCCGTTCAGATGCCGATACATCTCTTCGGGGGTGCGGTTGAAATCGCAGTTGACCAGGATGTCGTAGCCGTAGCGCCCGCCCGCGCGCTCGATGGCAGTGGAAAGCGTGTCCATATACAGGTCTTGCGCGCCCCGATGACGATAGCCGTTAAAGAACGAGAGGATATGGGTCGAGCCGCGTTGCAGCGAGTGGACAAGCAGATTGGGTGCGTAGTCCAGTTCGGCGGCGGCCTGTTTGACGCGCTGGTAGGTCTCCTCGGCGATACGATGCTTGGCCGCCTTGTCGCCAAGCACCAGAGAGGCGGTGGTGACTGAAACCCCGGCCTTTTTAGCAATATCGCCTAAAGTGGGACGGTTTTTGTTCGCTCTGGAACGCTGCGTCATTGCCCGTATCTCTGCTAAAGTATTTTAGCCTACCAGTCAGGAGTATAACATACCTTTTCCGGGCTGTCAAGAATTTTTCTTGCAGGAGGAGGTATTATCAGGAGACGAAGCGGCAGGAGTCGCGGTGCAGGCGCTCTGCCACGTCGAGAGCGCAGTCGGCGTTGCGGAGGGCGAGGCGCTCCAGGTCAGGGGTCTGCGCGCGAAGGGCGGCGACGCGGGCTTCCCGGTCGGCCAGGAGCGCAGCGACTCGTGCGGCGACCTCTTCCGGGTCGAAGCCGTGCCAGGCTTCGAGCGAATCGGCGAGGCCGAGGCCGCGCATCAGGTTCTCGACTTTGGGATCGTAGGAGAGGGCGAACGGAATCGCGCCGGCGCGGGCCGCAAAGATCAGCGCGTGCAGCCGCATCGCGACGACCGCCTGCATCCGCCCGACCAGCCCCAGCAGCGTATCCGGCGGATAGGAGTGGCGGATGATGGCGAACGCCCCCGACGCCCCGGAGCGCCGCGCGACCTCCTCCGCGAAGGCGACATCGCCCGGAGTCTGCATCGGCAGCAGCGCGACCCGCGCCCGGCACTGCGCTTCCAGTTCCGTCAAAAGGCGGGCGTAAGCATTCAGATTCGTCTCGCTCGCGCCGCCCCAGGCCCGCAGCGCGACCCCGATGAGCGGCGCATCGGTCGGCAGACCTTCGGCTTCAAACAGCTTCTCCACGAAAGCATCCGGCGCTGGAGAGAGCGCGAACGCCGGGTCTGCCGTCACCTCGACGGTCGGGCGGCTCACGCCAAGCGACATCAGCAGCCGCGCCGAAGGCTCATCTCGCACGGTGATGTAGGCGGCGCGGTTCGCCACCATCCGTACCAGCGTCCGGGACAGCGCGCGGCGCAGCGGCCCCAATCCCTGCGCATAGAACATGACCGGCACGCGCAGGTTATAGGCCAGGCGCACGATCCACAGATAGTAGAGCAGCGAGCGCATACTCGTCGTGTCCTGAAGCAGGCTGCCGCCGCCGGAGAGCAGCATATCGCTGTCAGCCAGGATGCGCCGCACGACGGAGAGATTCATCCGATCCACTGCCGCCAGGCCGTGCAGGCGGGAAGTCGCTGCCGGGTTCTGCGACAGAACGACCAGGTTCACGGAGTCGCCTGCCCGCCGTGCGAACGCCTCGTTAATGCCCGCCAAGACCGCCTCATCGCCCGCATTGCCGCAGCCGTAGTAGCCCGAAACCGCAAATTGCATCGCTCACTCCCTGCTTCCCGCACGCTCAAAAGGGGGCCGCACTGCCCTCTCTGTTATAGACGCGACATCGGAGGGCGGCGGCATCACCATCTCCAGCAGCAAAAACAGTGCCATACCAAGCAGCGTTCCCAGAATCAGCCCCAGGCCATCCCGCCAGGCGGAGATCATAAGCGGCGTATGGATATGGCAAAAGGTGTTGAGCAGTGAGACCTGCCCCAGGCTGCCCACCACGAAGCAGGGAATCGCCAGCCTGCGCCGCCCGCGCCACCACCAGGCCAGCCCCAGGATGAATGCCGGATGCCCGATGAGGAACTCCTTCGTGCGCGGGCGCACCGGCAGCAGCCGATCCAGCAGCGCGCGGCCCTTCAACTCGAAGCCGGAGACGCCGACGCCCGGATCGTTGCCCGTGCGCGCCACGACCAGCGCCAGCCCTGCCAGCGCGACGATTCCGAGCAGCAGCAGGCCGATGCGCACCGGTTCGTTCCAGACCAGGCGCAGCCGCTCTTCGGCCCGCATTTTGTACCGTTTCCAGGTCTCGCCCGGCGCGGCCGCGCCGCCGAGCGTCGCCGCCAGCGCAACGATCAGTAGGGGAACGGCGTGCTGCGCCTTGATGCCGAGAAATTGGCTGGCGTGCAGCATGAAAGACCGTGTCGCCAGCAGGCCGATGACAGACACGATGCCCAGCGCCGTGATCGCGCTTGCCAGCGCCAGGCCGCGCACGGCAGCGCGCAGGCAGGCGGCTCTGTCGCCGGGAAGCGATGGCGCTTGCGAACCGTTGGAGGCCAGCGCGAGGAGATCGGGTTCCGTGCGCGGGAACGTCTTCAGGCAGGCCGCCGCCGGGAACGCGATGCCCGCCAGCAGCGCAACGAGCTTGCGCCCGGTCTCGCCGAGCAGTGTCAGCCCGATGCAGAGGACGCAGAGAGCGATCAGCAGGCGCACCTCCAGGCGTCTTGGCAGCGGGCAGAAGAGCCGCGCCATCCAGACCGCGCCCGCCGCCACGCCGAGCGCCACCAGGACGAACAGCGCGGAGGGAACGCCCGTCTCGGCGAAGGGCCGCGCCGCCCCGAACTCCAGCCCGCCGCCCGTGAACGCGCCGCCCTTCGCGATACCCCTCGCGATCTTCTTGACATATTCGACGTTCTCGCTGACCGGGTCCTCGCCCGCGAAGGTGAACAGGCGTACATAGCAGAAGCGGATGTTGCGCTCGCGGGCGGCGCGCACGAAGCGGTCTACGGCCTCGTTCTCGTCGAGCTGGCCCATCTCTGCCGCCTGGATGCTGTGGACGCGCACGTAATCGCCTTTGAGCGCCGCCGTCAGCTTCTCGTCGCCCTTCTGCTTGCCGAACTCCACCGCGCCGTAAGTGAGGGGAGTTGCGCCCCCGCCCGCGTCGGTCTCGACCGCCTCCGGCTTTGCCGCCGATGCCTTCAGATCGGCGGCGACCTCCTTCTCGATGCCGCGATAGCCGAGAACGTCGTCGCCCGTAAAGATGACCGTCGTTGCGCCCTGAGCGCGCAGGCTGTGCAGCGCATTCGCCGCGCTGGTCGGGGAGACGCCGGGGAAGTTGCCGATGCGCCCGGCGATGCGCAGTCCCGCCGCCTTTGCCGCTGCCACCGCTTCCGGAGGCAGTCCCAGGCCGAGCGTTCGCAGGTTCGCGTACTCGATGGGAACGAAAATGCCTTCCTGCCTCTGCGTGCCATCGCGCCGGGGCGCATAAAGGAAGCGCGTGCCTCTGGCGCTTTCCGAGCCTTCCAGGGTGTTCACCGGCAGCCCGCGCAGCGCCAGGGCCGCGCGGAGGCGTGCCAGGGTCGCCCGACTATCCACCGCGAACAGACCTTCCGCCGCGCTGTCCGCCCGGCGGATTGCGCCTGCCTGTTCCAGGGAAGCCAGCGTGTCCTCAACGATGACCAGCGTGCTGACGCCCTGCGCTTTGAACCGTTCCAGGATCGTCGGGAGCGGGACATGCTGCGGGTTCATCTGCGCCAGGTTGGAGACCTCCGTCCATTCCAGCGCGAGTTCGACCCGGCGATTGCCCATCTCGACATGGAAACGCCGGGCCGCTGCCAGCAGCCCGGCGAACGTTCCGACGGCGATGAAAACGGCCAGCAACAGCGGCAGTCCCCGCAAACCTCTGTGCATTCTCACTCCTGCCTGGAGTCCGCGCCCTATCCGTGACCGGGACTCGCATCATTATGGGCTACGTCGGTCAGCGTAAGGGGAGAAAGTCCTCATCGAAGCCGCGCCGCGCCGGTGGCGGTCGGAGCAGCCCGCGCCCTCCGAACAGCACGATGAGCAGCAGCCCGGTCAGGAACCCACCGATGTGCGCCAGATAGGCCACTCCGCCGCCTCGAAGCATCTCCCCGCTGCCCAGCCACTGCGCATTGATAAACTGCAGCACGAACCACTGCCCGATGACGAGGATCGCGGGCAGGTCAAAGAACATCCCGAAAAAGAAGATGGGGACGAGGCACAGTATCTGCGTTCCCGGATAGAGCAGCAGATACGCGCCCATCAGCCCGGCTATCGCGCCGCTTGCGCCGACCGTCGGGATCGTCGAACTCGGATCGCTGGCGATATGGACCGCCGCCGCGCCGAGGCCGCTGAGCAGATAGAACAGCACAAAACGCCCTTTGCCCAGCACGTCCTCGATATTGTTGCCGAAGACCCACAGGTAGAGCATGTTCCCGCCGATATGGAGCCAGTTGGCGTGCAGGAACATAGACGTGAAAATGGTCAGCCAGGCTGGTTGCACGTCTATGGGCAGGCGGACGTTTTCGCTCCCCTGCCCGGTCACCAGGGCCGGAATCATCGCATAGTGCAGCGAGAGTTCGCCGATGGGCATCTGGATCGCGCGCGGGCCGTAGCGCGTCAACACAATATCCCGCACCAACATCGGATGCAACTGATCCCACAGAAACACGGCGACGTTCACCGCGATGATCAGCACGCAGATGATGGGGAAACTTCGCGTCGGATTGTTATCGCGCAGCGGTATCAAGGGCTTCGCCTTTCTCCGGCGGACGCGTCGGCGTCGGGGTCGGCAACATGGGCCATTGTAACACGAAATGCGCCCCGATTTCAACTGCCGCTGCCATGCGGCCTTGAAAGGCCGGTCTGGAGGTGCCAAGTCCACCTGCGTGGACTCCAGCGTGCGCAGGCAGGCTTGGCAACTCCAGACCGGGGTATCCAACCCCGTGTCTAGGTAAACTTCCGGCCCGACTCAAACGTAGAAGAAAGATTGGCTGCCTCTAACGGGTACACTATAGAGCGCGCCATTTGACCGCCTGACGCAGGGACTTCAACAAGGAACGTTATGCCGGACCATCCCCCCAAAACCGTAGAGACCGACCTGACCGCCGTCACCGTAGACGCCGCGAATTCACCAGAGACGGCGATCCTTGCCAGCAACGGAACCGATATACAGCCGCCTCTGCCTGCTGCTGGAGCTGAGGAAGAGAGCGTGCTGCCTGCCCGACTGACCACGCGCGCGCTGCACCATGCGGTCTGGACGCTGGCCTGGCCCTCCGTCATGACGATGCTGCTCCAGACGGTCAACGGGATGATGGACACCTTCTTCGTCGGCCATCTGTCCAATGCGCCGCAGGCTTTGGCGGCGACGGGCGTGGGCGGCAGCGTCCTCTTTCTGCTCATCTCGCTGGCGATGGGCGTGACAGTGGGGACGACGGCGCTCGTGGCCCGCTTCACCGGCGCGGGCGACCATGAGGAGGCCGTTCACGCGACGGGGCAATCGCTGGCGCTGGCGGTGGCGCTGGCCCTCGTCTTCGGCACGCTGACCTATATGGGACGGAGCGTCATCGTCGGCTGGATGCTGGATAGAGGCCACAACCCGGAAGCGGCGGCGCTCTGCATACAGTTTCTCAGCGCGGCGCTGCTGGGCGCGCTGCCTCTGTTTATCATGAACGTGTTCCACGCCGCGTTTCGCGGCCTGGGCGATACGCGCACGCCAATGCTCGTGACGGTCGTTGCCATCGCGACGCACATCAGCCTGAATGCGGCGCTTATCTACGGACGGCTCGGCTTTCCGCGCCTCGGCGTGCAGGGCGCAGGAACGGCCTTTGCCCTGTCGCAGTGGGTCGGGATGACGCTGTTCTTCGGCGCGGTGGTGCGCTCGCCGCTGGCCGAGGCGCTGCGCCGCGCGCATCTGATTCCCCAGGTAGAGTGGCTCTGGCGCATCCTGCGCATTGGCATCCCGGCGGCGATTCAGGCCGTCATTCGCACGCTCGGCATGATGTCGTTCACCGGCATTCTGGCGCGCGCGCCGGAAGCGGCGGCGGGCGTAGCGGCGATGCAGATCGGGATGCGGGCCGAATCCATCGCGTTCATGCCCGGTTTCGGTTACAGTGTGGCGGCTTCGGCGCTGGTGGGGCAGAGCCTCGGCGCGCGCGACCCGGAACGCGCCGAACGCTGCGCCTGGGCTTCGACAGGACAGGCGATCTGCGTCATGAGCGCGATGGCCGTCCTCTTCTTCTCGCTGGCGAATCTCCTCCCGCTCCTCTTCACCGGCGACCCGCTCGTGCGGCATCTGGCGGCGGACTATCTGCGCATCATGGCGCTCTCCGAACCGTTCCTGGCGCTGGGCATGGTGCTGACGGGAGCCTTGCAGGGCGCGGGCGATACGCTGCGTCCGACCTACATCACCTTCTTCACCTTCTGGATCGTGCGCCTGCCTCTGGCGGAATGGCTGATGTTCCCTCTCCACCTGAATGCGCGGGGAGCCTGGCTTGCGATGGCGATCACGACGGTCGTGGGCGGCATCCTGACGGTCGCCCTCTTCCACTCCGGCAAGTGGAAGCGCATCAAAGTCTGAACGATGATACCGTCCAGACGGTTCCTGGCGGGAGTCAGCGCGTGAGGAAGGCTTCCGCAGGGGCGGAGCGGGCAGTCTCGCCGTTCTGGAACTGCACGGAGTAGAGACGCGCGTAGACGCCGCCTAGCGCCAGCAGTTGCTCGTGCGTGCCGCGCTCCACGATGCGTCCCTGTTCCAGCACCAGAATCAGGTCTGCGGAGAGGATAGTGGAGAGGCGGTGCGCGATGGCGAAGGTCGTTCGGCCCTGCATGAGCGGCTCCAGCGCGGCCTGGATCAGCCGTTCCGACTGCGTATCCAGGGCCGAAGTCGCCTCGTCGAGGATCAGGAGGCGCGGGTCTTTGAGGATGGCGCGGGCGATGGCGACGCGCTGTTTCTCGCCGCCGGAGAGTTTGTAACCGCGCTCGCCCACCACCGTGTCGTAGCCGTCGGGCAGGGAGGCGATATGGTCATGGATGGCGGCGGCTTTTGCGGCAGCGACCAGCTCCCCATCTGTCGCGTCCGGGCGGCCGTAGCGCAGATTGGCCCGGATGGTGTCGTGGACGAGATAGGTCTCCTGCGTCACCACGCCGACAAGCCGCCCCAGCGACTCCAGCGCGATCTTGCGCACATCTATACCGTCTATCATCACGCGCCCGGCCTCCACATCGTAGAGCCGGGGAATCAGGTAGGTCAGCGTGGTCTTGCCCGCGCCGGACGCGCCCACCAGCGCCACCAGTTGCCCCGGCTGCGCGGTAAACGTGATGTCCTGTAGCGTCGGCGTCTCCTGGCTCGCCTCATACCGAAACCGGACATGGTCGAACGCGACTTCCCCCCGCACCTGCTGCGGCTCCAGCGTGACGGCGTCGGGCGCGTCGGTGATCTCCTGGGGCAGGTCGAGATACTCGAAAATCCGGTCGAAGAGGGCGAGCGCGCTGGTCACTTCCACCTGCACATTGAGGAGGCCGGTGAGCGGGAAGAAGAGGCGCGCTTGCAGGGAGGTGAAGGCGACGATGGTTCCCAGGTTGAGATGCCGGTCGCCCTGCGCTACCATCAGATACCCGGCCAGCCAGTAGACCAGCACGGGCGTGAGGGAGAAGGTCAGGCCGATCAGGTTGAAAAAATAGCGCATGATCATCGCCTGATGGATCTGCAGCTCCGTCAGGTCCTGGTTCTCCTGGGTGAACTTTTGCAGCGCCAGCGCCCGCCGCCCGCTGATCTTGGTCAGCAGGATGCCGGAGACGGAGAGAGTCTCCTGCATGGTCGCGTTCAGGTCGGCCATCTTCGCCTGGGTTCGGCTGCGCACGCCGCGCGCCGAACTGCCGACGCGGGTGGCGACCAGGGCAAAAAGCGGCAGAATACCCACCGAAAGCAGCGTGAGCCGCCAGTCCATGTAGATCATGGCGACCAGCGTGGAGAGGACGGTCGTGACGTTGGAGAGGACATTGGCGGCGGTATCGCTGACGACGGACTGCACTCCGGCCACATCGTTGACGAGCCGGGACTGAATCTCGCCGGTGCGCGTGCCGGTGAAGAAGCGCAGCGACATGCCCTGAAGATGGTCGTAAAGCTGGTTGCGCAGGTCGCGCATGATGCGCTGGCCGATGACGATGCTCAGATAGCTATAGCCGAGGCCGAGCGCGGTGGCTCCGAGGGTGGCGAGCAGCGTGTAGACCGTGTAGCGCGTGACGACATCGAGGCGGCGGGCCAGCAGGCCCGCGTTCACGATGATTTTGAGGAAGAAGGGCGACAGCAGGCCCAGCGTGGCGGAGCCAAGAACGGCGAACACCGTCCAGACGATCTGCACGCGATAGGGAGCGAAGGTGCGGACGACCCGCCGCAGGGTGGTCTTCTGGAGAGGTTTTTCCGGCCCGCTTGCCATCATTCGTATCGGCCCCATAAGCGTCTGTCTTTCCCTCCGCACCGTTGAGCGTCGCTCTATTCAGAGTATAGCAGAGGATGTCAAGCCCCTGTTTGGCGGACGCGAAAAAATGGCCTCCCATCCGATAAACCGCTTCCTTTTATTGGACGCTGCTTCTCTGCCACCGTCAAGCCGATACCCACACCGGCGGAGCGGAAGCTTTCTTGACGGACTTCCTATGGCTGGATGGAGATTTTAGGCTTCCACAGCGTTGTCCTGGCAGTGGACGGAGCGGAAGAGACTCTGGCGCAGCGGCGGCATCGCGGCCAGCAGTTCGGGATGCGGGTTCCAGGCGTGCCACTTCGCGTTGATCGTGTTGTAGCAGTTGAAGATCGCCACTCGCTCCACGTCCGGGTTCTTCCACTCCGCGCCGCTATGCGTCAGGGCTTCTGTGAAGAACAGCAGGGAACCGGCAGGGCAGCGATAGGTCTCCCAGAGCGGCGAATCGGGGTCTTGAATGGAGGCGGGCGGCGGAAAGGCCGCCTTGTGGCTGCCGGTCAGGAAGAGCGTGCCGCCATCGCCCTTTTCGACCGGGTTGAGTTCCCAGACGGCGCGGGTCAGGCCGCTGTTGGCCGCGCCCGGATAGCAGCTATAAGTGTGGGAGTTGCCGGGAAAGGTGAAGAGGCCGTTTCCTCCGTGTGGGCTGAAGTTCTGCGATCCTTTGGCCCGAATGGTCAGAAAGGTGCTTTCCAGGCGGAATCCGTAACCGTGCGCGGTCGCCAGAACCGGGTGTGCCACGAACGCATTCATAAAGCCGACGACCACCGGATGATCTATCAGGCGTTGCAGCGGCCCGCCCGCCGAGGAGCGTTCCGACAGGGGAATCGATTCCGGGTCGCGGCGCAGCCGATAGCAGAAGTCGCGCATCTCGGCGGTCTCCGCCTCCGTCAGCACGCCGGGTATCAGCAGCCAGCCTTTCGTATCGAGCAGGTAGCGCTGCTCCTCGGTCAGTTCCACGATTGGTCTGCCGTCCGCGTTTCTCTCAGGCAAAAGCATGGTGTCGGTTCTCCTCGTGTCCAGGTTCGCCCCCTCTGCGAGAGCCGTTCTATTTTCACCCTCTTCCCCCCGACCCCCTTCTCCCACAGCGTGGGAGAAGGGAGACTGAGCGTTCCCTCTCTGCCGAATCGCGGCGGCTCTTCTCTGCCCGATTCCATCCGGCGTGAGGAATCCCTGCTGTTCGCCGCGAACAGAGAGCCAGCGATCAATGAGGAGGAGCGCATGAAGATCTACATCATGACCGACCTGGAAGGCCCGGCAGGAGTCAATCGGTGGATACAGACCCGCGAAGGCGAGACGCCAGAGAAGGCGGCGGCCATGCTGCTGCTCACGGGCGAGGTCAACGCGGCGATAGACGGCATTCGCGACGCCGCGCCGGAGGCGGAGATCGTCGTGCTGGATGGACACGGCACGGGCGGACTGGCGTTCGCGCAACTGCACCCCGCCGCCCGCTCTATTATGCACGGGCGAGGTCTGCGCGCCCCTTACGGCCTCGATACCAGCTTCGACGCCGTCTTCTTCGTCGGCCAGCACGCGATGGCGGGAACGCCCGACGCGCCGCTCTGCCACACCTACTCGTCCCGCCATATCGAGTACTATAAACTCAACGGCAGCTTCATCGGCGAGATCGGCTGTTTCGCGGCGATGGCGGGCAGCCTGGGCGTCCCCACGATCTTCCTCAGCGGGGACGATAAGGCGTGCGCCGAAGCCGCCGCCCTCATTCCCGACATCGTGACCGTCGCGACCAAGCAGGGAATGGGGATCGAACTGGCGCTGCATCTGTCGGCGCAGCGCGCTCGCGAGGAGATTCGGGCCGGAGCCAGGCGCGCTATCGAGCAGCTCTCCGGCCTGGCCCCGTTTCGGATAGAGCCGCCCTACACTCTGGAGATTCGCGTGCTGGAAGGCCAGAGCATCGGAGGCTATCTGGAAAGAGGCGCGGAAAAACGGGACGACCGCACCGTTCTCCGGCGCAGCGACGACCTGCTCGCTCTTTTCTGAAGCAGGACAGAGCGCGACAAAGCGGGCGCAGCGCGAATTTCGCACTGCGCCTGTTCCCATGGCAGGCCGCGCGTTCCGTCGGGCAGGGCCGCGCTCAGTAGTGGTCTGCGCCGGATAACGGCAGAGGCAGAATCCAGATGTTACGGAAGCGCACCAGGTTGCCGTGATCCTGCAGCAGGAGCGGCCCCGGCTCTGCGTAGTCCTCATTGATGGCCCCGCCGGTCTGCCCGTTCAGGAGGACGTTGTTCTGGATGACCAGGCCGTTTTGCAGCACGGTCACGCGGGCCTGCTCCGTCATGCGGCCCTGCGCGTCGAAGCGGGGCGCGCGGAACACGACATCGTAGGACTGCCACTCTTCCGGGCGCTTGCAGGCGTTGACGAGCGGAGCTGCAAAGTTGTAGAGCGCGCCGCAGTCGCCCTTGCCCGGTTCGAGAATCCCCCAGGAATCGAGGACCTGGATCTCGTAGCGGCCCTGCAGATAGACGCCGCTGTTGCCGCGCCCCTGCCCTTTCACTTCCGGCGGCGAGTCGGGAACGCGAAACTCGAGGTGCAGAAAAAAGTCCTGGAACAGTTCGAGGGTCTGGATGTCGCCGCCTTTCGTAATCATGGCGCCGTCCTCGATGGGCCACGCCGCCGGTTCGCCACTCCCGCGCTGGACCCAGTGTTCCAGGTTCTTGCCATCGAAGAGGACGATCGCGCCGTGCGGCGGCGGAACGGAAATCGCGTCTGCCATAACAGTCTGTACTCCTTCCCGACAGTTTTTCGGCTTTCGCATAGAGGCTGCTCTTGTTCAGGCTTGAAGCTCAGCGCGGGCGCGGTGGGCCGATAGGCGAGGGGCCGGGTTGCTTCCCGCCCCGCGCTCCCTGCAGGATCGTAAACCGCGCCTGCGCGACCGCACTGGGCGCATAGCCCGCCTTGAACCCCCGCACCTTCAGCAGCGCGCTGCGCGTCAGCAGCAGAGGAGACGAGTAGGCCGTCGAGGTCGCCGTCGGATCGCTGCCGTCCAGCGTATAGCGCAGCGTCGTCCCCGCAACCGGATCCGAGAGCGTGACCCGCACCGAGTTAACGGAGGTTCCTCCACCGGGAGTGATCTGCGGCATGGGAACAAACAGCCCATAGACGACGAGCTGGTTGGAGAAGGTCGCCAGATAGACTTTGCCGTTGGCGATGGTCGGGCAGCAGAACTTGGCGAAGTTGCCCAGGTCGTCACGCGCCGCGTTCTGACGGCTGTTCCAGAGTTCGGTCAGCGTGGAGGCATCGAAAGCCCGCAGGAGGCCCGGCTGCGTCTGCATATTCGCATCACCACTGAACGGCAGGGAGGCCCAGAGAATACCCGTGCCTGCCGTGCTGCCGTTGGCTGAGATCGCCAGCATCCCGCCAGGCATTCCGCGTGGAGCGTACATTGCGCTCCTGAATGCAGGAGTGGTAGCGAAGACGCCGTTGACCAGGCGAAACGCCTTCAGCGCGTCGTTCTCTCCCCAGAGATAGATCATCGGCCCGTTGGGACCGTTCCAGTAGACCGGTGAGCCGTGAATATGCCCGTTGGTCGCCTTGAAACTCTGCACGATCTGGCTGTTGTCAAGCGAGTTGTAGCCGCCCATGGCGGTGCGGTCTATCAGGTGGAGAAACCCGTCCTTGCCTCCGCCTACGATCAGAGGCGTCCCCGGCAGCAGCGCCGGGCCGGAAGAGCCTAAGTCGGTGTCCCCGGCGCTCAAGACCGCCTGATTGTACGGCGTGAAAGAGTCCAGAACCTGGAACGTCGAATCCTCGAGGCGCAGCTTGAGGAAGCTGTCGCCATAGTCCCTGCCGGTGGTCTGGTCGGCGTTGAAGGAGCCGTTGCCGGTCATCAGGTAGAGATGCCCGTCGGCGTCGGCGGCAGGCCCCTGTCCCGACATCCAGATGCCCCCCTGCGTGCCGTCCGGGGTAGTGCAGAAGATGCCTGCCTGTTCCAGCGTTGCGGCATCGTAGGCGAAGACCCAGCCGTGATACGGCCCCTGATCTCCATGCGAGCAGAACGTAATATAGACGACCCCATTCAATAAAAGCAGGGCCGAACGCTGGAGATGCTTGAGCGGATTGAAGGCCAGCACGCCGCCGGAACTGCCGGCTCCTTTGCCGTTGACCGAACCTGCGATCTCGATGGGGCTGCCTTTCATAGGCTGCCCGGTGTAGATGTTGAGAGCGTAGAGGAGTTGGTGGTAGGGGCCGCCGTTGGCGTCCTGGGTGGCCGCCACGACATAGAGCAGGCCCGTCTCCGGGGACAGAACCGGCGTGCCGACGATGCCGATCTCCTTATCTATCTCTTTCATGGCGGAGCCGAATGCGGTGAGTATATCCACGGAGGTTCCCAGATTGATCTGCCAGAGCGGAGCCGAGGCGTCCGGGGCGTCGGCGTCGAAGGCGTAGACGGTATTGTGCAGGGTCGCCACGAAGACGACGTTGCGCTGCTTGCCGCCGATGTTGACGTTGGAGAGATAGAGGGGCTGGGCGTAGATCTGGCCGTCCACCGCGCGAGCGAACAGTTTGCCGAACTGGGCCGTGTTGACGTTCTGGGTGGTGAGCAGGGTCTCCTGGAGGTTGGCTCCGGTGCGGGCGTTGTCGTTGTGCTGGGTCAAGACAGAGACATCGGCGCGAACCGATGAGAGCGCGCCGCACAGCAGC